>DASXER010000092.1:0-12755 GCA_036490015.1 Solirubrobacteraceae bacterium | reverse complement strand
TCGCGGAACTCGTCGAAGAGCACGTCGCAGATCGAGCCCAGCGTGTCCAGCCCGACGAAGTCCGCGAGCGTCAGCGGCCCCATCGGGTGCCCCGCGCCGGCCTTCATCGCGTCGTCGATCTCGGCGATCGAGCCGACCTGCTCTTCGTGGGCGCGGATCGCGTCGAGCATGTAGGGGACGAGCAGGCGGTTGACGATGAACCCCGCTTTGTCGCGCGTGGGGATCGCGAGCTTGCCCTCAGAGCGGATGAACTCCAGAGCGGTGTTGAAGGTCTCCTGCGAGGTCGTCACGCAGCGCACGACCTCGACCAGCTTCATCACCTGCGCCGGGTTGAAGTAGTGCAAGCCGACGAACTGGCCGGGGCGCGAGGTCGAAGCAGCCTGGTCGATGACCGCCAGCGAGGAGGTGTTGGTGGCGAAGACCGCCTCCGGCTTCACGATCCCGTCGATCTCTTTCCACATCTCCAGCTTCAGCGCGAGGTTCTCGGTGATCGCCTCGATCACGAGATCGCAGTCGGCGAAGTCGGAGTAGTCGACGGTTCCTTTGATCCGTGCGCGCAGCGCGTCGGCGTCCTCTTGGCTCGTCTTGCCCTTCTCGACCGCGCGGGCGAGCTGCTTCTCGATCTTGCCGATGCCCTTGGCGAGCGTCGCCTCGTCGACCTCGCGCAAAACGACATCGTAGCCCGCCGTGGCCGCCACCTGGGCGATGCCGTGGCCCATCAGGCCGCCGCCGAGCACTCCGACCTGCTTGATCTCAGCCATCTTCGCCCTCGCTCGTCTGTCTTTGCCAGTGGAAAACCGGAGCCTAGCCGGGGTCGGATCGCGCTGTAGTCTCAGCGCATGGACTTCGACATCGCCGCTGCCGGGCTGCGCGCGGACGGTGCCGACCTCAGGCTGTCGGTCGAGGTGCTCGCGAGCAAGCTGGAGCAGGCGCTGCCCGGCCGCTGTCGCGTCCAGCGCAGCGGCGGCGGACTGCTCGGGCGTGGCGAGCGACGTCTGCGCTCGCTACAGGTCGATATCGGCGGGTGCGGTTACGCGCTCACGGTCGGCGGCGCGGGACTCGAGACCTCGCGGCGGCGCGAGGTCGGCGGGATCGCGATCAAGACGGAGACGTTGGCGCCCTCCGACTGGATCGCGGCCTTGACGGACGACCTGCGCGCCGAGGCGGAGCGCAGCGCCGAGGCCAGGACGGCGCTCGAGGAGCTGCTGCGTTGACGGCGCCCGAAGACGACCTGGCACGGATCGAAGCAGGCGACATCCCGCTGGCCGCCGAGCAGCGGCTGAAGGCGCTGGCCGGCGGCTCGACGCCCTTCAGCTCGACTCTCTCGACGGCCGGCTTCGCCCTCTGCGATCGGCTCGGCCTGCGCCCGCTCGCCCAGGTCATGGGCAGCTCCGTCTACCAGGTCGGCTTCCAACCGTCGACATACCCGATGATGCTCGGCGGCTCGATCGTCACCGAGCTGGAAACCCTCTCCGACGCCTGGAACGAGGTTCGTCGCCGTGCACTCAACCGCATGGAGCTGGAGGCGCGCCACGCGGGCGCCGAGGCGGTCGTGAGCGTGGAGGTGAAAGCGACCGAAGGCGATCTCGAACCCGGCGCGCTCGAATACGTCGTGACCGGCACCGCCGTACGTCGCGAGGGCGCCCCGCCGGCAGCGGCTCCCGCGCTGACCGAGCTGTCGGTCGCCGACTACGCGAAGCTGCTCGACGCCGGCTACGAGCCGGTTGGGATCGTCTCGCGCACGTCGGTCTTCTTCGCCGCCTTCGCCAACAACTGGTTGAGCGGCCCTCAGGGACCGGGGATGCTCGAAAACGTCGAGTACAGCGAGTTCACGGAAGGCGTCTACGGCGCCCGCGAGCAGGTGATCGACTACATCGGAATGCAGGCCTCCCAGCTCGGCGCGAGCGGCGTCGTCGGGATGCGCCTGCGCCACACGATGAACCGCCTGGAGGTCGGCAGCGGCGGGGGCGAACGCGGCGGGATGATGATCACCTTCGACGCGATCGGGACCGCCATCCGCGCCGCGCGGACGCCGGCCGCGGCGCGACCAAAGACCACGATCGACCTATCCATCTGAGACGACTGGAGACGCCTTGATGAGCGAGCCGAACTACGACCCCACGTCGATGGAGGGCGTGCCCGAGGCCGGGCGCACGCGCCTGCAGCAGAACCGCGCCGGCCTGTTCACCTCCGACCTGTCGGTGAACGAGTTCCTGCTCGTCAAGCAAGCCGGCTTCGAACCGCTCGGGCTCGTGGTGGGCAGCTCGATCTACCACATCGGTTTGCAGATGTCCGGCTGGAAGAAAAGCCAGGAGATGGACGTTCTGTCGCAGGCGATGTACGGCGCCCGCCAGCTGGCGATGACGCGCATGGAGGAGGAGGCCGACCAGCTGGGCGCCGACGGCGTCGTCGGCGTGCGCCTCGACGTCGGCCGCTACGAGTGGGGCCAGGACATGGCTGAGTTCATCGCGATCGGGACCGCCGTCAAGCACTCAGAAGGCGTGCTCCATCGAGCTCCCAACGGCCGGCCGTTCACGAGCGACCTCTCGGGCCAGGACTTCTGGACGCTGCTACGCACCGGGCACAGGCCGGTCGGCATGGTGATGGGCAGCTGCGTCTACCACGTCGCGCACCGCGGCATGATGCAGTCGATGGCCCAGACCGGGCGCAACGTCGAGTTGTCGAACTTCACGCAGGCGCTGTACGACGCGCGCGAGCTGGCGATGGAGCGTATGCAGGCGGAGGCGCAGGAGCTGCAGGCCGAGGGCATCGTCGGCGTCAAATTGCACGAGAACAACCACGGCTGGGGCAGCCACACGATCGAGTTCTTCGCGGTCGGCACCGCGATCGTCCCGCGCGAGGGCCACGACGAGGACATCGAGCCGCCGACGCCGGTGCTGGATCTGAGCTGAGCTGGCGTAGGCTTGTGAGCCGACCGAGAGGAGCAGCCACATGAGCATCGTCTTGACCGAGGATCGCGGGCCCGTGCGGCACGTGGTGCTCAACCGCCCCGAGAAGCGCAACGCGATGAATCAGGAGCTGCTGAAGGCGCTCGCGCAAGCGCTCGCCGAGGCGGCCAGCGACCCGTCCGTGCACTGCGTCGTGCTGCGTGGCGAAGGCCCGGTTTTCTCAGCTGGCGTGGATCTGGTCGAGCTGATGTCCTCGACGGGACAGGAGGGAATGCTGCGTCCCTTCCGCAACGTCTTCCTGGCGTGCGCGAACCTGTGCGAAGAGATGGCCAAGCCGGTCGTCTGCCAGATCCATCGCACCTGCGTCGGCGGTGCGCTGGAGGTGGCGCTTGGCTGCGACCTGCGCGTGGCGTCCAGCGACGCTCAGCTCGGCCTGCCGGAGGTCAAGTTCGGGATCATCCCCGACGTCGGCGGCTCGACCCGCCTGCCGGCGGTGGTCGGGCTCGGCCGCGCCAAGGAGCTGATCATGACCGCGCGCCTGATCGGCGCCGAGGAGGGCGAGCGCATCGGGCTCGTCAACCGCGTCGTCGAGCCCGAGCAGCTCGACGAGGCCACACAGCAGCTGGTCGACGAACTGCTGGCGAATTCCCACTGGGCGGTCGGCCGCGCCAAGCGCGTGATGGACGCCTCGGCGCGCCCGGCGCTCGCGCAGACGCTGGAGATGGAGGTCGCGGTGCAGGAGTACTGCGTGTCGGCCGTGCGCGAAGCGGCGCGTCAGGCCGACGCCGACGCCGACGCCGAGCAGGTGCCGAGCAGCGTCTGACGCTCAGCGCGCTAGTGCCACTCGATCGGCCCGGCCACGAGCGTGTGGCTGCCGAGCGGTCGGCCGAGGATCTCCTGCACACGCCGCGCGCACGCGATCAGCGCGGCCATCTCGATGCCGGTCTCGATGCCCATCTCGTGCACCATCGAGACGAGGTCCTCGCTCGCGATGTTGCCGGTCGCGCCCGCCGGCACCGGGCAGCCGCCCAGCTCGCCGAAGCTCGACTCGAAGCTGTCGACGCCCGCCTGCAGCGCCGCGAGTACGTTCGCGAGCCCCTGCCCACGCGTGTTGTGGAAGTGCGCGGTCAGCTCCACCCCCTCGCCGAGCCGCTCGCGCGCGGCGCCGAACAGCTCCCCCACCTGCAGCGGGTTGGCCATGCCGGTCGTGTCGCCGAAGCCGATCTCGACAGCGCCCGCTTCGCACAGCTCCTGCGCGATGTCCAAGACCCGCTCGACGGGCACGTGTCCCTCGTACGGGCAGCCGAAAGACGTCGAGATCACTCCCTCGCAACGCAACCCGGCTTCGACCGCGCGTCCCAGCACGACGCGCAGCCCGGCGAGCGAGTCGGCCACGGAGCGATTGACGTTCTTCTGGTTGTGGGTCTCCGAAGCCGACAGGAAGACGTTGATCTCGTCGAAGGCCGCCCGTCCCTCGCGCGCGTCGAGAACCCGCAAGGCGTTGTCCAAGCCGCGCTCGTTCGGGATCAGCACCGAGATCGCGACCTCCGCGGGCACGTCGATCCCCGCCAGCACCGCGGCCGCGTCGGCCAGCTGCGGGATCACGTCGGGGCGCACGAAGCTCGTCACCTCCAGCCTCCGCAGGCCGGTGCGCGCGAGCGCGTCGATCAGCTCGATCTTGCGCGCGGTCTCAATCACCTCGGGCTCGTTCTGGAAGCCGTCACGCGGCCCCACCTCGCGGACGCTGATCCACTCGGGCAGCCCCACCGCGCTCACCACATCGACAGGCCGCCGCTGACGTTCAGCGTCTGACCCGTCACGTAGGAGGCCTCGTCGCCGGCCAGGAACGCGATCGCCGCCGCGACCTCCTCCGGCTCGCCGCTACGTCCGAGCGCTGTGGCGTTGACCATCCCCTGCTTCAGCCGCTCGCCGATCTCGCCGAGCATCAGCGGCGCGGCGTTCAACAGCGGCGTCTCGATCGGTCCGGGCGCGACGGCGTTGCAGCGCACGCGGTAACGCGCCGCCTCGAGCGCGATCGCCTTCGTGAACCCGATCACGCCCGCCTTGGCGGCCGAGTAGACAGCCGAGCCCGGCGAGCCGACGCGGCCGGCCTCGCTGGCGACGTTGACGATCGAGCCAACGCGACGCTCCTGCATACGCCCGAGCACGGCATGTGTGACGGCCATCGTGCCGCGCAGGTTGACGCCAAGCACGAGGTCCCACAGCTCCTCGTCGGTGTTGACGAAGAACGAGAAGCGGTCGGTGCCGGCGTTGTTGACGAGCACGTCGATGTCGCCGAGCGCGTCGACGGCGCCAGCCACCGCGACACCGACCGACGCGGCGTCAGCCACGTCCAACGCGCAGCCGAAGCCGTCCAGCTCGCCGGCGACGTCCTTAGCGCCCTGCTCGTTCAGGTCGCCGATCGCGACGCGCGCCCCCTCGGCGGCCATGCGGCGGGCGGTGGCGGCGCCGATGCCAGAAGCGCCGCCGGTCACGAATGCCACCTTGCCCTGAAGCCGCATCCTCCGAAGCCTATACTCGCCGCCGTGTCGTCCCCCACCTCCAGCCACGATCCGGTCGCCGTCATCGGCGCCTCGGGCGCGCTCGGCTTCGGCCTCGCGATCCGCCTGGCCCGCACGGGAGTGCCAATCGTGATCGGGTCTCGCGAAGCCCATAGAGGCGAGGAGACGGCAGAGCGTGCGAAAGCGATCGTGCCCGACGGCTCGTTCTCGGGCCACGACAACGCGACCGCCGCGAAAGCCGCGAACATCGTCTTCCTCAGCGTCCCGTTCCGCAACCAGTCCGAGACGCTCACGAACCTCAAGGAGACCCTGCAGCCGGGCCAGCTGCTGATCGACGCGACCGTGCCGCTCGCGGCCGCCGTCAGCGGCAAGGCGACGCGTATGCTCGGCGTCCCGCAGGGCTCGGCCGCCCAGCAGGCGCTGGAGATGGCGCCCGAAGGCGTCAGGGTCGTCTCCGCCCTACACACGGTCAGCGCCGCCTCGCTCGCGGACCTCGAGCACCCGCTGGACCAGGACGTGCTCGTGTGCGGCGACAAGCGGGCCGACAAGACCGAGGCAGCCCAGCTGATCGAGCGCATCGAGGGCCTTCGCTGCGTGGACTGCGGGCGCCTGGAGATGTCGCGCACGACCGAGTCGCTGACGGCGATGCTGATCGCGGTCAACTCGCGCTACAAGGCCCACGCGGGCATCCGCCTGACGGGCCTGCCTGACGCCCTCTGGGAATGACCCAGACCCCGCCACGCGTAGCGCTGCTGACGGGCGGCACAGGCGGGGCGAAGTTGGCCGCCGGACTTGCCGCCACGCTCGGCCCTGAGAACCTCGACGCGATCGTCAACACGGGCGACGACATCGAGATCTACGGCGCCTACGTCTCTCCCGATCCCGACCTCGTCTCGTTCTGGCTCGCGAACACGATCGACGAGCGCGGCTGGGGCCTGAAAGACGACAGCTTCAAGGTCATGGACGGTCTGCGCCAGCTCGGCGTCGACGTCTGGTTCAACCTCGGCGACCGTGACCTGGCGTGGTGTATGGAGCGCTCGCGGATGCTCGAAGAAGGCCTGTCCCCTACCGAGGCCCTGGCGAGGCTCAACGACGCGATTCACCAGAAGACCCGCGTCCTTCCCGCGAGCGACACGCCCGTGCGCACGTTCGTCAGGACGCCGCGGCACGACTGGCTCGCGTTCCAGGAGTTCATGATCCGCGCCAAAGCCGAAGGGCCGGTCACGGGCGTCGAGTACCGCCACGCACAGGACGCACACCCCACCGAACAGGTGCTCGAAGCGATCGCCATGGCCGACGCGATCGTGATCGGCCCGTCCAACCCGCTCGTCTCGATCGGCCCGATCCTCGCCATCCCCGGGATACGCGAGGCGCTCCAGAAAGCCACAGCCCCGGTCGTCGCGGTCAGCCCGATCGTCGCCGGCGCGGTCATCAAGGGACCGACCGCCGCCTTCATGCAGTACGCCCAAGCGCCGCTCGACGCAACAGGAATCGCGCAGCTCTACGACGGCGTGCTCGACGGCCTCGTCACAGACGAAGCGCTCGACCCGGGGAACATCGAAATCCTAAAAACCAATACGAGGATGGACGACGCGCACAGCCGTCATCGCCTCGCGAGCGCGACCGTCGAGTTCGCCCTCGAACTCTGACGATCAGGTCTGCCCGCCCGCGTCGCGCCAGGCGTTGAGCGCGTCGATCGCGCCGTTGGCCACGCGCCCCACGAACGTGTCGCGGTCGTTCTCGTGCGGCAGCGGCTCGTCGGGCACCGGGACTTCGAGGAACTCGCACAGCGGCTCCCAGCCTTCGGCGACCTCCCACACGAGCAGCCGCTCGGCGGGGACCTCAGCCTTGACCTGCTCGTTGTAGGCGCGCGCCTGGCGCTTCATGTCCTCCTCGCCCCAGCCGTCGCCGAACGGCGAGGACTCCAGCCACAACATGCGGTCGACGAGTTCCAGGTAGCGCTTCCAGCGCCCATCGACTTCGCGTCGCGCCTGCGAGAGGTGGCCGATCAGCGTGTCGCCGTGACAGAAGCTTCCAATCGTGTCGCGGTAGCTCGGCTCCCAGGTGTCGGGGTTGCGCACGCTCAAGAGCACCTTCGCGTCGGGGTGCTTCTCGGCGAGCTGGCGATACACGAAGCCGCCGGGCCAGTCGACCGTGCTCTCGTAGCCGTCGAAGATCCGCCCCAGGATGTCCTCGCCGTCGAGCGCGCGGTGCCACAGCTCGACCTCGTCGAGGTCGGCGATTATGTTCACCCAGTGGTAGCAGGGGCCAAAACCGAGCTTTTCGAGGGCCAGCTTCTGGGTGAGCGTCCCGGTGCGCGGCAGGCCGGCGCCGATTACTTGCATTTCACAGTCCTTGTCGTGTCGGAGGGGTTGTCGCCAGGCGAGAGCCTATGCTTGCACGCAGCGTCGGCGGCAGGGCTGAGGTCCGTAGGCGCCGTATACTAAGAAACCTCTAACGATCGACGGGATGCGCGTAACAACGGCATCGCCCGGCGGTTAGAAGGCTAATCGCCACGACGCCGGAGCCGGAGACCCCGCGCGTCGGCGGGAGCCAAGGACGCCAAGGAGCCACCCCCCACCTTGACACTTCTAGATTCCGGATCACCCCGCGCCAGCGCCTCCACCTCCTCGGAGGAGCGCCCCTGGGAGCCCGCCACCGCCCGCAGCGGCCCGCGCATCGCCGGGCTCGCGGTCGCCGAAGCCGGCACCTCCTACACGCAGGCCGAGGTGCTCGAGCGCCTGGGGCTAGCCGGCGACGAGTTCGCCGAGCGCATCTTCTCCCGTGCCGGCATCGAGCGTCGCCACCTGAACCTCGACCCCGACTACCTGGCGCGCAACACCCAGGGCCGCAGCCAGCAGGTCGAGGACGAACTGCTCGCCGCCTCGGTCGAGGCGATCGACAAGCTCGGCATCGACCCGCTCTCGATCGGCACCGTGCTGAGCGCGAGCCTCTACTCCTACGGCTGCCCGACGCTCGCCCACCGGCTGATCGAAAACTACGAGATGCCGCTCACGATCGACAAGTACCACCTCGTCGGCGTCGGCTGCGCGAGCGCCGTGCCGCTGATGCGTCTCGCAAGCCAGGCTTTGCAATCCCACCCGGGACGCGACGTGCTGGTCGTGGCGGCGGAGAGCATGAGCTCGATCCTGATGCCGGCGCGCGCGGACGACCCGCGCGCGAAGACGGTCGGCTCGGCGATCTTCGGCGACGGCTGCGGCGTGGCGCTTTTGTCTGGCGACCGCGCGGCGCAGGGGCCGGCGATCGTCGCCAGCCAGGTCCACCACATCCCCGGCACCCACGAAGCGGTCAACCTGCGCGCCACGAACGACGACAGCTACCTGCACCTCGCGCGCGAGCTGCCGGACCTCGCCGCGACCGGCCTGGAGACGCTGGTCGAGAGCTTCCTGGCGGCCAACCACCTCGACATCAGCCGCATCGCCCACTGGATCGTGCACCCGGGCGGGCGGCGGATCGTCGAATCGATCCGCGACGCGCTCAGCCTCGGCGACGAGGACGTCGCGGTCAGCTGGCAGGCGCTGGCCGATCACGGCAACGTCGGCACACCGTCGATCTTCTACGTGCTGCGCGACACGATCGACGAGTGCGAGCCCGCGGCCGGCGAGTACGGCCTGGCGATCACGGTCGGCCCCGGCGTCACCGTCGGGCTGATGCTGCTGCGCTTCTGAGCGCGGCGTCGAGTAATGGCTAGGCTCTGAGCGAGCCGTGCGCACCGCCGCCATCCTGCCGATCAAGCGCTTCTCCGCCGCCAAGCAGCGTCTCGGCGCGAGCGTCGAAGACCCGCTGCACGCGCAGCTGGTGCGCGCGATGGTGGGCGACGTGCTGCGTGCGCTGGCTGGGACGCCGGGCATCGAGCTGACGATCGCGGTCACGAACGAGCCGGTGGCGATCGCCACCGCACGCGCGTTCGACGCGCTGATCGTCGCCGACCGGGACGAAGCGGGCCAGTCGGCTGCGGTCGAGCTGGGGATCACCCGCGCGCTGGAGGAAGGCTTCGAGCGGGTCCTGTGCGTGCCGGGCGACTGTCCGGCACTGGAGGCCGACGAGCTGGCCGAGCTGCTGGAGCAAGGCGTCCCGGGCCCTCCGGGCGTGGTCGTGGTGCCCGATCGCCACGGCACGGGCACGAACGGGCTGCTGCTGCAGCCGCCGGACGCGATCGCGGCGAGCTTCGGCCCGGACAGCTGCGCGCGTCATCTGGCGCTGGCGCGCGAGGCGGGGGTGCAGGCGCGCGTCGAGCCGGGCGTCGCATCGCTGCTGCTGGACGTCGACACGGGCGCTGACCTCTCCGCCCTGCGCGACCGTCTCGCCGGCGAGCACAGCGGCGCGCCTGGCACGCGCGTGCTGCTCGACGGGGACACCGCGGCGAGCGCCGCCGCTTAGACGATCCACGTGCCGACACTCAGCGCACGCGCCCTCGCGGGCATCCCCCAGCTGCACGCGGGCGACGACCTGGCAGAGCTGATCCTCGCGGCCGCGACGACAAACGGGCAAGCGCCGCACGCCGGGCAGGTGCTGACGATCGCCCACACCGCGGTCTCGAAGGTCGAGGGGGCGACGGTGGCGCTCGTTGACATCGAGCCAAGCGCACGGGCGCACGAGTTGGCCGAGGCGCTCGGCAAGGATCCGCGCATGGTCGAGGTCGTGCTGTCGCAGACGAGCGAGGTGATGCGCGCCGAGCGCGGCGTGCTGATCTGCCGCACGCGCCACGGGCTGGTGTGCGCGAACGCGGGCGTCGACGCGTCCAACGCGGGCGACGACGGCCAGACGCTGGTGCTGCAGCCGGCCGACCCGGACGCCTCGGCGCGGGCTCTGAGGGCGCGCCTGGCCGAGCTGCTCGGCGGGCCGGCGCCGGCGATCCTGATCAGCGACACGTTCGGGCGCGCGTGGCGCCAGGGCCAGGTCGACGTGGCGATCGGGCTGGCGGGCCTGCAGCCGCTGGAGGACTGGCGCGGGCGCCGCGACGAAGCGGGGCTGGAGCTGCACGCGACCTGGCTGGCGGTCGCGGACGCGGCGGCCGCGGCGGCCGACCTTGCCCGCGCGAAGGACTCGGGCGAGCCGGTCGTCGTGCTCGACGGGCTGGAGCGCTTCGTGAGCTTGGCCGATGGACCGGGCGCGGCGGCCCTGATGCGCGCCCCGGCGGAAGATCTTTTTCTTTAGGGGGATGTTCCTCGAGAGGGGGCGCTTCTACTGCGGCTCGGGCTTGCTTTCGGCCAGGCGCGTCCAGAAGCGGATGAACTCGCGCTCGTGCCCGATGCCAGCCTCCAGCGCGCGGCGCCAGCCGGGGGGCGAGCCGGCGCCCGCGGCGTGGATCTGTTCGTAGTTCTCCAGGCGCGTGGTGTGGGCGCGCACCTGGGACTCCGCGAGCAGCTTGGGGTCGGCACCGAAGAACAGCTTCAAAGTGGCGACGTCACGTAGTTCGAAGCCCTGCGGGGACGGGTCGCTGCGCCAGCGCTCGAGCGCACGGCCGCCGGCCTCCGTGAGCCGGTATATGCGCCGGCGCCGGCCCGTCTGCTCGCGTTCCTCGCTGAGCAGGCCGGCCTCGGCCAGGCGCGAGCACTCGGTGTAGATCTGCGTGTGCGGCACGGACCAGAAGTTGGTCGTGCTGATGGCGGCCATCTGCTTGAGCGCGTACGGCGTCACGGGCGCCATGTGCTCGACGAGGCCGAGCACGACGTAGGAGGTGTCGGTGAGCCGTGGCGTTGCCATCGACGAAGAATTTAGCTACCGTAAGAACGGTACGGTTCGTACGATCCAAGGAGAATGGTCTCATATGCCCGCCCCAGTTGACGTCAGCGATCTGACAGCATCGGTCGGCTTCGACTCTCTCGAACACGAGACCGTGGTCGAAGACCTGCCTGTGCGCGGCGAGCCGCCCGTCTGGCTGTCGGGCTCGCTGCTGCGCACCGGCCCGGCGAAGTTCGAGGTCGGCTCGCAGGGGATGCGCCACTGGTTCGACGGCCTGGCGATGCTGCACCGCTTCACGGTCGACGGTGGCCGCGTGTCCTACGGCAACCGCTTCCTGCGCAGCCGCTCCTATGAAGCAGCGCGCGAGCAGGGTCGGATCGCCTACGGCGAGTTCGCCAGCGACCCCTGCCGCTCGCTGTTCAAGCGCGTCCAGAGCCTCTTCTCCGAGCCGTCGCTGTCGGACAACGCGAACGTCAACGTGGCCCGTCTCGGCGAGCGCTTCCTGGCGATGACCGAGACGCCGCTGCCGGTGCAGTTCGACGCGCGCACATTGGAGTCGGCCGCGATTCACCCCTACCGCGCGCCGGGCCAGCTCAGCACCGCTCACCCCCACCTCGACCGTTCGAGCGGCGGCCTCGTCAACTACGCGGCCAAGCTCGGGCCGCGCAGCGAGTACCGCTTCTTCATGCTCGAGCCCGACGCGACGAAGCCGCGCGTGATCGCCTCCGTGCCGGTGCGCGAGCCGGCGTACATGCACTCGTTCGGCCTGACCGAGCACTGGCTCGTGCTGGTCGAGTTCCCGCTCGTCGTCAACCCGCTGTCGCTCGCGCTGGCCGGGCGTCCGTACATCGAGAACTACCGTTGGAAGCCCGAGCGCGGCACGCGCTTCACGCTGGTCGAGCGCTCCAGCGGGCGCGTGGCGGCGAGGATCGAAGGCGAGGCCTGCTTCTCCTTCCACCACGTCAACGCCTTCGAGCAGGACGACGAAGTGGTGGTCGACCTGTGCGCCTACCCGGACGCCGGGATCGTGCAGGATCTCTATCTCGACCGCCTGCGCGCCGGCAAGCCCGTCGCGGGGGCGCGGCTGACGCGCTTCCGGTTGGCGCCGGGCGGTGGCTCGTTGCGACGGGAGACGATCGGCGACTGCGACATCGAGCTACCGCGGATCGACTACTCGCGCCGCAACGAGCGCGAGTATCGCTACGTGTGGGGAGCTTCCGTGGGCGACGGCGACTTCATCGCCGACGTCGTCAAGCTCGACACCCACGACGGCGGCCACCTGCGCTGGTCCGAGCCCGGCTGCTTCGCCGGCGAGCCAGTGTTCGTGCGCCGGCCCGAAGGCTCGGGCGAGGACGACGGCGTGCTGCTATCGGTCGTGCTCGACGCGGGCAGCGAGCGCTCGTTCCTACTCGTGCTCGACGCGGCCGACTTGGGCGAGCTGGCACGGGCAGAGGTGCCGCATGGGATCCCGTTCGGGTTTCATGGGCAGTTCGAGCGGGGGTTGGCCTAGCCCTGAGCACTGCTCCTTCGCCTTGGAGTATCGACGCCGGCGTGGACTACCATCGCGTGCATGGGAACTGATCCAGAGAGCGACGCTCGACAACTACTGTTTGCGGTT
>DASXER010000124.1:0-9917 GCA_036490015.1 Solirubrobacteraceae bacterium | reverse complement strand
GCTGATCGGCTCGGACGTCGAGTCGCTTGCGCGCAACGTGACCGCTGCCGGCTGCCTGTTCGTCGGCGCCGCCAGCGCCACCGCTTTCGGCGACTACCTCGTCGGCTCCAACCACGTGCTGCCCACCGGCGGCGCCGCGCGCTTCGCCTCTGGCCTCTCGGCGCGACACTTCCGTAGGCGCATGGTGGAGGTGCGCGTCGGCGCCGCCGCTACGAAACTGGCGGCCGCCGGTGCTCCGATCGCACGCGCCGAGGGCTTCGAGGTGCACGCCGAATCGATGGAGGCCCGCGCCGTGAGCGAGAATGAGGCGACATGAGCCGCACAGCCACGATCGAGCGCAAGACCGCCGAGACCGACGTCCGCCTCAGCCTGGCCCTGGAAGGCGCCGGCGCGGGCAGCCGCGAGACCGGCGTCGGCTTCCTCGACCACATGCTCGACCTGCTCGCCCGTCACGGCGCGCTCGACCTCGACGTGACCGTCACAGGCGATCTGCAGACAGGCGCGCACCACACCGCCGAGGACACCGCGATCGTGCTCGGCCAGGCGCTCGACACGGCGCTCTCGGACCGCGCGGGCATCGCCCGCTACGGCTCCGCGACCGTGCCGATGGACGAGGCGCGCGCAGCCTGCGCGATCGACATCTCCGGGCGCCCGTTCACACACTTCGAGGCCGACCTGCCGGCCGGCGCGACCGGCGGCTTCGACCACGAGCTGACCGAGGAGTTCTTCCGCGCGCTGGCCAACTCCGCCAAGCTGACGCTGCACCTGCGCGTTGAAGCGGGCACCAACGCCCACCACATGATCGAGGCCGCCTTCAAGGCTTTCGCCCGCGCGCTCAGGCAGGCCGTGGCGATCGACCCGACGGAGAAGGGCGTGCCGAGCACGAAGGGCACGCTGACCGGATGAGCCTGGTCGACGAGCCGGTCGAGATCGCCGTCGTCGACTACGGCATGGGCAACCGCCGCTCGGTCGAGAAGGCGCTCGCCCACATCGGCGCGAGCGCGACGATCACGCGCGACCACGAGCAGCTGCGCGACGCCGCCGGTCTCGTGCTGCCGGGCGTCGGCGCGTTCCCGAAGGCGATGGAGAACCTCGAACGCTTGGGCCTTGCCGAGCTGCTCGTAGAGCGGGTCGAGCGCGGCACGCCGCTGCTCGGCGTCTGCCTCGGTATGCAGCTGGCCTTCGAGCGCTCCAGCGAGCTGGGCGGCGCGACCGGCCTCGGCATCGTTCCGGGAGAAGTTCGCCAACTGCGTGCGGGAGCAGAGCTGAAGCTGCCGCACATCGGCTGGAACGAGGTCAGCTTCGAGGCGGAGTCACCGCTCGTGGCCGAGCTGCCCTCGCGCTGCGCGTTCTACCACGTGCACTCCTTCGTCGCCGAGCCGGCGGAGGCGCAAGACGTGCTCGGCACGGCGGAGTACGGTGAGAGCTTCGTCACAGCCGTGCGGCACGGCAGCTTCTACGGCGTGCAGTTTCACCCCGAGAAGTCTTCGGCCGCCGGCCTGCGGATGCTCGCCAACTTCGCCCGCGTCTGCCTCGCGGCCGGCGTTACGCGATGAACCTCTATCCAGCGATCGACATCCTCGAAGGACGCGCCGTGCGCCTCGTCAAGGGCGACTTCGACGCCAGCACGGTCTACGAGCAGGACCCGTTGGCGGCAGCGCTGGCATGGGTCGATCAGGGTGCGGCGTGGCTGCACGTCGTCGACCTCGACGGCGCCAAGGCCGGCCGGCCGGTGAACCTGGAGCACCTCGGCCGTATCGCCGCGGAGACCGGCGTCCCGGTCCAGTACGGCGGCGGGCTGCGCTCGACCGAGGCGGTGAGCGAAGCCCTCGCGGCCGGAGCCAGCCGCGCGATCCTCGGCACGGTCGCGTTCGCCGACCCGCCGACGCTGGAACGTGCGCTGGCCGAGCACGGCGCCGAGCAGGTGCTCGTGTCCGTCGACGCCCGCGGCGGCAAAGTGGCGACGCACGGCTGGCTGCGGAGCACCGACTCGACCGTCGAGGAGGCGGTCGCGGCGCTGCGTGAGACGGGCGTCGAAGGCTTCGTGTTCACCGACATCGACCGCGACGGGATGCTCGACGGTGCCAACCTGGAGCCGCTCGGGCGCATGGCCGAGGCGGTGGGGGAGGGACGCCTGATCGTTTCCGGTGGGATCGGCGCGCTGGCGGATCTAGAGCGGATCTCGGCGCTCGGCCTACGCCAGGTCGACGGCGTGATCGTCGGCAAGGCGCTGTACGAGCGCCGCTTCACCGTCACCGAAGCGCTCGCGACGCTCGCGGCCTGAGCGGCTGACGCCCGGGCCGTCGCTACGGTTGGCGAGTGCACTTCAAGCGCGTCATCCCCTGTCTTGACGTCGACGCGGGACGCGTCGTCAAGGGCGTCGAATTCGTCGACATCCGCGATGCCGGCGACCCGGTCGAGCTGGCCTCCCACTACGACCTCGAGGGCGCCGACGAGCTGGTCTTCCTCGACATCACCGCCACGCACGAGAAGCGCGACACGATCGTCGCGCTCGCGCGCAGCACGGCCGACGAGGTGTTCGTCCCGTTCACGATCGGCGGCGGCATCCGCAGCACGGCCGACGCCCAGGCGGTGCTCGACGCGGGCGCCGACAAGGTGTCCGTGAACTCCGCCGCACTACAGCGGCCCGAGCTGCTCGGCGAGCTGGCCGAGAACTTCGGCGCGCAGTGCGTTGTGCTCGCGATCGACGCCAAGGCGAGAGCCGGTGGCGAGGGCTGGGAGGCGTACCTCGCAGGCGGTCGCACGCCCACCGGGCGCGACGTGATCGAGTGGGCGCGCGAGGCCGTCGAGCGTGGCGCGGGCGAGATCCTGCTGACGAGCATGGACCGCGACGGCACGAGCGACGGCTACGACCTCGATCTGACCGCCGCCGTCAGCGAGGCCGTCGGCGTGCCCGTGATCGCCTCCGGCGGCGCGGGCGAGCTGGAGCATCTCGTGGACGCGCTAAAGGCCGGTGCCGACGCCGTGCTGTGCGCGTCGATCTTCCATTACGGCCGTCACACGGTCGCCGAGGCCAAGGCCCACATCGCCGCCGCCGGATTGCCGGTGAGACAGGGCTGAGATGAGCGCGCCGAGCGAGGAGCGCCTGCTCGCCGCGCTTGCCGTGCTGCCGGGCGGCGGCGAGCTGATCGAGCTTTCGCGCAGCCTGCCCGGCGAGATGGCGCTCGTCGGTGGAGCCGTGCGCGACCTGCTGCTGGAGCGCCAGCCGCGCGAGTTGGACGTCGTCGCCGACGGTGAAGGCGCCGAGCGGCTCGCTTCTGAGCTTGCGCGACAGCTGGGGGGCGAGGTGAGCCGCCACGAGCGCTTCGGCACCGCGTCGGTCAGTTGGGCCGACGGTCGCATCGACGTCGCGACACGCCGCGCGGAGTCCTACGCCCAGCCCGGTGCGCTGCCCGAGGTTCGCCCCGGGACACGCGAGCAGGATCTGCAGCGGCGTGACTTCACGATCAACGCGCTCGAGCTGCTGCTCGCGGAGCGCCGGCTCGTCGGCGTAGCGGGTGCGCTGGAGGACCTCGACGGGGAGTGGCTGCGGGTGCTGCACGCGCGCAGCTTCCTCGATGACCCAACCAGGCTTCTGCGCCTCGCGCGCTACCAGGCCCGCCTGCGCTTTCAGGTCGAGCCGCAGACGCTCGACCTCGCCCGCCAGGCGATTACGGCCGGCGCACTGCGGACCGTCTCCGGCGCGCGCGTTGGGGCGGAGCTGCGGCTGGCGCTGGGCGAGAATGATCCGAGCCGCTGTATGCGCTCGCTGGACGATCTGGGCGTGCTGGCGGCACTCGAGCTCGCGAGCCCGTTCCCGCGCGAGCGTGCGCTGGAGGCGCTCGCGCTGCTGCCGGAGGACGGCAGCCGCGCGGAGCTGACGATGGCGCTGCTCGCGCCGACACCGGGGCAGCTCGACCGGCTCGAGTTCGGCGCCGGCGAGCGCGACCGCATCTGCGTCGGCGCGCGGCTAGCACCAGAGCTCGTCGACCGTCTCGCGGGCGCCAGCCGACCGTCTGAGCTGCGGGCGGCGCTCGCTCGCGTGCCCGTCGAGGCGGTCGCGCTCGCCGGCGCGCTCGCCTCCGAGCAGGGCCGCACGCTGGGACGTGAGGCGGCCGCGCGGTGGATCGCGGACCTTCGCCACGTGCGCCTGGAGATCGGCGGCGAGGACCTGTTGACGGCGGGCCTGTCGCCCGGCCCGGAGATCGGTCGCCGGTTGGAGCTGGCGCTGGCGCGCAAGCTGGACGGAGAGCTAGGTGAAGGCAGAGAGGCCGAGCTGGCGGCTGCGCTGGAGGTGGCCGGTGAGTAGCGATCTGACCTTCGCGCTGCCCGGTGGCGGTCGTGCGCTGTTCACCCAGCGCACGGATGGCAACCTGTCGAGCGTCGCCGGGCCCGGGCGGGAGCTGGGCGAGGCGGCGCGCGAGCGAATCCGCGAGCGGATAGGTGCGCGCGCGATCGCCCGCGGCTACCAGGTCCACGGTTCTGTTGTGCGGCGCCTGTGTGAGCTGCCCGCGCCGATGGCGCCCGGCACGCGCCCGGAGGACGCCGACGGCCAGGCGACCATCGTCCCGAGCCTCGCGACGATGGTGCTGGCCGCCGACTGCCTGCCCGTCGCGATCGGCTGTGAGGGCGCGGTGGCGATGGTGCACGCCGGCTGGCGCGGGCTCGCCGGTGGCGTGATCGAGGAGGGCGTCGCCGCGCTACGTGCGCTCGCCCCGTCCGCGCGCGAGCTGGGCGCCGTCATCGGTCCCGGTGCGGGCCCCTGCTGCTACGAGGTCGGACCCGAGGTGCGCGAGGCGCTCGGGCTGCCCGTGGCCGACGGCGGCAAAGCCAAGATCGACCTGCGCGCGATCGCACGCGAGCGGCTCCTCGCAGCAGGGGTCACGGGCGTCGAGCACGTCGCGGCCTGCACGATCTGCGACGAGCGCTTCTTCTCCCATCGCCGTGAAGGCGCCGGGTCCGGGCGGATGGCGGGGCTGGCGTGGTTGAGCTGATCACCAACCCCGACGCGGAGGTCATCGCGGCCAACCTGAAACGGATCGAAGGCGAGCTGCGGGCCGTCTCCACGACCCCGCCGCGGATCCTCGCCGCGACGAAGTACGTGGCCGGCGAGCACCTGCCGATCCTCTACGAGGGCGGGCTGCGGCTGGTGGGGGAGAACCGCGCCCAGGACCTGGAAAGCAAGGCAGCCGCGCACGGCGAGCTGTTCGAGTGGCATTTCATCGGTCAGCTGCAGAGCCGGCGGGTGCGCACGATCCTGCCGCACGTCAGCCTGATCCATTCGGTCGCCTCGGAGTCGGCGCTGCGCGAGCTGGAGCGTCACCGAGACCTCGCCCGGCCCGGCGCCGGGGTCCTGATCGAGGTCAACGTGTCCGAGGAGGAGGGCAAGGCGGGCGTCGCGCCAGCGGACCTGGCGCGCTACATCGAGCGCTCGCCGTTGCCCGTCCAGGGGCTCATGACGATGCCGCCGTTGGCCGGCGCGGCCGAGGCCAGCCGGCCGTGGTTCGCCGCGCTGCGCGAGCTGGCGGCGAGGCACGAGCTCGGGCAGCTGTCGATGGGCACCTCGCAGGATTACCTCGTCGCGGCCGAAGAGGGAGCGACGATCGTGCGAATCGGCACGAGCCTCTACCATTGACCGGACGCTCCCAAAGGGGCACGAATTACTAGCATCTGCAGGGAAACCGCCCCGACGGGGCGAACACGCACCTAGACCCATGGCCTTCCGCGACTCCTGGCATAGCGCTCTCGTCTACTTCGGCCTCGCCGAGGAGTACCACGACGACTACGAGGACGACGTCCAGCCGGAGGCCGAGATCGAGGATCGCTACCGCGAGCGGCCGAACGTGAAACGGCTCAGGCGTCGCCGCGACGAGTACGAGGACATCTTCGCCGACGACGACGATGGCACCGAGGTCGCCCCGCGCGGAGCGCGCAGCCGCTCGGCGACCGTGCTGAAACCCGTCGCGCGTGCCAACGGCGACGTACGCGTGCACCTGGTCGTGCCGAAGTCCTTCAACGACGCCCAGCAGATCGCCGACAAGTTCAAGGACTCGATCCCGGTGATCCTCAACCTGCAGAGCTCTGACACCGACCTCTCGAAGCGGCTGATCGACTTCGCCTCCGGCTTGACCTACGCGCTCGACGGGGGTATGCAGCGAATCGCCGACAAGGTCTTCATGCTCACCCCCCGCAACGTCGAGATCTCGGCGGAGGAGCGGGCGCGGCTGATCGAGAAGGGCTTCTTCAACCAGTCCTGATGCAAGTCGGTCTGATCGGCGCCGGCAACATGGCGCGCGCGCTCGCGCGTGGATGGAATAGGCCCGTGCTCTGCTTCGACCCGGTCGCCGAGCGCGCCGAGGCGCTGGTGGAGGAGGTTGGAGGGCAGGCGCTGACGAACAACACGGAGCTCGCCCAGCGCGCCGACCTGGTCGTGCTGTGCCACAAGCCGGCCCAGCTGCACGACGTCGCGCGCGAGGTCAAACCGCACGCCAAGGCCGTCGCCTCGATCCTCGCGGGCGTGCCGCTGTCCGAACTGCGCGACACGGCCGCCTATCCAGATTGTCCGGTGTATCGGTTCATCCCCTCGTTGCCCGTCGAGGTGCGCCAGGGCGCGGTCGTCCAGGCCGAAGGCCCTGTGCAGGACCATGCGACCGACGAAGCCGTCTCGGAGCTGTTCGGCGAGCTCGGCACGCTTGTGGTGGTGCCGGACAAGCTCGTCGACATCGCGACCGGGCTGATGTCGTGCGCGCCCGCATATGTGGCGCTCGTCGCCGAGGCGCAGATCGACGCCGGCGTGCGACGCGGGCTGCCGGCCGCGCAAGGCTCGGAGCTGGTCGTGCAAACGCTCGCCGGCACCGCCGAGCTGCTGAGGCGCCGCGGCTACGACACGCTCGCGGTCCGGCGTGAGGTCTCCTCGCCTGGTGGCATGACCGCACGCGGCCTGGACGCCTTGGAGCGCGGCGGGCTGCGCAACGCGTTCAGCGACGCGCTCGACGCCGTGCTCGGGGACTCCTCGTGATCGTCGCCGACGCTCGCACGCAGATCGCGGGCCTGCTCTCGGCGCTGATCTACGTCTACATAATCCTGATCTTCCTGCACATCGTCGTCCAGCTGCTGTTCTCGGCCGGGATCAGGCCGCCGTACTCGCGCGCGAGCGACAGCGTGCTGCAGTTCCTGCGCGACACCTGCGAACCGTTCCTGCGCCTGTTCCGGCGCTTGATCCCGCCGGTCGGCGGCCTCGACCTCAGCCCGATGCTGGCGATCATCAGCCTGGAGGTCATCAACCGGCTGCTCGTGGAAAACATCCTCAGCGGCTGAGGCCGACGATGGCCGCGATCGAGGGCGAACCGCAGCGGCGCAGCGAGTCCGCGCCCACACGCGCCTGGATGCTCGTCGTGATTGTCACGGCGGTCGTGATCGGCCTCGACCAGCTGACCAAGCATCTCGTGCGCGATTCGATCGCCGGTGGCGACGAACGGCGCGTGCTGCCCGGCATCCAGTTGGTCAACACGCGCAACCACGGCGTCGCCTTCGGCCTCGCGCCCGGCAGCCACGTGGGCATCACGATCCTGATCTCGCTCGCGTTGCTCGTCCTGCTCGGCTACTTCGCGCTGCACGCCCGCGTCGCGCTGATCTGGCTGCCGACGGGGATGCTGCTCGGCGGTGCGCTCGGCAACGTGCTCGACCGCCTGCGCGACGGCTACGTCACGGACTTCATCAAGCTGCCGCTCGGCTGGCCGCCCTTCAACCTCGCCGACGCCGCGATCACGATCGGCATTCTGGCGCTGTTCCTGGTCGTCGAGCACGATCGTGCCAAGCGCCGTGAGTGATCCCGCACAGCGCTTTCAGATCGTGCTGCAGGACGAGCACCTGCTGGTGGTCGACAAGGGTCCCGGCGTGGTCGTGCACCCGGGGCGCGGCCACCACAGCGACACGCTCTCGCAGCTGCTAGCGCCTTTGGCAGCGGGTGGCGAGCCCGAGCGGGCGGGGATCGTCCACCGCCTGGACCGCGACACCTCCGGCCTGATGGTCGTCGCGCGCTCCGACGAGGCGCTGCGACGGTTGCAGAAGGCGCTCTCGGAGCGTCGTGTCGAGCGCGAGTACCTGGCGCTCGTCGAGGGCATTCCGCCCGCACGCAGCGGCACGATCGAGGCCCCGATCGGACGCGACCCACGCATTCGCACGCGCATGACCGTCGGCGGCGCCGGGGCGCGCGAGGCACGTACCCATTTCACGCTGGAGCGCGCGCTCCAGCGCAACGCGCTGCTGCGCCTGCGGCTGGAGACCGGTCGCACGCATCAGATCCGCGTCCACCTGCGCGCGATCGGCCATCCGGTGTGCGGCGACCCCGAGTATGGGACGGCGGGTCTGCTCGGTCTCGAACGCCAGTTCCTGCACGCCACGCGGCTGGCCTTCGAGCACCCGTTCAGCGGCGAGCCGGTCGAGTGCCACTCGCCGCTGCCCGCGGACCTCGCGCTCGCCCTGGAGCGCGCGGGTCGGGTATCCTGAGGCCCGTAGTTCCAGACCAACGACCCTGTGCGGTCGCGGTCGCGGGCCCTGCCCGGTGCAAACACGCACCGGGTCCGCCTCCGTCGCACGGGAAACAACATCATCAGACAAGGGAGCAAGCCCGTGGCCGACGTAGGCATCGCGGAGCTGCTGGAGGCCGGCGTCCACTTCGGTCATCAGACGCGCCGCTGGAACCCCAAGATGCGCCGCTTCATCCATGGTGAGCGTGGCGGCATCTACATCATCGATCTGCTCAAGACGCAGACGCTGCTCGCCCAAGCGCAGGAGTTCGCCAGTGCGCTCTCGCACCGCGGTGGCACCGTGTTGTTCGTGGGCACCAAGAAGCAGGCCCGCGACACGGTCAAGGAGGTCGCGGAGGGCGCCGGGATGCCGTACGTCAACCACCGTTGGCTCGGCGGGCTGCTGACGAACTTCCAGACGATCAACCAGCGCATCCGTCGTCTGCATGACCTCGAACGCTACGAGAAAGAGGGTCAGCTGGCGCTGCTGCCGACGCGCGAGCGGATGGCCGCGCAGGCGGATCTGGAAAAGCTGCGCGCCAACCTCGGCGGCGTCAAAGACATGCAGCGCGTGCCGGACGCGATGTTCGTGATCGACCTCAAAACCGAGGAGATCGCGGTCAAAGAGGCGCGCCGCCTGCGCATCCCGATCATCGGTCTGGTCGACACGAACTGCGACCCGGATGGCATCGAGTTCGTGGTCCCCGGCAACGACGACGCGATTCGCTCGTGTGCGCTGATCACGCAGGCCATCGGCCAGGTCGTCTCCGAAGGACACGCGATCTTCCGCGCCGAGGAGGAACGGGCGCGCAAGGAGGCCGAAGAAAAAGCCAAGGCTGAGGCCGAAGCACGCGCCAAGCGCGAGGCCGAAGAGCAGGCCAAGCGCGAGGCGGAGGAGCAGGCCAAGCGCGAGGCGGCCGAGAAGGAGGCGGCAGCCGCCGCCGAGGCACAGGCCGCGGCAGCGGCGGCCGAGGCCGCGAAGGCTGCGCCCCCGGCGCCGGAGGCTCCCGCAGCGGCGGCGCCTCCAGCAGCAGCTCCGGCTGCGCCAGCGGCTCCAGCGGCAACGCCAGCGACTTCCGCAACGGCAGCGGCTCCAGCGGCAACGGCAGCGGCTCCAGCGGCAACGCCAGCGACTCCCGCAACGGCAGCGGCTCCAGCAGCAACGCCAGCGACTCCAGCAGCAACGCCAGCGACTCCAGCAGCAACGCCGGCAACTCCCGCAGCGGCAGCGGCTTCCCCAGCAGCGGCGCCTGCCCAGGCTGGCCAGGCGCCTACGCCTGAGGCTCCCGCGGCAGCGGCGCCCGCCCAGGCTGCCGAGGCTGAGGCTCCCTCGGCAGCTGGCGAGACGCCAGCGCCTGAGGCTCCCGTCGGGCCGCCCGCCGCTGAGCA
>DASXER010000075.1:0-22771 GCA_036490015.1 Solirubrobacteraceae bacterium | reverse complement strand
AACAGCTCGACCGAGCCCTACGCATCCCAGGTCAACGTGCGCAAGTACACGGGCTCCGCTTTCGGACCGCCCGTGACACTGTTCGAAGCTGCCAAGCCCGAACTGTATTTGGGCGGTGACATCGCTCAGTCCCCCGGTGGCCACGTGGCGGTTGCCTGGCCGAACTTCTCGAGTACCGCCGTTATGCGCCTGCTCGTTTCGACTAACGGCGGCGCGAGCTTCGGCACGCCGACCGCGATCGCCACGCTCGGCGGCGCCTACGCCATCCAGGCCAACGCGCAGATCGCATTGAACGACGACGGCGGTGGCTGGCTCGTCTTCAACGACGAGCATGGGCTAGAGCTCGCCGATCTGACGCCGCTTGGCGGCTCCGGCGGGAGCACCAAAAGCGGTTCCAGCACAACCAACACGGTGGGGAGCGATGTCGTCACACTGGCGGGCCCCAAAGGCTGCGTCAAACCAGGCGCGACGATCACGGGACGGCTTTCGGTCCGCTCGGCGAAGAAAAAGCACAAGGTCGTGCTGAAGATCTACGAGGTGAAGTTCGGGGTTGACGGGCACGTCTTCAAGACGTTGGTGCGCGAGAAGGTGCGCAAGACCGGCAAGGTCGACCCACATCCGTATGTGGCGACGGTCAAAGGCACGTACGCAGCCGGCTCCAGCCACACGCTCAGCGCACAGGCCTTCATCTCTGAGCGTCACGGCAAGCACGCCTCCAGGACGCTCAAGGTCAAGTTCTCCGCCTGCTCCTGAACAGGCTCGCGCGCACGCGAAACGGAGCCTCTGGAGCTCTGAGTGGACTTTCCGATGAGCGCGCTCATCTGACACCCTGGCTGAGCGGTGCTTATGCACAAGCAGATCGGGTATCCCTGGCTCAGGACCACACGGGCGTCGCTCGAGTGGGGAAGTGCGACGAAGGACTTGGCATCAGCTCCCGGACCGCTCGCGCCTCGCAAGTCAGGTTGCCCGGCCTCCGGGGACGGCCCGGTTGTGCCTGCGACGAGAGCGAAGGAACCCCTTGCGGATGTCCGACAATCGAGATGTCGTCCACGGCGCCGAGCACACGCCACCGGTGCTGCCAGATCAGCTTTCCTCCGGCGGGATGAACGAGGAGGCGGAGCCCGTGCTCGTCCGGCTGAACCTCTCCAGTAGCGCTGAGAACGTGCCAACGGTCAGGCAGGCGCTGGCCGGCTTCGGCGAGGCGATCGCGCTTCAACCGCTGGACCTCAACGACATCCGCACGGCGCTGACAGAGGCCTGCAACAACGCTTCGCTGCACGCCTATCGGGGGAGCGACGGTCCAATGGAGGTGGAGCTCAGCGCCTCCACCGACACCGTCGGCGTCGCGGTCCGCGATCGCGGTACAGGCTTGCCGGCGGAGGCCACCCAGTTCGAGTTCCACGACACAGATGCGGAGGAGCTGCCGGGCATCGGACTACCCGCGATCCACAGCCTCGCGACCTCGGTCCAGGTCAGCGAGCGCGACGGCGGTGGCACTGAGGTCGCGATGTCGTTCGACACACCTCACATCCGCATCTCGCCGGGCGGTCCGTCCGCTGAAGGCGGCGAGCTACCCGAGCTGCCCGAGGTCTGGCCGGCGAATACGGTCGAGCTCGAAATGGCGCCGCTGGAGGCCGCCCGCTGGGTGTTCCCACGCGTGCTCAGGGCGATGGCCGCGCGTGCGCACTTCCGCATCGATCGCCTGGCCGACGCCCAGAAGATCGGCGAGCTGCTGCTGGCCGATCCGGGATGGCAGCCGTCCGACGGTGTCTGCGCGGGCATCACGGTCACGGAGGAGGGCATCGAGTTCGCGGTCGGACCGGTCTCGGACGTGCGCGCGTCGAAGCTCGCTGCAGCCGTGCGCCGGCTGGAGCCAGAGATCGGCGGCCTGTCCGACGCACGGCTGCCCGTCGGGCCCGCCAAGGACGAGCGACTGGGCTTCGCCATGGCCCGCTGGCACTGATGGCCTACGCGATCTTGATGCCGGCGCGAGGCCCTCGTCAGGACAGGCGGACTCGGCCGACAGCGAGCGCTGAGCGGCGGCGGGGCTAGACTGCGGCAGTCATGGGCGTCGAGGAGCCGTTTCGCATCACCACCACACACGCGCCGGACCGGGTCATCGTCAAGGTGGAGGGAGAGCTGGATCTCCTCAACGCGCCGCTGCTCGAACGCAGGCTGGCCGAGCCGGCCGTCGAGCAGGCAGCCGCCCTCGTGCTCGATCTACGCGGGCTCAGCTTCAGCGACTCGACTGGGCTGCGGGCGATCTTCGCGGCGCGCAACGCGGCGTACACGCGCGGGCAGCCGTTCGCGGTTACGCCCAGCTCCGAGCAGGTTCAGCGGCTGCTGACCATCACCCATCTCGCCGAGCACTTGAACACGATCGCCTCGCCCGCGGACGCGCTTTCCTGACCAGGAACGCCGGGCGCCGCCTTTCTAGAACCGCCGCGCTGGCCCTCAGGCGTGCCGCGTCTCGATTCCTAGCGAACGTCTGATCGGCTCGCGCATGAGTAGCCGGTAGGCGAGATCGCTTACCGCCACCGCTGCCATCACCCGCGCAAGGATGCGTCGAGTGCTCACCCCTGACGTCTCCATCTCGTCCCTCCTTGAACCGTCCCCTGCGGCTCGGCCTCCCTCAAAACCGCCGCCTGCAGAAAACGGTAGGGCATCGCACGGTCCCGGTCAATGGCGCCGGCGAAGCGCCGTGACGCGGTGGGATCCGATCTATAGTCCGGCGCGCGCCGAGAGGGCGCTCGATCCGCAAACGGGGGTGCTCCGATGGACTTCACCAGTGCCAGCGCGCACGGTCAGACCTTTCGCTTCTGCGACTCCGGCGAGGGCCCGCCGGTCGTTCTGTTCCACGGCTTCCCGGACACGCCGTTCGGCTGGGACGAAACGCGCCAGGCGCTGAACGCCGCCGGCTACAGGACGATCGTCCCCTACCTACGGGGGTATCACCCGGAGACGATCGTCTCCGGGCGCTCCTATGGTGGCCGCGAGATCGGCGAGGACGCGATCCGTCTGCTCGATGCGCTGGAGCTGGAGCGGGCCGTGTTGGTCGGCCACGACTGGGGTGCCTCGGTCGTCTATCGTGCCGCCGCCACGGCGCCCGAGCGCACGCGCGCGATCTGTCCCGTGGCAATCCCTCACCTGGCGCTGCTGGAGCGCTCGCTGTCTCTCATCTGGGGCGGGAGGCACTTCATCACGTTGCGCCTGCCGACGGGACCATGGCTCGCGCGCAGGAGCGACTTCGCCTATCTGGACGTGCTGATGCGTCGCTGGGCGCCGGACTGGTCGGGCCCGGCGCGCGAGGCCACCTTGGGCGCCGTCAAGCAGGCGTTCGCCGACCCGCGCGTGCTGGAGGGAGCGATCAGCTACTACCGCGACACCGCTCCGGGTGAGGGGCTCGGGCGGATCTCGGTTCCCGCGCTCGTGGTCGGAGGCACGACGGACATCGTCGACCAGCAACTCTTCAAACGTACGCCCGAGCGTTTCGATGCGCCCTGCGAGGTGGTGATCGCCGAGGGCGCCGGGCATTGGCCGCACCGCGAGGCCGCCCGGCTCTTCCACGAGCGCCTGATCGCGTTCCTCGGCGGGCTACCGGCCTGAAGCCGGGAGAGACGCGTCCGGCCCGACCGAGGAGGCGTCAGGGTCGTAGTCTTCGCCGATGCCGAACATCAACGATCCGCTATTCGACGAGCCGCGCGAGACCGAGGGCTTCCTCGCTCTCCGTGCACGCATCGCCCGTCAGGCGGGCGCTGAGCGACTCGGGCTGAGCCTGTGGGAGGTGCAGCCCGGTCAGGCCGCCTACCCGTACCACTTCCACTATGCCGAGGAGGAGCTCGTGGTCGTGCTCGAGGGACGTCCCAGCCTGCGCTCGCCATCCGGTTGGCGGGACCTAGAGCCGGGGGAGGTGGTCGCGCTGCCGCGCGGAGAAACCGGTGCGCATCAACTCGTCAACAACGGCGATACGGTCGTGCGCTTCCTCTGCTTCAGCCCGAGCGGCGACCCGGACGTGGTCGCATACCCGGACTCCGGCAAGCTCGGTGCGTTCGAGCGCCTGCCCGACGGCAGCGGCCTGAAAGCGATGTTCCGCGTCGCCGATGCCGTCGACTACTACGACGGAGAGCAGCCGCCGCGGCTCACGTGAGGCGGCGGATCAGCCGCCGCGCGGCGTGCTCGCCCGTTTCCACCGCGCCGTCGAGGAAGCCGATGTTGGCGATCGAGGTGTGCTCGCCGGCGAACAGGAAGCGGCCCTCGGGTTTGCGCGCCAGCCTGCCGTACGTCGAGGCCTGGCCGACCTTGTAGTAGGAGTAGGCCCCTTGGACCCACGGGTCGAGCGCCCAGTGGTCCTCGTAGGCGCGGCCGGTGTAGGCGGCTGTCGTGCCTGGAAAGACGTGCTCGATCTGCGACAGCGCCCAGCTCGCGTCAACTTCGGGGGCTGCG
The DNA here is from genome assembly GCA_036490015.1 of Solirubrobacteraceae bacterium. Classification (GTDB taxonomy): domain Bacteria; phylum Actinomycetota; class Thermoleophilia; order Solirubrobacterales; family Solirubrobacteraceae; genus Palsa-744. Next base: position 18,328 of record DASXER010000075.1, on the reverse strand, counting down.
CCGTGGGCTTCGCCGCTGATGCCGGTCTTGCCCACCTTGCCGCCGGGGAAGGCCAGATACAGCGCCGGGCTCGCGTCGGGCCCGAGCTGTACGACGTCGTCCCAGGCGCAGGCCAGCCTGTCCCATTCGCCATAGGTCGCGCCGCTGTAGCCGAGCGCCGGCCACGTCTTGTGGCTCAGTTCGAGATGGATCTTGGCGTTCGTGCCCATGCCCATCGTGTGGATCACCTTGCGCTTGGTCGCCGACAGCCCCGAGCGTGCCAGCGCAACTCGGCGCAGCGTGTTGAAGGGCAACGCGAACACCACGAAGTCGGCCGTCACCTGCATCGTGGCCGACCCGACGGCGAACGTGAGGGCGATCGAGCGGTTGGCGTTCTCGTGCACGGCGATCAGCTCGTGTTCGTGCTGCACCGTTTCGTCGGGGAGCTGGGCAATCATGCCCGACACGAGCTGGTCGTTGCCGTCGACGATGTGAAAGCGCTCGTCGTCGCCGGGCAGGGGCAGGACCGAGCTGCGCTTGTTGAAGGCGATCAGTTCGATCAGGTCGAGCGCCGACTGCTCGCCGGGGTCGCCGCCGTTCTCGGTCACGGTGTTCGCCATCATCAGCTTGCCGAAGCGGCTGTGGGCGCCGATCGGCGTGCTTTCGAGCCACTCCGGCACCGACATGTTGTCGAGCTTCGCTTCGCCGGCTTCGCTCTTGGATTCCTTCAGCGCGCCCTTGAAGACTTCGTAGGCCAGCGTGCTCCAATCGTGCTGCGCTTCGGCCAGCGTGTAGAGCGCGCCTTCGATGAAGAAGACCTCGTCGCCGCTCGGCAGGTCACCGCCGTCGACCAGCTCTTCGCTCAGGCCGAGCTCGGCCGCGAGCCCGCGCACCGCCGTCTGGTCGGTGTTTAGGAACGAGCCGCCGTGCTCGGTGACGAGCCCATTGGAGAAGAAGTCGCGCAGTGTCCAGCAACGCCCGCCGGAGCGTTCCGGGTTCGCCTCGTACACGGTCGAGGCGTGGGGCTGCGCCGGATCGGCCGTCCACAGCAGATGTGCGCAGCGAAGCCCCGCCAGCCCGGCGCCGACGATCGCGATGCGCGGCGCCGACGACGGCTTCGCGAGCTTCTTGGCGAGGCTGGCTCCCGGGCTGACGGCGAACGCAACCCCCGCTGCCGCCGAAGCGCCCGCGACGACCACCTCGCGGCGCGTGTGGAGCTTCGCCCTGCGTGTCTCCTCGGCCTGGCCGGCCAGCTCGTCCACGGGGATGCCGCTCGCCGCGGATCGCTCATGCAGCGCGAACATGCGCCGCGCGAACGTCATCCCCGGCGTGCGCGTCGGCCTCGCACCCCCTCCCATGGTTTTAGGGTACGCCGCAGGCCGCGTTTCGGCGTCGCCATTCGAGGGCTGACGATCGAGCGGCTCGACGCCGGGCATCGCACCGGCCCGGACCCCGATATCTTCGTCCGGCCTTAAGGTCGAAAAAACCGCTCAAACACACTCAAGCATTCACGGATAGCGGTCGATGCTTCCGACGTGCCCGCCCCGATGGATCAGGACATCCCCGCCGAGGGGCTGCTCCAGAGCGCAGATCACGCCGCGACAGCGGCCCTGAAAGAGCTGCCCGAGGCGCTGGTGATCGTGTTCGACCGCCAGCTGCGCTTCGTGCTCGCCGCCGGTCAGGCGCTGGAGCGCCTGGAGCACGTCGAAGCGTGGAGCACGGGCCAGCCGATCGCCGAAGCCTTCCCGCGCGAAATCTGGAACCACTTCCAGCCTTTGTTTCACTCGGCGTTGGAAGGCGAGACCCGTACGCGGGAGATCTGGACGGCGTCCGAGGAGCACTGCCTGATGGTCGACGCCGGGCCGCTGTGCCCAGACGGCTTTGGCCCCGACGGCGAGGCCCAGGAGATCGAGGGCGGCATCGCCGTCGTGCTAGACATCACCGCCCGCCGGCGTGCGGACCTGATGGCGCCGGCCCGCTACGACGGTTTCGAAGAGGTGTTCGAGCGCTCGCCGATCGGCACCGGCTTGCTCGACCTCGACGGCCGCTGGCTCTTGGTCAACCGGGCGCTCTGCGACATCACTGGCTACACCTCGGACGAGCTGCTCGGCAAGCGCTTCGACGGCATCGTGCACCCCGAGGACGCTTACAACGACGAGTCCGAGCGGCTGCAGCTGCTGGAAGGCGAGCTGCCCGCCTACCAAATCGAGAAGCGCATCTTCGACGCGGCCGGCGAGACGATCTCGGCGATTCTGTCGGTTTCGCTGGTGCGCGATCGTGTCGGGGAGGCGCTGCACTTCATCGCCCAGCTACAGGACATCTCCGAGCGCAAGGAGCTGGAGGAGCACCTGCGCCGGCTGGCCGACCACGATCCGATGACGGGTCTTCGCAACCGGCGCCTGTTCGAGCACGACCTACGTCTGCAGGTCGCCCGCGCGCAGCGCTATGGCGAGGTCGCGGGGCTGATGGTGATCGACATCGACGGCTTCCGCGAACTGAACCGCGAGCAGGGAACCGATGTCGGAGACGAAGTGCTGCGTGCGATTTCGCGCGCCCTCAGCCGGCGGCTGCGCGAAACGGACCTGATCGCACGCCTCGGTGGCGACGAGTTCGCGGTGCTGTTGCCGCACGCCGACGAGGACGGCATGGCGGTTGTCGCGCAAGGCCTCGAACGGGTGATTCCGGCCTGCAGCATCGACCTCGGCGACGAGGTCTACCACCCGACCGTCAGCGTCGGGCACGCGATGATCACCGAGCGCAGCGGCTCGCCGCGCCAGGTCGTCGTCGCCGCCGAGCGCGCGCTGCAGAGCGCCCGCCGCGCCAAAGCCTGAGCGCTCGCATCGCGGAAGAGCCCTCCGAGGGGCTCAATACGCTCACTCCATGCAGCCAAACGAGCGGCTGGCCGTGGTCGACCTCGGCTCGAACTCCTTCCGGCTGGTCGTCTTCATGGCGGGGGATGGCTGGTGGAAGCGCACGGATGAGATCTACGAGCCCGTGCGCATCGGCGAGGGGCTGATGGCGAGCGGCAAGCTCGGCAAGCAGCCGATGGAGCGGGCGCTCTCGACGCTCGACGTGTTCTCGCACTTCTGCCGCGCGAGCAACCTCGGCGTGGGCGAAGTCGACGCTGTCGCCACCAGCGCGATCCGTGACGCGGACAACGCCGAGCGCTTCCTGGAGCGCGCCCGCGAGCGTTTCGGGTTGCCGATCCGGGTGCTCAGCCGCGAGGCGGAGGCCCATCACGGCTATCTCGCCGCGGTCAACTCGACGACGCTGAGCGACGGCTGCGTGCTCGACCTCGGTGGCGGCTCCATGCAACTGGTGCGGGTGGCGGAGCGCCTCGCGCGCGACTCGGCTTCCTGGCCGCTGGGCACGGTGCGCATGAGCGAGCGTTTCCTGCCACCCAACGGCCCGGCCAAACGCAAGCAGCTCGAGGAGCTCACGAGCCACGTCGAGCACGAGCTGCAGAGCGCCTCCTGGCTGGCCGAGGCAGGAGGCGAAGGTCGTCGGCTGGTGGGCATCGGCGGCACCGTGCGAAACCTCGCGGCGGCGGCGCAGCGAGCGGCGGGGCTGCCCTCCAACGGCGTGCAGGGCGCGCTGATCGAGCCGGAAGCACTCGATGGGCTGATCGCGCGCTTGGCGGCGCTGCCGGCGGCCGAGCGCGCATCGGTGCCCGGGATCAAGCCGGCGCGTGCCGACCTGATCCTGGCGGGCGCGTTGGTCGTGCGCGGGGCGATGCGCGCCGGCGGCTTCGAGGCGCTGGAGGCGACCGAGGCGGGGCTGCGCGAGGGCGTCTTCTTCGAGCGCCTGCTGTCCGACCGCAGCCCGCCGCTGTTCGATGACGTTCGCCGCGCCAGCGTGCTGAACATGGCCGCCCAATACCACCTCGATCGCGAGCACACCCAGCACGTCGCGAGACTCGCGCTCGGGATGTTCGACGAGCTGGCTGCGCTCGGTCTGCACGACGGCGATCGGCGTGAGCGCGAGCTCCTGTGGGCGGCGAGCATGTTGCACGACATCGGCATGTCGATCGACTACGACGACCACCACAAGCACTCGCGCTATCTGATCCTGAACGGCGGCTTGCCAGGCTTCACGCCGGTGGAGACGGCGATCATCGCCCAGGCCGCGCGCTACCACCGCAAGGGGATGCCGAGCCCCGGGCCGCTTGCGCGGCTATTCGGAGACGGCGACGAGCAGCGCCTGGACCGCTGCGCGACGCTACTGCGCCTGGCCGAGGATCTGGAGCGCGCGCGCGACCAGCTCGTACGTAGGGCCGAAGTCGAGGAGCTGACCGACGGGCGCGTCGAGCTGCGTCTCGTGGCCGACGGCGACCCGGCCGTGCCGCGCTGGGCGGCGGGACGCGAGCGCGAGCTATTCGCGCGAGCGTTTCACCGCGAGCTGTCGGTCGCCGCCTGAGCTTCTCGTCCGATACTCGGGCTAGTGCGGGTTCGAGCCGGCGGAGGCGAGCTGCTTTTCGCGCCCCGCGCAGTCGAACAGCACGAGCCCGAACGGATAGCCGACGGGGCTGCCCCAGACCGAGGAGGTCAGCTGTTGGCAATGCGCCAGCACGGCGCGGATCGCTCCGTTGCCGCCTCGGCGCCCGTATTCGCCGCCGAGCAGCACGTAGCGCGCTTCGCGTTTGGCCACGAAGCTCGCCATGCGTGCGCCGCTGACGGCCGGGTCCATGCCGCTGTAGCCGCCCAGTGCACCAGCTTTCTCGCCCATGATGATGAAGTGCGAGGCGGTATCGGCGGCGACCGTCAAGAGTTCCCAGCGCTTGCCCGGCTTGTGGCCCTGGGTGTAGCGCATCAGCGCGCGGTAGATCGCGAGGTCGCGTTCGTTCAGGCCGGCGCCGCCGTGGCCGGCCAGTTCGGTCGGCCCCGCGACCGGGAAGGTGCCCTCGACCGGCGCGAGCCAGGTCGAGCTGGCATAGCGCGCGGGCACCACGAGCAGCAGCGCGAAGGCGCCGAGCAGGCCCAGCCAGGCGAGCCGCTGGTGCTGTAGGAGTAGCGCCACGACGGCGAGCGCGACGGCCAGCGCCGCCAGCACCGCGAGCACCGGCACGACGCGGACCGCGTAGTGCTCGCGGTGCATCAACACGACCTCGCAGACGACCGTCGACGCGATCCCGCCGACGGCCAGCGCGAGCGCCCACCAGCGCTTGGGCCCTTGGGCCGCTCGCGCGAGCGCCACCACCCCGGCGCCGGCGACCGCCGCCGCGCTTGGCGCGAGCGCGGAGACGTAGTACGGGTGCACGATGCCCTTCGAGAAGCTGAGCACGACGGCCTCGACGACGAACCAGCCGCCGAGTACGACCAGCAGCGCCAGGCGTGGGTCACGTCGCCAGTGCTCATCGGCTTCATCGGACCGGGTCGCGGACAGCGAGGGGCGTGGCGGCCCCGGCGCAAGCGGGGGCGGGGGGAGCCCAGGTTCTCCGGACGCTGGCGCGGTGGCCTGGCGCCTACGCCAGCGGGGGCGGTGCTCCCCGAGCAGCAGCAGGCCGATGCCGAGCAGGCCGAACACGGCCAGCGGCAACAGCCAGCCGACCTGCGCGCCCAGCCCAACCCCGAACAGCCGCACCGGGCTGGGCGCCTCGCCGAACGGGATCGGCAGCTTGAGGCGTTTGGGGCCTGAGCTGGAGACCGGTGCGGGGCGGTCCTGCGCGGGCAGTTCGGAAAGGAGCGTGGGGGTGCTCTGCCGGTTGGATTCGAAGGCCCCCGGAGGGTTGTGCTTGAGCTGTGAGGAGGGGACGAAAGCGCCGGGGCGCGCCGTGATCGAGCCCGGGCCGCCCTGCTGGCCTTCGACACGGCCGACGCCGTTGTATTCGAACGTCAGCCCGACCTCGGTGTTGTATTTCGAGCTACCGACGAACGGTCGTTTCGAGGATGGCGTGAGTTCGACCGCCAGGATCCACGCGAACGACACCGCCAGCATCACGGCACCCGCCACGAGCAGTCGCGCGATCCGCGCACGGGTCGTCCCAGGTGCGCACAGGAGGTAGGCGGCGGCGATCCCCGGAACGACCAGGAAGGCGGCCAGCGTCTTGGTGTTGAAGGCGAGCCCGACGAACGCGGCGCAGGCGAGCAGGCTGTGCCAACGACCGGTCTCGCAGGCGCGAATACCGGTCGCGCAGGCCAGCGCCATCATCAGGATCAGCAGCGGGTCTACGCCGTTGTCGCGCGAGACGGCGACGAACGTGGGGTAGACGGCGAGCGCCGTAGCGCCCGCGAGCCCCGCGAGCAGGCCGAGGCGCCGCGCGAGCATCGCGTAGACGACGAGCACCGTCAGCGCGCCCGCGATCGCCTCCGGCAGCAGCAGGCTCAGAGGGTGGAAGCCGAAGATCTTCGCGCTCGTCGCCTGCAGCCAGAGCGCCAGCGGCGGCTTATCGACGGTGATCAAGCCGCCCGTGTCGAACGACACGAAGAAGAAGTTGTGCAGCGAGACGAGCATCGAGCGCACGCCGGCCGAGTAGAACGTGTTGGCGAAGCCGTTCTGCGACAGGTTGACGGTGTTGAAGACGAGCGAGAGCGCGAACGGGATCAAAGCCAGCGTGTGACGCCAGCGCGACGTCAGCAAGCCGCCTTCACCCGTGAGCTTGCCCGCCAGGCCGCTTCCAGGCCACTGCTCTCTAGCTCCCTCTGGGGCGAGCGTCGGCGCGGCACTCACTGATCGAGCGCCTCCACCAAGCGTTGCAGGTCGCTCTCGTCGTTCCAAGCCCCGATCGAGGCGCGCAGCCAATCGCGGTTGGGGATGCTGCGGATCACGATCCCGCGCTCGGCCAGCGCCGTGCGCTCGCCCTCTGGGTCCGGGCTGGGGAACGACACGAGCGTCGTCGCCGAGCGCGGGGCTGGCTCGCGGCCCGCCTCGCGCAGCAGCTCCACCAGCTTGGAGGCCAGGGCCACAGCGCGTGCGTGCACGGCCTCGAAGCCGGCCTCGGACAGGAGCTCGGCGGAGGCGAGCGAGCAGGCGACCGCCTCGGCGGACAGGGAAGGCGCATCGAAGCGCCGTGCATCGGGCTGCACGACGGCGGCGAGGCCGAGGTTCGCTTCCTCCAGGTTCCCGTAGGCGCGGCGCGTGACGGTCAGACGCTCGCGCAACTCGGCGCTGACGTAAAGCATTCCGGTGCCGTCGGGGCCGCAGAGCCACTTCTGCCCGGCGCCCGCGTAGGCGTCGCAGCCGAGCGCCGCCACGTCCACGTCGATCGCTCCGACGCCCTGGGCGCCGTCGAGCAGCACCGGTACGTCGACCTCGGCCAGCTCGGAAGGTGCCAACAGGCCCGAGACCCAGCCGACGTGTGAGCAGGCCACGAGGCGGGTCGAGGGCCCGACGGCCGTCGCCACCTCGCCCATCGGCACTTCGCGCACGCTGACGCCGAACAGTTCGCGTGCCGCCCCGAGCGCGCCCAGCAGCCCCGGGTGCTCCTCGTCGGAAGTGACGATCTCATCGCCTGCGGAGAAACCGAGGCCGGCGATCACCTGACCCATGCCTTCGGTCGTGCAGGTCGTCAGCGCGACGTCGGCAGCCTCACAGCCGAGCGCACGGCCATACAGCGAGCGCAACCGCTCGTTCAGCTCTTTGCGGCGCTCGAAGTGCGCCTGGGCGCGTCCGTCGGCCAACTCGCGCTCCAGCTCGTCCTTTGCGGCCTCCACGGCGCGCGCCGGAAGCGGCCCGTCGGTGCCGGCGTTCAGGTAGGCGAGCCGGTCGAGCACCGGGAAGTGAGCCCTGAGGCCTGATGGATCCACGATGGGCGAGAATAGTCGGATGAGCAGCGGTCAAGGTCAGCAGCCCCTGTGGACACCGGACCCTGAGCAGGCCGCCAAGACCGAGATGACGGCCTTCATGCGCTTCGTCGGCGAGCGCCACTCGCTCGCCCTGGAGAGCTACGACGACCTCTGGCGCTGGTCGGTTGACGAGCTCGAGGACTTCTGGGCGGACATTTGGGAGTTCTGCGACGTGCGCGCATCGAAGCCATACGAGCAGGTGCTCGCCAAGCGCGAGATGCCCGGTGCGGTGTGGTTCGAGGGGGCCGAGCTGAACTTCGCCGAGAACATGCTGCGCGGCGAGCACGAACCGGACGCCACGGCGGTGATCCACTCATCTGAGCTGCGCCCGCTCGCCGAGCTGAGCTGGGCCGAGCTGTCAGGGCAGGTCGCCGCGGCCGCAGCGGGCCTGCGATCGCTCGGCGTCGGCAAGGGCGACCGCGTCGTCGCCTACATGCCGAACATCCCCGAGACGCTGGTCGCGTTCCTGGCGACGGCGAGTCTCGGCGCGATCTGGTCGAGCGCCGCCCCCGAGTTCGGCGCGCGCAGCGTGATCGATCGCTTCGCGCAGATCGAGCCGAAGGTGCTGCTCGGCGTCGACGGCTACCGCCACGGCGGCAAGGACTTCGACCGCGTGGGAGTGCTGGACCAGATGCTCGCGGAGATGCCCACCGTCGAGCACGTCGTGATGCTGCCCTACCTGAATGCTCAGGCCAACCCCGTAGAGCTGCTCGCCGACGGCGATCGCTCGGTCATCGGCTGGGGCGAGCTGCTCGCGCGCGGGGCTGGCGCCGAGCCGAGCTTCGAGCAGGTGCCCTTCGAACACCCGCTCTGGGTGCTCTACTCCTCGGGCACCACCGGCCTGCCGAAGGCGATCGTGCAGGGCCATGGCGGCATCCTCGTCGAGCAGCTGAAGAAGCGGCTGCACCTCGACCTGCGTCCCGGCGATCGCATGTTCTGGTTCACGACGACCGGCTGGATGATGTGGAACTTCCTCGTCGGCTGCCTGCACAGCCGCGCGGCGATCGTGCTCTATGACGGCAGCCCGGCATATCCCGACGTGGACCGGCTGTGGGCGCTCGCGGAGGAAGCCGGGGTCACCTGCATGGGCATCAGCGCCGGCTTGCTCGCGAGCTGCGAGAAGGCGGGCCTGGAACCCGCGCGCACGCACGACCTGAAACGTCTGCGCGCGCTCGGCTCGACCGGCTCGCCGCTCGCGCCGGAGAGCTTCCGCTGGGTCTACGGTCATGTCGATCCCGGCGTGTGGCTGTTCTCGACCAGCGGCGGCACCGACGTCTGCACCGCGTTCGTCGCGGGCTGTCCGATCCTGCCGGTGTACGAGGGCGAACTGCAGTGCCGCGCGCTCGGCTGCGCGGTCGACGCCTGGGACGAAGAGGGCAACAGCCTCGCCGATGAGGTCGGCGAGCTTGTGATCACCGAGCCGATGCCCTCGATGCCGCTGTTCCTGTGGAACGACCCCGACGGCGAGCGACTCACCGACAGCTATTTCGCCATGTACCCGGGAATCTGGCGCCACGGCGACTGGATTCGCATCACGCCGCGCGGCGGCGCGTTCATCTACGGGCGCTCGGACTCGACCATCAACCGTCAGGGCGTGCGCATGGGCACAAGCGAGATCTACCGCGCGGCGGCGACCGTGGGGAAGGTGCTCGACGCGCTGGTGGTGGACATCCCGGCCAAGGATCACGGCGAGGAGCTGAAGATGATCCTGTTCGTCGTGCTCGAGCCGGGCGTCGTGCTCGACGAGACGCTCGAAAGCACGATCAAGAAACGGATTCGCGAGGACTGCTCGCCGCGTCACGTGCCCAACGAAGTCCGCCAGATCGAGCAGGTCCCGCGCACGCTGTCGGGCAAGGTGCTGGAGGTGCCGGTCAAGCGCATCCTGATGGGCGTGGCGCCCGAGCAGGCGGCGAGCGCCGACTCCTTGGCCGACCCGCACTCGCTCGACTACTTCATCGAGTTGGCGGCCGACAGGGGCTCAGGCGCGCCATCCCCCGAACCGCGCTGAGCGCCCCGCAATCTAAAAAAATGGATGGGCGCCCGAGTCGGCTGGGCGCCCATCCAGAAGCTCCGCGACCTCTTAGAAGATGACCGTGAAGTCGTTGCTTTCGTTGATCAGCACAGTGCCGTCACCGTGGAAGCTGCCACCGCTGAAGGTGAACTTGCCCGGGGTGTCGCCGGCGGCTTTGTCGGATTCGACCTTCACGGCCGCTTCGGTCTGACCTTCGACCTTGGTGCCGGTGGCGCTCGATTCCGACGCCGAGGCCTGGCCGGCGGTCTGGAACAGGTCGATTCCGACCCGGCCCGTGCCGTTGATCGTGTCGGACTTCAGCGCCGCCTTGCCTTCTTCCAGCAGGATGCCCTCGTAGCGGTTGCTGGTCAGCACGTCCTTGCTGATCGACACCTGGGCCGTCGCGGGCTCCGTCGCGCTGCCAGAGGCGTAGTAGACGCCGAGGTCGTTTTCCTTGACTGCGGAGCCAGAGATGCTCGACCCCTGCGCGGCTTGGTAGAACAACACGCCGGACGCCTGTTCCTCGACGCTTTCGCTGCAGACCGCGACGTTGCACTCGTTGCCCGAGACGCTCGACGACTTGATCGTGCCCTTGCCGCCAAAGGCGACCTCGACGCCATTCTGGGCGATGAAGGGGGTGGGTCCTTCGCCGACGATCGTCGAGGACTTCATCGACAGCGTCGAGCCACTGAAAGTGACGGTCGGGCCGTTCTTCTCATAGCCGCTGACGGTCACGCTCTTGAGCGTCGCGTGTCCGACCTCTTCGCGCGAGCTCGACCCAACCCCCAGCGCGATGCCGTGCTGGCAGCCCTTGAAGTTGTCGAGCGTCGTCGAGGCGCCGACGATCGAGTCGCCCTGGGCCTTCAGCGTGCCACCGTCGCCGACGAAGACGCCGTACAGGCCACCGGCGCAGGTTTCCAGCGGGATCTCAGCTTCGATGTTGAGGTTCTTCAGCGTCACAGCGCCGGACGTGCAGATCGAGATCTCGTCGATGTTCTGCGAGCCGTTCTTCGTGTCGCAGGCGGTTTTCGAGTCGACCGCCGAGGCGGGCATCACGAGCTTCGCGGTGCCGATTCCGCTCGTCGCTTCGAGCTTCGCGGGCGTCAGGATTTCGATCTGTTCTTCATAGGTGCCAGGGCAGACCTTGACGTGCTGGTTCGGTCCGGCGTCCAGCGCCGCCTGAACGGATTTGAAGCCCGGCTGGGCACAGCTTTTTCCGCCCGCGACGACCGGGGCCGAGTTCGAGACGTAGACGGTGGCCGCCGAGGCGCTGGCGGCTGCGGTGAGCATGAGCAGGGCGCAGAATGCGCTCGCGAACATGCAGGCACGTGCACGACGTGTCCTAGTTGACATCGATGTCTCCTTGCCCAAACGGGCGTATCGGTTTCTGTGGATGCCGGACGTCGAGCAGAAGCCCCTCCAGGACCATCAGCTCCCGCGCCTTTGCGTTGGCGCCAGGTGCTGTGACGGCTGCTGCTTCCAGCGAGCGTCACAGGCCGACACGGCGGGCGGGATTCAAACCATTCGTATGCCCGACTGTCAAGATGTGTTCACGAGTGTGAACAGTTTCACGGGTGCATGTGTCAGAAAGCAAACGCCCGGTATCGGCTCGTCTTATCGCGGCTCGCGCAAGTCGTATCGCTACGGGCCGCGGCATCCGGCGAATGGGCGCAGCTCACAGGCCTAGCGAGCGGCCGACGATCTCCTTCATGATCTCGTTGGCACCTCCGTATATGCGGGTCACGCGCGCGTCGGCGTACGCCCGCGCGATCGGGTACTCGAGCATGTAGCCGTAGCCGCCGAACAGCTGCAGGCAGCGGTCCACGACACGGCCCTGCAGATCGGTCGCCCACCACTTGGCGGTCGCCGCCTGCTCCGGTGTCAGCTCGCCGGCGTTCAATGCTTCGGTGCAGCGGTCGACGAACACGCGCGCGACTTCGACTTCGCCGTGCACCTCGGCGAGCGTGAAGCGTGCGCTCTGGAACGACCCGATCGGTTGCCCGAAGGCCTTGCGCTCCTTGACGTACTCGAGCGTCCAGCCGACGGCGGCTTCGGCGGAGGCGACCGCGGCGGCGGCGATCGAGAGCCGCTCCTGGGGCAGGTTCGAGACGAGGTACAGGAAGCCCTGACCTTCCCCGGCGAGCAGGTTCGAGGCCGGCACGCGCACGTCGCTGAAAGACAGCTCGGCGGTGTCCTGGGCGTGCTGACCGATCTTTTCCAGGTTGCGCCCGCGCTCGAAGCCTTCGGTGCCGCGCTCGACGATCATCAGGCTGATGCCGCGGTGGCGCTCCGAAGGGTCGGTCTTGGCGGCGAGGATCACGAGGTCGGCGTTGATGCCGTTGGTGATGAACGTCTTGGCGCCGTTGACGACGTAATGGTCGTCGTCGCGGCGCGCGCTCGTGGACATCGACGCCAGATCCGAGCCGATGCCCGGCTCGGTCATCGCCAGCGCCGTGATCAGCTCGCCCGAGGCGATCCCCGGAAGCCAGCGCTCGGCCTGCTCGTCGTTGCAGTAGCGCAAGAAGTAGGGCAGGCAGATGTCGTTGTGCAGCGTGATACCGAGGCCGAAACCGCTGAGTCCGGTGCGTTGGCACTCTTCGCCGATGACGAGGTTGAGGCGGAAGTCCTCGGCGCCCGCACCGCCGAAACGCTCGGGTACGCTCATCGCCAGGAAGCCGCCCGCGCCGGCCGCCGCGAACACCTCGCGTGGCACGATCCCGTCGCGCTCCCACTGCTCGTAGTGCGGCGCCACCTCGCGTTCGAGGAAGGTGCGAAAGCTGGCGCGGAAGTCTTCGTGCAGGTCGTCGAACAGGCTGCGCTTCATACGGCCGGCAGACTACCGCCCGCAGGCAGGGCGGCGAGTGGCTCGGCGCGGTAGCCAGGCTTGGCGAGCAGCAGCTGCACGTCCTGGATGCGCCGCTCGGCGAAGCCGCCCTCGCACCAGCTGAGGTACAGCTCCCACAGACGGCGGAAGCGCTCGTCGTAGCCGAGGGCGCCCAGCTCGTCGGCGGCGGCCAGGAAGCGCTCGCGCCAGCGTGCGAGCGTGGTCGCGTAGTGAGCCGTGATGTCCTCCAGGTGGACCTGGCGCAGGTCGGTGGCCTTCGCCAGCGTGCGCGAGATGACCTCCATCGAGGGTAGACAGCCGCCGGGGAAGATGTAGGTGTTGATGAAGCTGCGTCCTGCCTTCTCGACCTCGTAGGCGCGGTCGTCGATCACGATCGCCTGCAGCAGCATCGCTCCGTCCTCGCGCAGCAGCTCCGAGCAGCGGCTGAAGTAGGTGGCGAAGTACTGCCAGCCGACGGCCTCGATCATCTCGATCGAGACGAGCTTGTCGTAGTGCCCTTGTAGCTCGCGGTAGTCCTTCAGGAGCACGGTCACGCGATCCGAAAGGCCGGCCGCGCGCACGCGCTCGGTGGCGTACGCGTGCTGTTCGCGCGAGATCGTGGTCGTCGTCACGCGGCAGCCGTAGCGCTCGGCGGCGTACACGGCGAAGCCGCCCCAGCCGGTGCCGATCTCCAGCACGTGGTCGCGCGTGCCGAGGTCGAGCTTCGCGCAGACCCGCTCGAGCTTCGCCAGCGACGCCTCTTCGAGGCTCGTCTCTGGCGTCTCGAAGACCGCGCAGGAGTACATCATCGTCGGGTCCAGGAACGTGCCGAACAGGTCGTTGCCGAGGTCGTAGTGCGCGGCGATCCGCCGCCGCGAACGAACCGGCGTGTTGCGCGACAGCCAGCGCGCCCAGCGCTGCACCGGGATCAGCACAGGGGCGAACGCGCGGCGCAACCGGTCCAGGCCGGCGACGTTGAGTGCCGCGATGCGGATCAGCGCGACCAGGTCGGAGCACTCCCAGGCGCCTTCGACGTAGGACTCGCACAGCCCGACGCTGCCGCGCAGCAGGTCGCGATAGAAGCGCGGCGCGCGCACTTCCACCACGGCGCGCAGCGCGCTCGGCGACCCGAACGTCAGCAGGCGCCCGCCCGGCTCCTGGAGAACCAGCTCGCCGCCGTCGATCCGCTCCAGCATTCGCAGCACGACGCGTCGCGCGAGACGGTCGCGCACGTCGCCGATTCGCGGTGGTGGCTCGTGGCGCTCCAGCGCGGCGCCGATCCCGACCTCGTGTGTGCTCATGCCGAAACAGCCCCCCCGTTCGGATGTGGAAAGTAGCTCGCGCCTTTCAGTCGCAGCCGCAGGGCGTGTGCGTAGATGCGCGCGAGGACGCGCGCGGTCAGGAACGGATAGCGCGCCAGCGCGAGCGCCATCTCGCGTGCGTTCATCTCATGCCGCGCCAGCGACAGCGTGGCGTCAAACGTCGGCTCGCCGCCGTCTAGCGGCTCCGAGGAGATGTGCACCGAGAGTCGCTCGCCCGGCTCGGTGAGGCGCCACTCGTAGACGTGGTCCATGGCCATCAGGGGGGAGACGTGGAGCTGCTTGGAGAAGCGCCCGCTGACGACGGCGGCGCTGCCATGGTCCTCGACCTGCGTGACGTCCAATACATAGGCGTGGCGCTCGCCCCAAGGCGTGTTCGTCACGTGCGCGATGACCGCCGTCACGTTCTCGCCTTGCTCGTCGAAGCAGTAGTAGAAGCTGACCGGGTTGAAGCAGATGCCGAAGTAGCGCAGGTGGGTCAGGAGTCGGATCGGGCCCGCCGGGCGCCGGCCGGTGCGCTCGGCGACCAGGTCGCGCACCGCCTCGGGCAGTGGCACGCCGGGATCGCCGAGGTAGTCGCGCCGGCGAAAGCGGGCGACGGCGGCGCGACGTGCCGACCACAGCCAGCGCTCGTCGAACAGCTCCGGCAGCTCGTCGAGGTCGACATACGCCATGAACAACGGGTAGCGGAACTCGTCGCGCGGGCTACAGCGACGGCGGTGGCGTACGTGACCCATGTAGAGCGCGCTCGCGGGGGCGTTCACAGCTTCACCCCAAACGGCGTGCACGCGGCGATTGCGCTGCGCACGCCGTCCTCGTGAAAGCCCCAGCCCCAGTAGGCGCCGCAGTAGTGCGTGCGTGTCGCCAGGCCGCCGATCGCGAGCTGCTCGGTCTGGGCGGCGACCCCCTCGGGTGTGAACGTTGGATGGGCATAGGAGATCTTGCGGATGATCCGTTCGGGGTCGATGGCCTCTGTGCGGTTGAGCGTCACGCAGTAGTTCTCATCTGCCCGCAAACGCTGCAGGTGATTCATGAAGTAGGTCACTGTCGTGAGCGGCTTGGGCTCGCGCAGCAGATGGAAGTTCCACGCCGCTCGCGCCCGACGCCGGCGCGGCAAGAGGCTGCTGTCGGTGTGCAGGACAGCCTCGTTGACCTGGTAGGGGACCGATGACAGCGTGCGCGCCTCGTGCTCGCTCGGATCGCTGAGCATCGAAAGCGCCTGATCGGAGTGGCTGGCGATCACGACCTGGTCGAAGCGCTCGGATCCCTGGCCTTCGACCTCGATCTCGACGTGCTCGGCGAAGCGCGCGATCGAGCGCACGGGCGTCGACAGCCGTATGCGATCGCGAAACGGCGCCGTCAGCACTTCCACGTAACGCGCCGAGCCACCGCGGATCGTCGACCAGCACGGACGGTCGCTGAAGCCGAGCATCCCGTGGTTGGCGAAGAACTCGGCCAGGAAGCGGACCGGGAAGCGGCTCATGTGCCCGGGTGCGGCCGACCAGACCGCGGAGGCCTGCGGCACGATCAGCCGCTCCACGAACGCGCGCGAGAAGCGGTGCCGTTCGCAGAACTCCGACAGCGACTCGCCTGCATCATGCCCACCGTTGCCGTCACCACCATCCTGCTCCAGCAGCCGGCGCAGCTCGCGGTTGAAGCGCAGGAGGTCGAACATCATGCGCTGGAAGCGCGGCGAGGCCAGGTTCCGTGGCTGGCAGAACAGCCCGCGCGGCGTGCCGGCGTACTCGAAGTCCTCATCCTCGCCCTTGACCGAGAAGCTCATGTTGGTCGGCTGGCGCGCCACGCCGAGGCGGTCGAGCAAACTCGTGAAATTCGGGTAATTGCGGTCGTTCATGACGATGAAGCCCGTATCGACCTCGTGGCAGTCGTGATCGGTTTCGACCCGGATCGTGTTCGTGTGCCCGCCGGCGTAGGTGTTCGCCTCGTAGATCACGAGTTCATGCTCGCGGTGCAGCAGATGCGCGGCGACGAGACCCGAGACGCCGGCGCCGACGATCGCGATGCGCACGGCTCTCAACGCTCCTTCGGGCAGGCGGATAGAGGGGCGTGGCGTGACATCTGCTGAGCATAAGTACGCGACCCCGACAGCGGCGGATCAGCCGACCTCCAAACGTGCGGGGAGGAACGGGGGGTCGATACGTCGAACTCAACCGCCGATGAAGCGTGCGGCCACAAAGACGCCAGAGCGTCCCACCACCAACGGTGCCCCCTCGATCAACGGCACGAGCGAGCATCAAAGCCTGTCGAAGTACATCCAGGCCCGTTTCGACGAGTGCTCGCGTTCGCAGAAGGATGTCGCCCAGTACATCGTCGACCACCTCGACGAGGCGGCCTTCCAGACCGCCGAGGAGTTGGCGCGCCGCGCCAACACTTCAAGCTCGACCGTCGTGCGCTTCTCCCAAGCGCTCGGCTTCGAGGGCTTCCCAGAGTTGCAGGCCGCCGCGCGCGAGGAATACCGGCGCGTCAACGCCAAGGCGGCCAAGGACGGCGGCACGGCGGGCGGCGCCTCCTCATCGGCGCCGCTGTTCTCGCTCGACCAGAACGAGTTCGAGGCGGCGCTCGCGGCCGACCACCTGAACGTCGAGGAGACGGCGCGCAAGGTCTCGCGCAGCGCGGTCGAATCGCTGATCGAGGCCGTCGTGGGGGCCGAGAAGGTGCTCGTGGCGGGCACCGACCAGATGGCCTTCTTCGCCAGTTATTTGCGCCACCTCTTGATGCTGCTCGACCTGCGCGTGGACGTGGTCGCGAGCCCTTCCCAGGAGGCTTTGAGCCGGCTCGGTCGCATCGACGCCCAGACGCTCGTGATCGGTCTGTCGGCTGGGCGCCCGCACCCGCTCGTGGTGCGCGCGATGAAGCTCGCTCGCCACCGCGAAGCGACGACCGCGGCGATCACCGATGCGACCCTGTCCGAGGTCGCGAAGCTCGCCCAAATCAAGCTCTACTACTCCTCCAACAGCCCTGCTTACGTGCGTTCGCACGCGGCGCTGTTGAGCATCATTCAGGCTCTTGCCTACGGCGTGTACGCGCAGGACACCGCGCAGTACGACGACCGCATCAAGGCTTTCCGGCTCAAGTAGGCCTGCGCTCGGCGCTCGGCGCTCGGCGCTCGGCGCTCGGCGCTCGGCGCTCGGCGGTCGCTTGCGCGGGCCGGCGAGCGAACCTCCGGCCTTTTCCGACCGGGCTGCTGATCAGTCGGCCACTAGCAGCGCGTCGATCTGGCCCAGGGCTTCAGACATGCCTTGCTCCATCCCCATCTCCAGCATCTCTTCCATACCCTCGCGGCTGGCGAACTTGGACTCGATCGACATCGTGGTGAGGCCGCTGGTCTCGGTGATCGTGACGATCACGCTCGACGGTCCCGGCATCTCGTCGTTCGGCTTGCCTTCGTCGTCGGCAAAGCCATCTACGAAGCTCAGCCGCCTGGGCGGTTCGGTCTCCTCGATCCGCCACCAGCCGTGGTGCTTCTGCCCCTCTGGTCCGGTCATGAAGTAGGCGGTGCGCCCGCCGGGGGTGAGGTCGTGCTCCACGAACGTCGCCGGGAAAGAGGGCGGCCCCCACCAGCGCTCCAGCTTCCGGGGGTCGGCCCACATCTCCCAGATTCGCTCGGCTGTGGCTTCGAACTCGGCGGTGATCGTCATCGTCAGCGCGTCGGGGTCCTTCTTCACGTCGGTCACGGGCATCAGCTGTCTCCTTTGTCTTCGTCGAGGATGTTGTCGATTCGCTCGATTCGGCCGCGCCATGCGGACTCGATTTCCTCGAGCGCGGCGCGAGCGCGGTCGAGGGCGTCGGCCTCGGCGCGCACGATCGACTCGCGCCCGACCCGATGCCGGCTCACCAACTTGGCTCGCTCCAGCACGGCGACGTGCTTCTGGACCGCCGTCAGGCTGATGGGGTACTCGCGGGCCAGCGCGGATACCGACAGCCGGCCCTCGTGGGCGCGACGGAAGATGTCGCGACGGGTCCGGTCGGCCAGCGCTCCGAACAGCAGGTCGGCCGCCTCCTCGTTATCTACAACCATTGGGTTGTAGGTTAGCATGGCGCTTGTTCGCGCGACGGTAGGCGGCGCTGTCTCTCACTTAGGAACGATTGTCCGCTTCTGGACAAATGCTTCCTCTGGCGGATTCCGGCGAGATCCGCGGGCAGGGTCGGGACGGATAACCAGGCGCATTGACATGCCCGGGTGGGTGTGTAAAAGATCGTCTAAGTGATCACTGATCTCTATTCAATAGCCACTTAGACAAGAAAGGACGTCGTGAACATGTCCAGATCAAAGCTTGCCCTCGCGACCTGTGTCGCTTCGATCGCGCTTCTCGCGGTGAGCGCCGCCTCCGCTTCGGCGGCTGGATGGCACGTGAACGGCAGCGCGCTCGGCTCGGGCTCCTCAGAAGAACTC
>DASXER010000114.1:0-10882 GCA_036490015.1 Solirubrobacteraceae bacterium | reverse complement strand
GCAGCTTCGTTGACGTTCATCGTCCAACCCTCTGAAACACGAGCACCATCCTTGGCATCGCGCCATTATGCGCCCCATAGGGGCCTTTGTCGAGGCTTGAAACGTTTCTAGCCGAGAAGTCGAAGCGCGAGGTCGCGGAACAGCTCGGCCGCGAACGTGAGATCGCGCACGTCGATGCGCTCGTCGGCACCGTGGATCAGTGGCGCGCTTTCCAACAGCGACTGGTGACGATGCGGGAAGAACCCGTACGCGACGCACTCCGGGAAGGCGAGCCGGAAGTGGCGAGAATCGGTGAAGCCCGGGAGCACGACCGGCACCACCTCCGCGCCGGGATCCTGCTCGGCGACCCAAGCCGAGATCGCGTCCATCAGCGGCGTCTGCGCCTGTGAGCGGTTACCGACGACCTTCTCGGTGAAGTCGATCCGCCAGCCGTTCCCCTCCGGGCCGAGGACGGCGGCGATGTCAGCGCGCACCTCGTCCTCGCCGAGTCCCGGTGGCACGCGGCAGTCGACCTTCAGCTCGGCACGCGAGGGGATCACGTTGACCTTCTCGGAGGCGCGGATGCGCGTCGGCGTGAACGTCACGCCGAGCATCGGCTCGAACATCACGGCCAGCCGCTCGTCGGCCGCGCGCAGCCGCCCGATCGAGCCGGCCGGGTCCTCGGCGTCCTCGCCGATGCCGCGCAGGAAGGCGCGTGGCTCATCGGTCAGGCGGTAGTCGGGCTGGCGCGCCGCGAGCCGCTCCAGCACGGGCGCCATCTTCAGCAGCGCGTTGTCACCCATGCCCGGCATCGACGCGTGCCCGGCGACGCCGTCGGTCGTGACGGTGAAGCGGAACACGCCCTTCTCGGCACAGCAGACGCCGTAGCAGCGCTTGCCGCCGTATTCGAAGAACGCCCCGCCCCCCTCGTTTACAAGCAGGTCGCAACGCACCTTCTCGGGATGGTTCTCGGTGATCCACTGCGCGCCCAGCTCACCGCCGGTCTCCTCGTCGACGACGGCCACGTTCAACAAATCTCCGTGAGCCGGGCGCCAGCCGCCGCGCGCGAGCGAGGCGGCGGCCGCGATCTCGGCCGCGACCTGCGACTTCATGTCGAGCGCGCCACGGCCCCACAGGTAGCCGTCGGCGACCTCCCCCGACCACGGGTCGCGGGTCCACTCCTCTGCGTCGGCCAGCACCGTGTCGACGTGCCCCAGGTAGCAGAGCGTCGGCCCCTCGCTCTGGCCGCGCAGTCGCGCCACGAGGTTCGGCCGGTTCGGCTCCGCTCCGAGCAGCTCGCACTCGAAGCCGGCGGCGTTCAGGTGCTCAGCCAGGAACTCCTGCGCGGGGCGCTCGTCGCCCGGCGGGTTGACCGTGTTGAAGCGGATCAACCGGCCGAGCAGCTCCTGCACCTCCTCGGCCAGTGTCTGCTCGCTCATGCCGCCGATCGTACCCCGATGTCGGCGATCTCCTGCGCGCTCAGCGGGAAGTGGCAGGCCGCCCTCGTGCCGGTGTCCTGATCGACCAGCAGCGGCTCGTCGATCGAGCAGCGCTCCTGAGCCTTCGGGCAGCGCGTGTGGAAACGACACGCCTTGGGCGGGTTCGCCGGGCTCGGCACGTCGCCGGTCAAGAGGCGCCGTTTGTCGCCGTGGCGCGAGGGGTCGGCGACGGGAACGGCCGCCAGCAGCGCGCCCGTGTAGGGGTGCCGTGGCGCTGTGTAGAGGTCGTCGCCCGTGCCGACCTCGACCACCTTGCCGAGGTACATGACCGCCACGCGGTCGCACATGTGCCGCACGACCGACAGGTCGTGGGCGATGAAGACGACCGTCAGGCCGAACTCGCGCTGCAGGTCGCGCAGCAGGTTCAGCACCTGCGCCTGGATGGAGACATCGAGCGCCGACACGGGCTCGTCCGCGATCAGCAGGCGTGGCTTTAGCGCCAGGGCGCGCGCGACGCCGATGCGTTGGCGCTGGCCGCCGGAGAACTCGTGCGGGTAGCGGTTGTAGTGCTCGGGGTTCAGGCCGACCGTCTCCATCAGCTCCTGCACCGCTTTTTTGCGCTCGCCCTGACCGGTCAAGAGGCCGTGGATCGCAAACGGCTCGGCGATGATCGAACCGATCGTTTTGCGTGGGTTCAGCGACGAGTACGGGTCCTGGAAGATCATCTGCATTTCGCGGCGGATGTCCTTCAGTGCCTTGCCCTTCAGGCGCGTGATGTCGCGTCCGTCGAAGCGGACTTCGCCGCTGGTCGCGTCGAGCAGCCGCATCATCAGCCGCGCGGTCGTGCTCTTGCCGCAGCCGGTCTCGCCGACGATGCCGAGCGTCTCGCCGCGCTGCACGTCGAGCGTCACGCCGTCGACGGCCTGCACCGCGCCGACCTGACGCTGGAACAGCACACCTTGCGTGATCGGGAAGTGCTTGACGAGGTCGCGCACCTCGACCAGCGGCTCGCCGGTCGCGCCGCCGGCCGGAGTCGTCACGGGCACCGGCGCAGATCCTGACGCAGACCCGGTCGGCGCCGCAGACGCGGCCTGCGGCGCGGCTCCGGACGGCGACGCGGAGGCGCCGTTGGCGACGCCCGGATCCTCGCCGGCTCCCGCCATCACTGCTCCGCTCCGCTCGGCAGGCCCGCGGCGCTCAGCGCCTCGTCGGGCGTCGCGCCGGCGCTCAGCTCCGCCCACAGCCGCTTACGCGTGTCGGGGTCGAGCAGACAGGCGACGAAGTGGTCTGGTTCGCCGGGGACCGGCTCGAGCTGCGGGTCGATGCGAGCGTGGTCGGGCTGGCTGTAGCGGCAGCGCGGATGGAAATGACAACCCGACGGCGGGTTGACGAGGCTGGGCGGCGTGCCGGGGATCGGCACCAGCTCCGCGTTGCGGTCGCCGTCGACGCGCGGGATCGACTTCAAAAGGCCGAAGGTGTAGGGGTGCTCCGGGTTGGAGAAGACCGCCTGCGCCGAGGCCGTCTCGATGATCCGGCCCGCGTACATGACGGCGATGTCGTCGGCCATCTCGGCGACCACGCCGAGATCGTGGGTGATGATCACGATCGCCATCCCGAGCTCGCGCTGCAGGCGTTCCATCAGCGCCAGGATCTGCGCTTGCACCGTCACGTCGAGCGCCGTCGTGGGCTCGTCGGCGATCAGCAGCTTGGGCTCGTTGGCGAGCGCCATCGCGATCATCGCGCGCTGGCGCATCCCGCCGGAGAACTCGTGCGGGTACTGATCCACGCGCCGCGTTGGCTCGGGGATGCCGACCAGGCCGAGCAGCTCGACGGCGCGCGCGCGCGCCTTCTGCTTGGAGGTGTCGCCGTGCGCTGTGATCGCCTCGATCAGTTGCTTGCCGACCGTGTAGAGCGGGTGCAGGGAGGACAGCGGGTCCTGGAAGATCATCGCGATGTCGTTGCCGCGGATCGCGCGCATCTCGTTTTCTGAAAGCGCCACCAGGTCGCGTCCTTCGAACAGGATGCGACCGGAGATGCGCGCGCCCTGTTTGCGCGTCAAGCCCAGCGTCGTCAGCGAAGAGACGGTCTTGCCCGAACCAGACTCCCCCACGATCCCGAGCGTGCGTCCTTTCTGGACCTCGTAGGTGATGCCGTCGACGGCGTGCACGATCCCGTCTTCGGTCGGGAATTCGACGCGTAGATCCTCGACACGCAGCAGGGCGTCGCTCATGTGTACGTCACCCGTGGATCGAGGTAGGCATAGGCGATGTCCGCCACGATGTTGGCGATGATGATGAACATCGAGGCCAGCAGCACCGTGCCCTGGATGACCGAGAAGTCGGCGTGGATGATGGAGTCGTAGGCGAGCCTGCCGACGCCGGGAATGTTGAACACCGCCTCGACGAGCACGGTGCCACCCAAGAGCACGCCGACTTCGAGTGCCAGCAGCGTGACAATCGGGTTGATCGAGGAGCGCACGCCCTGGCGGATCACGCGCCGCTCGGGCAGACCCTTGGCGCGTGCGGTGCGAATGTAGTCCTCGTCCATCACCTCGATCAGGCTGCCGCGCATCAGGCGCGCGAAGATCGCCGCGCTGCCGGAGGCGAGCACGCACCACGGCATGATCAGCGAGGTGAACCATTTCCACGGGTCGTCGGTGAGCCCGACGTAGCTGCCCGAGCCGGGGAAGATCTTGAATTTGCCGATGTCGCTGGCGAAGAAGAACAGCGCCAGCAGGCCGAGCCAGAATTCAGGCGCCGAGACGAGCACCAGCGCGGTGCCCATCGACAGGCGGTCCCAGATCGTGTGACGCTTGAGCGCCGAGACCACGCCGACCAACAGTCCGCCGACGATCCACAGCGCGCCGGCGCCGATGGCCAGCGACGCGGTCGCGGGGAGTCGTTCTTTGATCAGCTGCACGACCGACTCCTGGCTGTAGTAGCTGTAGCCGAAGTTGAAGTGCAGGAAGATGTTCTTGACGTATTCCCAGAACTGAACCGGCAGCGAGTGGTTCAGTCCGAGCACGCGTTCGATTTCTTTGATCAGGTGAGGCTGCGGATCGCGGCCCGCGCGCAGCACGGCCGGGTTGCCGGTCGGCAGCACGCGAAACAGGATGAAGGTCAGCGCCGAGACGACGAACAGCAGGACGATCCCGAGCAGGACGCGGCGAATGACGTATCTCGTCATATAGCGCCCTTTATCCCTTGCGATCCCATGGTCATTGATTTCTTTTCAGAAACGGTGACAGCTGGGGCCCGGCCTCACGCCGGGCCCCATGCCGCCATCACATCTCGGCTACTTCAACGAGGTGTAGCCGTAGTCCCACTCGCCGACGTCCCAGAGGTCGCCGACACCTTCGACTTCGCTTCCCTCGATGTTCGCCTGCTTGTCCCAGTCGAACGGAACGTCCTGGGCGTTTTCGACCAGTTCGGTGTCGATTTTGCCCCAGGCCGCGGCGCGCGCTTCCTGGCCGGTGATCGATTCGGCCTTGGTCATCGCTTCGTTCAGCTTCGGAATGTTCGTCTGGCCCCAGTTCACGTTCCCGGTCGCGTTGATGTATTTACCGTTGAACGTGATGTTCAGGACCGTTTGCCCGTCGGCGAAGTCGGCGATCCAGCCGACGCTCGGGCAGACGTTGATCTCTTCTTTGGGGACGTTGCAGTACTTCGCGTACATGGTCGCCGTTTCGACGAGCGTGAACTTAGTTTTGAAACCGAGGTTCTTGAGCGTCTCGTTGACGATTTCGGCGTCCTGTTCGGCCGGGTTGCCCTTGGCGCCCACGATCGTGACCGTGGTGTTGCCGGTGTATTTGCCGCTCGGGAAGCCCGCTGCCTTGATGTACTTTTCGGCGACTGCCATGTCGCCTTCAGGGTGTTCGTTGTAGTCCACTTTCGGACCCGCCGTACCGCCGGCCTGTTCGAAGCCGGGAATCGTCGGGTAGATCCAGTGAGTCGCGACCGTGGTCACGAGTTCGCCACCCCGGGCCTTGTCCATCGCCTTGCGGTCGAGCGCGGCCCAGAAGGCCTTGCGCAGGTTCTCGTCGTTGAACGGCGCCACCTTGCTGTTGACGCCGATGTAGTGGCTGCCGGCGCCGGGCGAGATCTCCAGCTGGTTTTTGTACTTTTCAGCCGCCAGACGGATGACGTTCTGCGCCGGCGGTTCGTTCTCGACGATGTTGGTGCCTTCCAGCACCTGACGACCGATGACGGCGTTCGTGCCACCGATCTTGATGGCGATTTCGTTCAGGTAGGCCGGGCGGAAGTCTTTGCTCGCGTCCCAGTTGGGGTTGCGCACCAAGGTCGCCGACTTGCCTGGGATGTAGCCGCTGCCGAGCACCTTGCCTTCGCTGTTGTTCTTCAGCATGTACGGCCCGGTCGCGACCTGGTAGTTGCCGTAGTCCGACGGCTTGTGCTTGTCGAACTTTTCGGCGTACTTCTTCGGCACGGCCGCCGTCAGCGGCAGCACCAGCGCGTCGGCGACCAGCTGGCCCTTCGGTTCGGTCAGGTGGAAGACGATTTCGTGCTTGCTCGGCGTTTCGATTCCCTTGATCGGACCGCCGTCGGCCTTCGGCACGCCTTCGACCGCTTCGAAGTAAGCGTGGAGGTAGGGGTTGGCGACGTTCGGGTTGGCGCCGCGCTCGATCGCGTAAGCCACGTCTTCAGAGGTGACTTCTTCGTTGACCGGCGGGCTGAACTTGACGCCTTCCTTCAACTTGACTTTGACGGTCTTGCCGTCTGAGGAGATTTCAGGTTCACCTTCGGCCATGTCAGGGGTCGCTTCGGAGGCGGTGTTGGGCTTGTTCGAGTACAGCGGGCGCTGCGTCGCGAACACGACCTCGTAGTCGAGCGAGTAGTAGGCGATCCCCGGGTCGAGGTGTTCGAAGTCGGTTTCGTCCAGCACCTGCAGGGTGCCGCCCTTTTTACCGCCGGTCAGAGACTCGGTGGTGGGGCTTTTGTAACCGCCCGTGCTCAGCGCGCTCGCGGAGCTTTCGCCGCCGCCCGAGCCGCCCGATGAGCCCCCCGAGCTGCTTGAGCCGCACGCGGCCAGCACGAGCGCCAGCACGGCTACGGCCGCCACAGCGGCAGCCGTTCTTATCGACCTCATTGAGTCGCCTCCTGTGTTGTGTGTCGAGATGCCCTCACTGGGCGTTCCTCGGGTTCAGGGCATCTCGCAGCCCGTCGCCCAGCAGGTTGAAAGCCAGCACGGTCAAGAGCAGTGCCGTACCGGGGAAGACCATGTACCACCAGGCCGTGTTGAAGATCGGCGTCGCCGAGGCAATCATCTGGCCCCAGCTGGCGGTCGGCGGACGAATGCCGACGCCGAGGTAGGACAGCGCCGCCTCGATCAGGATGTTGGTGGGAATCAAGAGGCTCGCGTACACGATGATCGGAGCCGTCAGGTTGGGCAGGATCTCGCGGAACATGATGCGCATGTCCGAGGCGCCGAGCGCGCGTGCCGCGTCTACGAACTCGCGCTCGCGCAGCGACAGCACCAAGCCGCGCACGATGCGCGCCACATAGGGCCAGGTGCCGAGCGCGATCAGGAAGATGATCACCTCCAGGCCGGGCTGGAGCGTCCCACCGAAGCAGCCGCGCACAGCGCAGGCCGCGCCGATGCCGAGACCCAGCAGCAGCAACGGGATCGACAGCACCACGTCGATGATGCGCGAGACCAGCATGTCAACCCAGCCGCCGTAGTAGCCGGCGAGCATTCCCAGTGAGACGCCGATGAAGGTCGAGATGCCGGTGCCGATGATGCCGACCTCGAGCGAGATGCGCGCGCCGTAGATCGTGCGCGACATCACGTCCTGTCCGAGCTGGTCGACGCCGAAGGGGTGGGCCGAAGAGGGACCGAGCGGAGAGCCGAAGGAGTCGGTCAGGTTCAGGTTCTGCACGTTCGGCCCTGGCAGCCCGAGAATTTTGATCACCAGCGGCGCGAAGATCGCCAGCAAGATCAGGACGATCAGAAAGACACCGGAGACCATCGCCACGCGGTCCTGGCGGAAGCGCCTCCAGAACAGCTGGGTGGGGGAGCGTGCGGCGATCTCCCCGCCGGCGTCGAGAAATTCGAGGTTCCCCCCGCTCTGCGACAGCGGCTCAGCCCCGGCGATACTCATCGCGGCTGCCTCCCCTGTGAAGAACGTGTGATGTGAACACGGTCAAGCACCGAATCTACACCTTCGACGCCCCTTCGCGTCAAACCTTCTGCCGAGATTGGACGCCCGTAGAACGGCGTCGGCCTGTCGGCTGGACACAAGGCCTCCTGCACAGCGGACATACTCGATCTCATGGAGACCCTCTTCGACGACGGGGAAGACTCGCCCGAGGCGTCGGGCGGGCGTCATATGCCTGACAAGGCCGCGTCTGTCCCACCGCTCGCGGTGAGGATGCGCCCCCGCTCGCTGGAGGATTTCGTCGGCCAGGAGCACCTGCTCGGCGACGGCTCGGCGCTACGCACGAGCATCGAGGCGGGGCAACCACACTCGATGCTCCTGTACGGCCCGCCCGGGTCGGGCAAGACGACGCTCGCGCGGATCGTGGCCGAGCGCTCGCAGGCGGCCTTCGAGGAGCTGAGCGCGGTCGCCGCCGGGCGCGCCGAGGTGCGCGCCGTGATCGAGCGCGCCGCGCATCGACGCGAGACGAGCGGCCGGGCGACGATCCTGTTCCTCGACGAGATCCACCGCTTCAACAAGGCACAACAGGACGCGCTGCTGCCAGCCGTCGAGGACGGGCTCGTCACGCTGATCGGCGCGACGACCGAGAACCCGGCCTTCGAGGTCAACGCCGCGCTGCTGTCGCGGACGCGCCTGTACTCGCTCGCGGCGCTCGACTCCGAGCAGGTGCAGACGCTGCTCGCACGCGCTGTGCGCGACGCCGACGTCTCCGTCTCGGAGCCCGCTTTGCGTTTCCTCGCGACGCGCAGCGAAGGCGACGCGCGCGCCGCGCTGAACGCGCTCGACGTGGCGCTCGCGACGGCGCGCGAGTTGGGGGAGGGGGACGTCACGCTCGCGCGCGCCGAGGACGCGCTCCAGCGCCGGGCGGTGCTCTACGACAAGCAGGGCGATCGCCACTACGACTACATCTCGGCCTGGATCAAGGCCACGCGCGG
Source organism: Solirubrobacteraceae bacterium (assembly GCA_036490015.1). GTDB lineage: Bacteria > Actinomycetota > Thermoleophilia > Solirubrobacterales > Solirubrobacteraceae > Palsa-744. The sequence continues at coordinate 2,357 of DASXER010000114.1, read as the reverse complement.
CTCGGACCCCGACGCCTCGCTGTACTACCTGGCGGTGATGCTCGAGGGCGGCGAGGACCCGCGCTTCCTCGTCAGGCGCATGGTGATCCTGGCTTCCGAGGACATCGGCAACGCCGACCCGGCGGCGCTGTCTCTCGCGACGGCGGCCGCCGCAGCGGTCGAGCACGTCGGCCTGCCAGAGGCGCGCTACGCACTCGCGCAGGCGGCGATCTACCTCTCATTGGCACCCAAGTCCGACGCCGCCGGGCGTGCGCTGTCGGCGGCCCAGGAGGAGGTGCGCGCGAACGGGGCGGGCGCCGTGCCCGCTTGGCTGCGCTCCGGGCCCGGCAAGGATCTGCGCTCGGCGACCCAAGCCGGCGGCGACTACGACAACCCGCACCGCCACCCGGGCCACCTGGGTGGACAGGAGCTGATGCCGGACAGCGTCGTCGGACGGCGCTTCTACGAGCCCGACGAGCCCGAGGCCGAGCTGGCGCGCCGACTGGAGCGGATCCGCGACGCACGCCGACGGAGCTGAGCGAGATGGCGCGATAATCGGGGCGATGGCGTCCATCAGCAAGACGAAGGGGCGGCCGGCCGAGGTGATCGCCCGCAACCCGGCCACCGGTCAGGCGCTCGGCGGCTTCGTCGCCAGCGGCGTCGAGGAGGTCGCCGACGTGGTGGCGGCCGTCGCCAAGGTGCAGCCACTGTGGGCGCTGTTGCGCGTCCAGGACCGCGCCCGCTACATGCAGCGCATGGCCCAGGCCGTGATCGACGACTTCGACGAGCTGCTCGCGGTGCTCGCCGCCGAGCAAGGTCGCCCGCGCGCTGAGATCGCCGCGCTGGAGCTGCTGCCCGCGATCGATGCGCTGACCTGGATCGCCCATGACGGCGCGCGCGTGCTCGGCCGGCGACGGGTCGGCGTCGGACGTTCGCTGTCGATCGCCAAGCGTGCCGGCGTCGCGTACGAGCCATACGGGGTGCTCGGCGTGATCGGCGCCGGCAGCGCCCCTTTCGCGCAGCCGCTGGGACAGATCGCGGGGGCGCTGCTGGCCGGCAACGGCGTCACGTTCAAGCCCGCCGAAAAGGCGTGCCTGGCGGGCGAACGGATCATGCGCGTGCTCGCGCGGGCCGGGCTGCCGGAGGGGCTCGTGCGCATCCTGCAGGGCGGCGCGGTGGTCGGCGTGGCACTCGCCGAGTCGCCGATCGACAAGCTGCTGTTCACCGGCTCGCCGACCGTCGGGCGCGTGGTAGCGCGCGCCTGCGTCTCGCACGAGAAGGAGGTCACGGTCGAGCTGGGCGGCAAGGACGCGATGCTCGTGCTCGCCGACGCGCAGCTGCCGCGCGCGGTCGCCGCGGCGCTGTGGGCGGGCTGCGCCGGGGCCGGCCAGGCACGCGGCGCGATCGAGCGTGTGTACGTGCTCGACGAGGTCTACGAGCCATTCCTCGCGGCGCTCGTGAAGGGGGCGCGCGAGATCACCGTCGGCGACCCTGGCGACGAGCGCACACAGCTCGGTCCGCTGTCCTCCGCACGACGGGCCGAGCACGTCGATCGACTCGTGCGCGAAGCCGTCGAGCAGGGCGCGCGGCTTCACTGCGGCGGCCCACTGGAGGTGCCCGGTTGCCCCGGCGGGTCGTTCTACGCGCCCGCCGTGCTCAGCGACGTGAACGAGGAGATGGGGGTGCTGCGCGAGCCGCTCGACGGCCCGGTGCTGGCGGTCGTGCGCGTCACCAGCATCGCCGAGGCGATCGCCCGTGCCAACCGTGGCGACTACGGCCTCGGCGTCTCGATCTGGACCGCCGACCGCTACCAGGGCCTGCGCATCGCGCGCCGCCTGCAGGCCGGGATGGTGTGGCTCAACGACCACCTGCCCGGCCCGAGCATCTCGCGCGGTCCGTGGGGCGCGGCCGCCGGCGGCGGGCTCGGTCGCACGCTCGGGCAGGCCGGCCTGCGCGCCTGCGCACAGGAAAAGCTGATCACCTGGGACCCGCCCGGCCTGCGCGGGCTGTGGTGGGGCCCGTACGACGCCACCAGCGCCCGCGCCGCGCAGACGGTCGCGCGCCTGCGCTCCGAGCGCGAGTCAGACCACAAGCGGGCGTGGCGGGAGGGTGTGCTGTCGCTGATGCGCCTCGGCGCACGCGTGTTCGGGCGCGGGCTTCCACCGCGCTAGACGGACACCAGGTGCGCTGGGTGGCACATGGACACCGGTGCTGGTGCGCGCTAGGTAGCCCCAACGTGCTAGCTGCCCGCCAGGTAGTTGTCCAGAGGCAGATGGGTGCTGGGTGCTCGCTAGGGGCCAGGTCGGTGCTAGGACCTCGCTGGGTGATAGGTCCTCGATAGGTTCAAGCTAGGCTTGAGCGTATGCCCGCCCAGGCCT
>DASXER010000037.1:0-12195 GCA_036490015.1 Solirubrobacteraceae bacterium | reverse complement strand
CCGACGACGATGTCCTCGTCCTCGACCACCTGGCGCAGTTCGGCGATGTTGCGTACCGCCTGGCTACCAACCTGCGAGCCGACCTTGCCGTCGTCGTTGTCGAAGATCGCGACCACGCGGAAGCCGTGATCGGCGAAGATTTCCGAGGACGCGATCGCCTTACCGAGATGGCCCGCGCCGATCAGCGCGATGTTGTGCTGTCCGGCCGTGCGCAGGATCTTGCGAATCTGCGACACGAGCGCCTCGACGTTGTAGCCGACGCCGCGCTTGCCGAACTTGCCGAAGCCCGACAGGTCGCGACGGATCTGGGTCGAGTTGACGTGCGTGTAGTCCGACAGCTCCTGCGAGGAGATCGTCTCCTTGCCCATCTTCTTGGCCTGCGTGAGCACCTGCAGGTAACGCGACAGGCGGGCGGCAACCCCGAGCGAGAGGCGTTCGCTGGTCGCGCCGCCCCCATCGCGCTCCGCTTCGACCGCCGTTCCGGCCGGTTCTCCGTAGCTCATCGCCGTGACTCTAGACGCTCGCGCACAAGCGGCTCCTGTACGAAGTATTCACACAGCTCCTCGCCGTCCAGCTCGATCACCGGGATGCGCTCGAAATAGGCGCGATGCAGCGCGTCGTCAGCGGTTATGTCGCGCTCGATGAGCTCGAAGTCCAGCTCTGCCCGCAGCCGTTCGAGCGTCGCCATCGCGTCCTCGCACAGGTGGCAGTCCGGCTTGGAGTAAACGGTCAGCACGCTCACGCCGGAGCTTCCCCGGTCGCGTAGGCATCGATATTTAGATATTCGGGGTAGCGCAGCGTCGGACCGAAGCGTGCCGCGCTGGCGATCATCGCCGCGTTGTCGGTGCATAGGCTGCGATCGGGGACGTGCAGCTCAACGCCCAGCTCCCCTAGGCGCCGGCGCAGCTCGCCATTCGCAGCCACGCCGCCGCCGACGGCCAGTCGCTCGGAGCCGGTCAGCTCCAGCCCACGCCGGATGCGCCCGAGCAGCGCTTCGATGATCGCGTTCTGGAAGGAAGCGGCGAGGTCGGGACCGCGTCGCTCCAGCTCCTCGGGCGTCAGGTCGCGAAGCTTGTAGAGCAGCGCCGTCTTCAGCCCGGCGAACGAGAAGTCGAGGCTGGCGGCGAATGCTGTGCGCCGCGGGCCCCTGCCTCCACGCCCCGGGAACTCGTAGGCCGCGGGATCGCCGTCCTTCGCCAGTCGTTCCAGCGCCGGGCCGCCGGGGAAGCCAAGCCCGAGCATACGCGCGCCCTTGTCGAAGGCCTCGCCGGCCGCGTCGTCGAGCGTGCGCCCGAGCACCTCGAAGCCGTGGTGCTCCTCGACGCGAGCGAGCAGCGTGTGGCCGCCGCTCGCGATCAGGCACAGGAACGGGGGCTCAAAAGCCGCGGTGGGCGGGGTGCCGTTCGTGTCGAGAAAGTTCGCCGCGACGTGCCCCTGCAGATGGTCGACGGCCGCGAACGGCAGCTCGCGCGCGGCCGCCAGCCCCTTGGCGGTCGAGAGCCCGACGAGCAGCGCGCCGACGAGGCCCGGCCCGCGCGTGGCGGCCACCAACTCGATGTCGTCCAGCGTCGCACCCGCCTCCTCCAGCGCACGCGCGACGATCGCGTTGATCAGCTCCAGGTGATGGCGCGAGGCGATCTCGGGCACGACGCCGCCAAAGGCCTCGTGCACGCGCTGCGAGGAGATGACGTTCGAGCGCAGCACACCGGCCCCGTCGAGCACCGCGGCACAGGTGTCATCGCAGCTCGTCTCGATCGCCAGGATGCTCATACCGGGCCCGGGTTGGGGACATCCTCCAGCGTGCCGGCGAGCGTCGCCGGCGTGCGCCACATCACAAGCGCGTCCTCGCCGTTGTCCTGGTAATAGCGCCGGCGCATACCGGCCGCGCGAAAGCCCTCGCGCTCGTACAAGTGGATCGCCGGGGCGTTGGAACGGCGCACCTCCAAGGTGAAGCGGGCGTGCTCGTCGTCGACGCGCGCATACAGCTCGGCCAGCAGCGCCGAGCCGAGGCCCTGGCGCTGATGAGCCGTGTCGACGGCCACGTTCATGATGTGCCAGACGGTGTCGTAGCGCGAGCAGATCAGGTACGCGACGAGGCGCTGCTCGGACATCGCGGCCAGGCAGATGCCCGACTGCTTGGACAGCTCCAGCACGAACATCGCCAGCGACCAAGGCGTCGGGAAGACGCGTCGCTCGATCGCGATCACCTGCGGCAAGTCGGGGTAGCTGAGGCGGCGGATCTCGACGCCGCTGACCTGGGCGCTCATGCGCGCGTCCCACCCCGCAGCGCCAGCTCCGCGTCCGGGCGCCGGCGATAGTCGGGCAGCACCGCATCCAGCGAGCCGACGCGCGGCGCCTGGAGACCCAGTTCGCAGATCGCCCCGGCGCGCACCAGATGAAGCGGCGAGTCGTCCGGCGGGACCTCGATGCCGGCCCGCTCCAGCGCCTCGCGGTAGCGCACCGCCCCATCGCCGATCGCAAACGAGCGTCCGCCGCCGGCCAACAGTGAGGAGACATCGCCCGGCGCCAAAGCGCCGCGCTCGCTAGCAGGAGCATCGGAATCTCTAAAAAATTCGGCGAACACCTCGCCCCTGCGCGCATCGATCACGGCCAGCCGCTCGCCGTCGGCATTCGCGGCCAGCGCGGTCAGGCTCGACGCCCCCACCAGCTCGATGCCGCGCGCCTGCGCGAGGCCGCGCGCCGTCGCGACGCCGACGCGCAGACCGGTGAAGGTCCCAGGACCGACGCCGACGGCAATGCGCTCGACCTCGCGCCAGGACAGCGACGCCTCGGCGAGCAACTCGTGCGCCATCGCCAGCAGGCGCGTCGCGTGCCCCGGGTGCGCGCCGGACGGCGGATCGTCGCGCAGTTCGCGGCTCGTGCCGTCGGACAGCCGCAGCGCGACCGCGCTAGCGGAGGTGGCGGTGTCGAGGCCGAGCACGTTCATGCTTCGCGCAGCTCGACGTGGCGCCTGTCGCCGCCCGCATGGCTGAGCGTGACCGAGACGCGCGCGCCGGCCAGATCGGGCGCGCCTTCCTCGGGCCACTCCACGAACGCGATCCGGCCCGCACCAAGGTAGTCGTCGAGCAGGTCGGTCTCCTCGTGCTCCAGTCCGGCGAGCCGGTAGAGGTCGAGATGCGAGACGGTCAGGCCGTCGCCTTCGTAGCGGTGGCCGATGCTGAAGGTTGGGCTCGTCACGGGATCGCTCACGCCCAGGGCGCGCGCGGCGCCGCGGACGAGTGTCGTCTTACCCGCTCCCAGCTCGCCTCTCACAAGCACCACGTCGCCGTCGCGCAGGGTCGCCGCCAGCTCCGCGCCGACCGATTCCGTCTCGGCGGGTGCGCTGGTCTCGATGCTGCGAAGGGCCACTCCGAAACTCTAGAGCTTGGCCTGGGAGCGAGCGCGGCGGGCCAAAAAAAAGACCGGCCCGCGGGAGAATGGTGCGCGGACCGGTCGTTACTCCTGGAGGGATGGAGACAGGACCTTCATCGGCGCAATCAGCTGCCGACTTGAGGACCTTGGCGAAAATATTCGACGTTCGCCCGGAAAGCCCTCTTTTGCAGGGGTTTTATGTGTCCAGAGCGTCTAGAACACGCGTCTAGAAAAGCCCCAGCTGGTCGGCCGCCTCGGCCTCGGCGGGCGTCGGCTCCTCAACGTCGGGCAGCGCCACCGGCGGCTCGATCGCCTCGGGCTGCTCGGGCGCCCCGAGCGCCAGCAGCTCCGGCAGTCGCGAAAAGTCCTCGCGCAGCGTCTCGAGCATCCGCGGCGTGTAGAGCGCCGCAGCCGGGTGATAGATCGGATAGAGCCTGACCGAGCGCTCCCCCAGCTGACGAATCTCGGGCTGGCCGTGCAGCCGCGTGATGCCGGTCGGATCGCCGCGCAGCAGCTTGGTCGAGAAGTTCCCCAGCGTGCAGATGACCGACGGCTCGATCAGCTCCACCTGGCGGTGCAGATACTCCTGGCAGTTGTCGATCTCGATCGGCTGCGGATCACGGTTGCCAGGCGGCCGGCACTTCAGCACGTTGGCGATGAACACGTCGGCGCGGAGCAGCCCGATCTCCTCCAACAGCTTGTCGAGCAGTTTGCCCGCGCGCCCGACGAACGGCACCCCCTGCTCATCCTCGCTCGCCCCGGGCGCCTCGCCCACGAACATCAGATCGGCGTTGGCGTTGCCGGAGCCGAAGACCACCTTCTTGCGGGTGGCGGCCAGCTCGCTGCAGCGCGTGCACCCGCGCGCCCTCTCGAACACCTCCTTGAGCGCGTCGCGGCGCTCGGAGGCTGACGATCCTGCCGACACGCCAGCCATGCTAAAGACTCTGCGCTCAGCGATGATCTGCGCATGAGCCCCACTTCCGAGCAGGTCGTCAAGGCGCCGTTCGCCGGCGTCGTCGTCGCGATCCCTCACGCCTGTGGCGAGCCGGTCCGTGTCGGCACGGCGGTGGTCGTGCTGGAGGCGATGAAGATGGAGCACGAGGTCGTGGCCGAGAGCGAGGGCGTCGTGCTGCAGGTCTCGGTGGCAGTAGGCGACGCGGTCGAGGAGGGCCAGCCGCTGCTCACGCTCGCCCCGGGCGAGGGATCGGAGGCCGTCGGCGTGCCGGCGGCCTCGGCGACGGCCGGCGGCGAACGCGAGGATCTGCGGCTCGTGCGCGAGCGCCACGAGATCGGGCTCGACGCGGCCCGTCCGGAGGCCGTCGCGCGCCGCCACGAGCACGGGCGGCGCACAGCGCGCGAAAACCTTCATGACCTGCTCGACGAGGGCAGCTTCGTGGAGTACGGGCCGCTGCTGTTCGCCGCGCAGGAGCAGCGCCGTTCGCGCGAGGAGCTGATCGCCCGCACCCCCGCCGACGGGCTGGTAGCCGGCGTCGGCGACGTCGACGGGCGCCCATGCGTGGCGATGTCTTATGACTACACGGTCCTAGCCGGCACGCAAGGGATGCGCAACCACGCCAAGAAGGACCGCCTGTTCGAGGTGGCCGAGAAGCGGCGGCTGCCGGTCGTGCTGTTCGCCGAGGGCGGCGGCGGGCGTCCCGGCGACGTCGACATGCCGATCGTCGCGGGCCTGGACTGTCGCGCGTTCGCTTTGTTCGGCGCGTTGAGCGGGCTGGTGCCCCTGGTCGGCATCGCCTCCGGCTACTGCTTCGCCGGCAACGCCGCGCTGCTCGGCTGCTGCGACGTCGTGATAGCGACCGAGGACGCGAGCATCGGCATGGGCGGCCCGGCGATGATCGAGGGCGGCGGGCTCGGCGTCCACCATCCACGCGACGTCGGTCCGATCGCGGTCCAGTGGGACAACGGCGTGGTCGACCTACGCGCTGCTGACGACGCCAAGGCTGTGGCGTTGGCACGCCGCTACCTGGGTTACTTCCGGGGTGCTGTTACGCCCGCCGCGGGTGATGTGCCCGATCAGGAGCTACTGCGCGACGCGATCCCCGAGCAGCGCAAGCGCGTTTACGACGTGCGCGCGGTCGTGGACGCCCTGTTCGACTCGGGTTCGGTGCTCGAGCTGCGGCGCGGCTTCGGCGTCGGCATGGTGACCGCGCTGGCACGTGTCGACGGCCGGCCGCTGGGAGTGATCGCCAACAACCCGGCGCACCTGGGCGGCGCGATCGACGCCGACGCCGCCGACACGGCGGCGCGCTTCATGCAGCTGTGCGACGCGTTCGAGCTGCCGATCCTGTTCCTGTGCGACACGCCCGGCTTCATGGTCGGACCGGACGCCGAGAAGACCGCCACGGTGCGGCATTTCGCGCGCATGTTCGTGACCGGCGCGAGCGTGTCGGTGCCGATGGGCACGATCGTGCTGCGCAAGGGCTACGGGCTCGGAGCCCAGGCGATGGCCGGCGGCGGCTTCAAGGCCGGCCTATTCTGCGTCGCCTGGCCAACCGGCGAGTTCGGCGGCATGGGCCTGGAGGGCGCCGTGCGCCTGGGGATGCGTCGCGAGCTGGAGGCGATCGAAGACGACGCCGAGCGCGAGCGCGTGTTCGAGGCCACCGTCGCCGCCGCCTACGAGCGCGGACGCGGCGTCAACATGGCCGCCTACGGAGAGATCGACGACGTGATCGACCCCGCCGACTCGCGCCGCTGGATCGCGACGCTGTTCGACGAGCGGACGGGGCGCTGGTGGGAGCGAGCGGGCAAGAAGCGCGCGCAAGTCGACGCTTGGTAAGCGGGAGGGGCTCGGTGTCGCGCGGGCTTCCGGGCCTCGCTTCGCGGCCCTCCAGCCGCGGCGCCACGACCCTCCCTTGCGCTGGCCTTTCAATGCGCGTGATTAGGGCGTATCATCGTTGACAGGCTGTCACTGGGTTCCTGCCCGGGATAGACCTTCAGTTAGAGGCTTTGTTGTCACATCTTTAGTCGCGCCGGTATCCGTTTGGAACTGGACCGAGAACGATGCGAATCTTTTCACCCGACCCTTCTCTGCGCATGAGGACTCTGCGCACGGTTTCTGAGCTTCGCCGGGTCGTTAGCTCGGCTCGTGGCGGACAGGCCCGGGTGGGGCTGGTGCCAACGATGGGCGCCTTGCACGAGGGGCACTTGTCGCTTGTACGCGCCGCTCGTTCGGAATGCGATCTGGTCGTCGTGTCGCTGTTCGTGAACCCTTCGCAGTTCAACGAGAGCAGCGATCTGGAGCGCTATCCGCGCGACGAGCGACGTGACGCCGAGCTGGCCGCCGAGGCGGGTGCGGACGTTCTGTTCGCACCCAGCGTCGAGGAGATCTACCCCGCTGGCTTCTCGACAGCGGTCGAGGTGCTTGGCCTGACCGACGTGCTCGAGGGTGCGATGCGTGGCAGCGAGCATTTCCGCGGCGTGACGACTGTCGTGGCGAAGCTGTTCGGCATGGTCATGCCGGACGTCGCCTACTTCGGGCAGAAGGACGCCCAGCAGCTCGCGGTGATCCGGCGCATGGTGAGCGACCTGGACATGCCGGTGGCGCTGGTGGCCGTACCCACCGCGCGCGCCGCCGACGGCCTGGCGCTGTCCTCGCGTAACGCACTGCTCGACTCCGAGGCGCGTGCGCGGGCCGCCGGGCTGTACGCCGCGCTCCGAGCCGCTTGGAGCCTGCACGAGGATGACGGCGAGACCTCGGCCGAGAGACTGCTTCAGGCAGCTTGCGAGGCGCTTGCCGAGCGCGACATCGAGCCGGACTACGTGGCGCTCGTGGACGCCTCTTCGTTCCAGCCGCTGAGCGAGCTCGATCGTGAGGCGGTGCTGGCCGTGGCCGCGCGCGTCGGCGGCGTGCGGCTGATCGACAACCTTCCGCTGTCGCCGGCGGCGGGTGCTGCTGACACATTGAAATCCAAACGAAAGGCGGTGGCCGCGTGCAGCGCGTGATGTTGAAGTCCAAGATTCACCGGGCGACCGTCACCGACTCCGACCTGCACTACGTAGGCTCGATCACGGTCGACCGCGACCTGCTCGAGGCGGCCAACATCCTCGAGCACGAGCAGGTGCACGTCGTCGACGTCGACAACGGCGCCCGCTTCGAGACCTACACGATCGCCGGCGAGCGCGGCTCGGGCGCGATGTGCGTCAACGGCGCCGCCGCCCGTCTCGTGCACCGCGGGGACACGATCATCGTCATCTCCTACGGCCAGTACGACGAGGCGGAGATGGAGCGCTACGAGCCGCGCGTCGTGCACGTCGAAGCTAAGACCAATCGCATAGTCACGATCGACGACGAGGTGGCGACCCTGCTCTCGTGAGAGAGCGAGCGTCAACCGACGTCAGAGAGGAAGTCATGTCCAGCCACCCGCAGATCCAGGCGCCGAGCGACCCCGGCCGGCTACCGATGACGCTGCCGCTGCTGTTCGAGAAGAAGCGTCTCGGCGACCCGATCGTGATGGTCACCGCTTATGACTACCCGAGTGCCCGCGCCGCCGAGTCGGCCGGCGTCGACCTCGTGCTGGTCGGCGATTCCGCCGCCACGACGGTGCTCGGCTACAACGCGACCACGCCCGTCGAGCTGGGCGACATGCTCGTGCTCGCGCGCGCCGTGCGCCGCGGGCTGAACACGCCGCTGTTGATCGGCGACCTGCCGTTCGGCTCCTATGAGGTCTCAGACGAGCAGGCGATCACGACCGCCATGCGCATGGTCAAGGAGGCCGGCTGCGACGTCGTCAAGCTGGAGGGCGGCGGCCCGGCCTCGGTCAGCCGAGCGCGTGCGATCGTCGGCGCCGGCATCCCCGTCATGGGCCACGTAGGCCTGACGCCGCAGACCTCGACCGCCCTGGGCGGCTGGAAGGCCCAGGGCCGCACCGCCGCCGCCGCCGCGAAGATCGCCGAGGAGGCGCTCGCGCTGCAGCAGGCCGGCTGTTTCGCGCTCGTGTTCGAGGCGATCCCGAGCGCCGTCACCGACGAGCTGATGGCGTTGATCGAGATCCCCGTGATCGGCATCGGCGCCGGCCCATCGACGGACGGGCAGGTGCTCGTGTTCCACGACCTGCTCGGCATCCGCGACGGGCTCGGCCCGCGTTTCGTCAAGCGCTACGCGAACCTGCAGCAGGAGATGAACGCGGGCGTCGCCGCCTACGCGGAGGACGTGCGCACGCGGCGCTATCCCGGCCCCGAGCACACCTACAAGATCGACCCGTCGGAGCTGGAGGGGCTGCGCGAGCGGCTGCCCGGCCGCTCACATACCGACTGAACAGCGGGAGGCCCGCGGAGCGCCGGAAGGCCCAGCCCCCGTGCGTCAGCTGAGCGGCGTTCCGTAGCGGTCGGCGAAGGCGAAGTCCGACACCGGCCGGCGAGTCAGGGCCTTGGGCCATGGCTCGCCCGGGTTGCCGACGCCCACGTGGCAGGCGAGCGCCACGTCGTCTGGGATCGACAGCAGCTCGCGCACCTGCTGCTCGGCCGGCACCAGCAGCGTCGTCATCGCCGCGGCGAGGTTCTCGGCGCGCAGCGCCAGCAGCAGGTTCTGCACGAACGGGTAGATCGAGGCGCCGCCGACGATGCTCGTGCGGTCGAGATTTGCGTCCGTGGCGAGCACGTCGCCCATGCAGACACCGATTACGAGGTGCACCGGCACGTCGGCCAGCTCCTCGGCATAAGCGTTCGCGCGGCGCACCATGCGCAGCCCTTTGGCGTCCTGGCCGTCGGGGTTGGCCATCATCGCCGCGCCGCCGGTCTGCTCCATGTAGGCCCGCCACGGCGGCAGGTACAGCTCCGCCAGTCCCTTGCGCAGCTCCGGGTCGCGCACCACGACGACGCGCCAGCCCTGGCGGTTGCCGCCGCTCGGCGCGAAACGCGCGCTGTCGAGCGCGCGCTCCAGCTTGTCCGGTGAGACCGGCTCGTCGCCGAAACTGCGGCTGGTAGGGGCGCAGCGCATCGCCTCGTACAGGTCCATGCCTCAGACGCTATCGCTTCGCGAGAGCCCCACGCGCCCGATCGCCCGCGCCGGCGCGCCCGCGGCGATCGTGAACGGCTCGACGTCCTTGGTCACGACGCTGTTGGCGCCGATCACGCTGCGCTCGCCGATCCGCACGCCGCTCGTGACGACCACGTTCGCCCCGAGCCAGGTGTTGTCGCCGATCGTGGTCGGCCCGCGCGTCTCGAAGCCCTGCCAGGTGATCGGACGCTCAGGGTCGTCGAAGCGGTGGTTGGCGTCTGACACGAAGCAGCCGTTGGCAAGCATGCAGTGTGCGCCGATGTCGACCAGCTCCTGAGCGGCGACCATGACGCCTTTGTTGAGGAACGTGCCCGCGCCGATGCGCACGCGCGCCCGGTCCGGCGCCGTGATCCACACGTCCGGCTCGAATAGCACGCCAGGACCGATCTCCAGCCGCCCCTGTTGCAGCGCTTCGAGCACGTTGCCGTGAACCGGCCAACGCACGAACGACTCGCGCTTCGACATCTCCCAGTGGATCAGCGCCCTGTTCCAGGGCAGGCCGTTGCGCTCGTACCAACGCCACTTCTGCACCCACAGGCGGGCTTTGGCGAGCGTCGTCGGATCCACGAGCGGAGTCAGCGGCGTCAGCGCGGCTCAGGCCGCGGCCGCGAGCTTGGGCGACGGCTTCTTGCGCGCTTTGCGTGCTTTGGCCGGTTTCGCCGCTGGGGTGAGCAGCTCCGCCAGGAAGGCGCCGGTGTGCGAGGCGGGCTCGGCCGCGACCTCCTCGGGAGTGCCGACGGCGACCTGTAGTCCGCCCTCCTCCCCGCCCTCGGGGCCCATGTCGATGATCCTGTCGGCCGACTTGATGATGTCGAGGTTGTGCTCGATCACGACCACGCTGTTGCCGGCGTCGACCAGCCTCTGCAGCACTTCGAGCAGCCGCTGCACGTCGGCGAAGTGCAGTCCGGTGGTGGGCTCGTCGAGGATGTACAGCGTGCGCCCCGTCGCGATCTTCGACAGCTCGGTCGCGAGCTTCACGCGCTGCGCCTCGCCGCCCGAGAGCGTCGTGGCGGGCTGGCCCAAGCGCACGTAGCCAAGCCCAACCGCGTCGAGCGTCTCCAGGCGCCGGCGAATCTTCGGGATGTGCTCGAAGAAGCCAAGCGCCTCCTCAACCGGCATGTCGAGCACGTCGGCGATCGACTTGCCCTTGAAGCGAACCTCCAGCGTCTCGCGGTTGTAGCGCTTGCCATGGCACTGCTCGCAAGGCACGTAGACGTCGGGCAAGAAGTGCATCTCGATCTTGATCTGGCCGTCGCCACGGCAAACCTCGCAACGCCCACCCTTGACGTTGAAGCTGAAGCGCCCGGGCTTGTAGCCGCGCGCCCGTGCCTCCTGGGTCTTGGAGAACAGGTCGCGGATCACGTCGAACAGGCCCGTGTAGGTAGCGGGGTTGGAGCGCGGCGTACGCCCGATCGGCGACTGGTCGACGGCGATGATCTTGTCGAGCTGGTCGAGGCCGTGTATAGAACGGTGCGATCCCGGGCGCTTGCGCGCGCGGTGCAGGCGGTTGGCGACGGCCTTGAAGAGCACGTCGTTGACGAGCGTCGACTTGCCCGAGCCCGAAACGCCGGTCACGCAGGTGAGCGTCCCGAGCGGCACGTGCACGTCGATGTCGCGCAGGTTGTGCTGGCTCGCGCCGAGGATCTCGACGTAGCCGCTTGGCGTTCGCCGGCGCTCAGGCGCGTCGATCCGCCGCTCCCCCGAGAGGAACTGGCCGGTCAGCGAGTCCGCCACGCTCTCGACTTCGGCCGCCGTGCCCTGCGCCACGATGCGCCCGCCGTGCTCGCCCGCGCCGGGGCCGAGATCGACCAGGTGGTCGGCGCAGCGCATCGTCTGCTCGTCGTGCTCGACCACGATCACCGTGTTGCCGAGGTCGCGCAGCCGCTCGAGCGTCGCGATCAGCTTCGAGTTGTCGCGCTGGTGCAGCCCGATCGAGGGCTCGTCGAGGATGTAGAGGACGCCCACGAGCGAGGAGCCGATCTGGGTCGCGAGCCGGATGCGCTGCGCCTCGCCGCCGGACAGCGTCGTCGCGGCCCGGTCCATCGACAGGTAGCCGATGCCGACGTTCTCCAGGAACCGCAAGCGCTCCTGGATCTCGCGCAGGATCAGCCGCGCGACGTGACGATCGGTCTCCGACAGCTCGACGTCGTCCAACCACTCCAGCGCCCGCCGCGCCGAGAGCGCACAGAAGTCCTCGATCCGCGTGCCGCCGACCAGCACCGCGCGCGACTCGGGACGCAGCCTGGCGCCGCCGCACGCCGGGCAAGCCCGCAGCGACATGAACTCCTCGATCTTTTCGCGCGTCCACTCCGAATCCGTCTCGCGGTAGCGGCGCTGGAGGTTCGCGACGATGCCCTCGAAGCGCGTCGCGTACGAGCGCTGCCGTCCATAGCGATTGCGATAGGTCACCTGCACCGGCTCGCCGCCCGTGCCGTGCAAGAACACATCGCGTTGCTCGGTCGTCAGGTCTTCCCACGGCGCCGTCAGGTCGACGTCGTACACCTCGGCGATCGCCTCGGTGACCTGCTCGTAGTAGTTGGACGAGCTGCCAGCCCAGGGTGCGATCGCGCCATCGGCGATCGACAGGCTGGGGTCGGGCACTACCAGCTCCGGGTCGATCTCCATCTGCGACCCGAGCCCGGTGCAGCGGTCACACGCTCCATGCGGCGAGTTGAAGGAGAAGATGCGCGGCTCCAGCTCGACCAGGCTCGGCCCGTGGACCGGACAGGCGAACTTCTCGGAGTAGGTCCGCAGCTCGCCGCTGTCGACGAGTTCGATCTCGACCAGGCCGTCGGCCAGCGACACCGCGG
>DASXER010000028.1:0-20427 GCA_036490015.1 Solirubrobacteraceae bacterium | reverse complement strand
CAGCACCACGGCCGTCGCGAGCAGCAGGAGCAGAACCGCTATCAGGACGCCCACGTCACCGCCATCCGCCGTCCGCCGATCAGGCGTTGGCCAGGCCGCGCACCGCGCGTGCGCGCGCCGTGACCCGACGACGCACGGTGCTGGGCGCTGGCCAGATCGCGATCAGGCCGCCGAGCAGGCCGATCGCGCCACCGAACCAGATCCACAGCACGAGCGGCGAGACGATGAAGTGGAAGGCCGCCGGCGGCGGGTGCTTCAAATACTGGCGCGCCAGGTAGGCGAGCGCGACCAGCCCGTCTTCAGGCGGCAGCGTCTTGTTGCCGGTGGAGATGATCTTGGCCAGCACTGGCGCTTCGATGTCGGGCTGGATCGCGCTCCAGATCTCCTTCGAGACGCTGCCATGCATGCTGATGTGGCTGACCGGTTGGCCACCGATCAGACTGCCGACGCTGCCCTGTTCCGCTTCGCCGGAGGCGTAGAAGCCCTCGCTTGGCGTCAGCGTGGCGACGTGGCGGCCGTGGTCGCTGACGTCGATGACCGCGCCGAGCGCGAGCGTCGAGCCGGTGTGCGCCTCGTCGTACTTGGGCGTGATCGTGGCCGTCGGGCGCACGTAGGTGAAGTCGTACTTGCCGGCGTGCACCGACTGCCCAGGCGACAGGTTCGCCGGCTCGGTGGCGTGCTGGAAGGAGGACGAAGCAGCGACACCGATGAACATCACGGCGATGCCGAGATGCACGATGTAGCCGCCATAGCGGCGGCGGTTGCGGCGCACGAGCGCGAGCAGCGCCGCCGGTGGCGATTCGCCCGCCATCGCCACGCGTGCACGAGTGCCTCGGAAGAACTCCTGGCCGACGCTGCCGAACACGAACGCCGCGCAGCAGAACAGGATGATCGCGGTCGTCTTCTGCTCGATGCCCGCCACCAGCAGAACGACGAACGTCGCCAGCGCACACGCGATCGGGGTCAGGAAGTTACGTCGCGCGTTGGCGAGCGTCGCACGCCGCCAGGCGATCACCGGGCCGATGCCACTGAGCAGCACGAGCACTAGCGCCAACGGCACGGTATAGCGGTCGAACCAGGGGACTCCCACGGAGGCTTCCTGTCCGGTGACGGCCTCGGAGATGAGTGGGAAGTAGGTGCCCCAGAAGATCACGAAGCAGAGCCCGACGAGCACCACGTTGTTGAGCAGGAAGACGGACTCGCGCGACATCAGCGAGTCGAGCCGATGCTCGGAGCGCAGCATCTCGCGGCGCGTGACGACGAGGTAGATCGAGCCGGCGATCAGCAGGCCGATCAGACACACGAACGGCACTCCGAGCGTCGCCCCGCCAAAGGCGTGGATCGACGTCAGGATGCCGCTGCGCACGAGGAACGTGCCCATGATCGCAAGCGTCCCGGTGGCCAGCACGAGCGACACGTTCCAGACCTTCAACATGCCCCGTTTCTCCTGCAACATCAGCGAGTGCAGGAATGCCGTCCCGGTGAGCCAAGGCATCAGCGACGCGTTCTCGACCGCGTCCCAGCCCCAATAGCCGCCCCAGCCGAGCTCCGAGTAGGACCACAGCGCGCCGAGCAGGATGCCGGCGCCGAGGAACAGCCAGGCGGCGAACGCGAAGCGGCGGATCGCCTTGATCCATTCGGCGTCGACGCGTCGGCTCAGGAGCGCGCCCATGCCGAACGCCAGTGGAATCGTGCACAGCGTGTAGCCGGAATACAGCATCGGCGGGTGGATCATCATCGTCGGGAAGCGCAGCAGCGGATCGAGCCCGACGCCTTCGACCGGCGCCGGGCGCGTGGTCGCGAAAGGGTTGGCGTAGAACACCATCAGGGCCACGAAGAAGCCGCCGAAGCCGAGCAGGATCGCGGTCGCGTAGGCGGCCACGTCGCGCATCCGCTTACGTGTCAGGAACAGCGCGAGGCTCGCCCACAGCGACAGTAGCCAGGCCCACAGGAGCAGCGAGCCTTCCTGGGAGGACCACACCGCGGCCGCGCGATAGAACAGCGGCGTCGTACGGCTGGAGGTGTCGGCGACGGTGTTGAAGGCGAAGTCGTCGCGGATGAAGGCCGCCTCCAGCACGATGAAAGCGACGGTCAGGATGCCGGCGAGCGCGTAGACCGAGCGCCGTCCGGACTCCGAGTACTCGACGCGACCCGTGCGCACGCCGTAGATCGACGCGCCGATGCCGTACGCGCAGACCAGCAGCGCCATCAGCAGGCAGGCGAAGCCCAGGCCGGCCATCACTCAGGCGTTCTGCTTCTCTGAGCGAGGAGCGGTCTTGTACTTCGAGGGGCACTTCGTGATCAGCGAGTCGCGTTCGCCGACGAAGCGCGAGCCGTCCTTCTCCACCGTGACGATCACCTCGCGCCCTTCGCGGAAGGGGTCGGGCACGGAGCCGGTGTAGGCCAGCGGGACCTCGGTGCCGCCGGCGCGATCCTCGATCGCGAAGTCGAGCGTGCCGCCTTCACGATGCACCGAGCCTTTCGCGACGGTGCCGGTGAGCGTGTAGCTGCGCCCGGGCTGGGCCTCGCGCATCAGCTGACTCGGCGTCAGCGCCGGGCTGGCGGCGTTGAAGCTGGTGTAGATGAGCGCCGTCGCCAGCAGCACGGCCGCACTCAGAGCCACGACCAGACGCACCTTTCGCTTTCGCGCAGGGTTCATCGTCCCTCAGTATCTCAAACGCTCTAGTTCTCGGCCCCACCCGCCGGTGCCCGTGCGGGAAGCCGAATGGTCGTCCAGCTGACAGGAAAGAAAGGTTGCGCCGCGAAACCTTTTCCGATGAGAGACGTTGTTGAGGTTGTCACACGATGAGACCGAAGATGCTGCAACAGACACGTCCCACCCGTCGCCACGAACGCCGAGCGCGCCGTCGGCGCCCGCTGAACGCGCGCACCGCCGCTTCGCCTGTGCAGGCCTCGACGCCGCAGGCGGTCGCCGTGAGCGCTGCTGCCGCCGCCGCCGCAAGCTGCTGCGACCCGGCCGTCGCCCGCGCACAGGAGGCCGGCGGGCCGATGGACCTCGCCTGCTACTCGTGCGGGTGCGGCTACTACTTCGCCGCGCCCGTCTCGACGACGGTCAGCTGCCCGCACTGCGGCGCCGGCCAGGCCTGGTAGCCCGGCCGCCAACGCCGCAACCCGTCAGGACGCGGCGGAGCCGAACAGCCCCGGGATGCCGCTGATCGCTCGCGCGATCACCATCTGCTGGATCTCGGCCGTGCCCTCGAAGATGTCGTAGATCTTCGCGTCGCGGTGCCAGCGCTCGACCGGGAACTCGCGTGTGTAGCCGTTGCCGCCGAGAATCTGGATCGCACGCTCGGTGACCCAGACAGCGGTCTCGCCGGCCTTGAGCTTGCTCATCGAGCCCTCGGCATTCTCGAACGGGACCTGGTTGCGGCCCATCCACGAGGCGCGCCACACGAGCAGACGAGCGGCGTCGATCTCGGTCTTCATGCGCGCGAGCGTGAAGGCGATCGCCTGGTTGTCGATGATCCTGCGGCCGAACTGCTCGCGGTCCTTGGCGTACTCCAGCGCGTACTCGTAGGCGGCGCGGGCGATGCCGAGCGCCTGCGCGCCGACGGTCGGACGCGAGGCCTCGAACGTCTGCATCGCGGCCTGCGACTTGCTTTTCTTGCCCTCGCGCACGCGCGCCAGGCGTTCGTCGAGCTTCTCCTTGCCGCCGAGCACATAGCCGGCCGGCACACGGCAGTCGTCGAGGAACACGTCGGCGGTGTGCGAGGCGCGCAGGCCGTGCTTGGAGACCTTCGTGCCTTGCGAAATGCCCTTGGCTTCGCTCATCGGCACGACGAAGGCGGCGTGGCCTTTGGAGCCCAGCTCGGGGTCGACGGTCGCGATCACAACGTGCACGTCGGCGATGCCGCCGTTCGTGGCCCATGCCTTCTGGCCGTTGATGATCCACTCGTTGGTGGCCTCGTCGAACTTCGCCCGCGTGCGCACGCCGGAGACGTCGGAGCCCGCGTTGGGCTCCGAGGCGCAGAAGGCGGCGACCTTGACGTCGTCGACGGTGCCGAAGCAGCGCGGGATCCATTCGCCGATCTGCTCGCCGGTCGCCTGGCCGAAGATCGCGGCGACGGCGAGTGCCGTGCCCATGATCGCCATGCCGATGCCGGCATCCCCCCAGAACAGCTCTTCGTTGACGATCGGAAGCGTTAGGCCGGTCGGGTCGGCGAAGAACTGCGCCAGCCCTTCGAACCCGTACAGGCCGATGCTGGCGGCCTCTTGGATGATCGGCCAGGGCGTCGACTCCTTCTCGTCCCACTCGTGTGCGGCCGGGCGGACGACGTCCGCGGCGAAGCCGTGGACCCAGTCGCGGATGTCCTTCTGGTCCTGGCTGAGCTGCAGCGAGAAGGTGGTCTCCTTGCCGGCCGACTCGACGATCGCCTCGACAGCGGCCTCGGCGGCCTCGGTCGAGGGAGCGGTGCTGGTAGGGGCTGACATCTAGAGAGATCTCCTTTTCGCTGGCCGGCGCCGTGGAGTTCGGCAAATGCGAAAGCGCACGGAAGCTTGCCATATCCGAGGGCAGTTCGTGACAGACGAGTTTACGCGGATGGCATTCGATGTCAACTGGCTTGTCAGCTCCCGTGCTCAATGTCACAGAGACGGCGCGTTGCGATACCTATGAACTCCGCTAGGATTTACACCTATTACAGTGATCTCCACCGAGAAAGTGATCATGCCCAGCCCGACCAGCGCCAACGAGGTCCAGATCCTGACTGGTTATGACGACCGTGGCAGCGAGGCGCTCGTGGAGCGAATCGTCGAGAATGAGGCGGGATTCCAGGTGGAGCTGAAGCTCGGCGACGGGCGCCCCGCCTGGAGCCGGCTCACGCCGGAGGAGAGCGAGCAGCTGGAGCTGCACGAGGGCCAGATCCTGCCGATCGGCGTCGGCCCCACCCTCTCCGGCTAACGCGTGTGCCAGGCTTCCTCGACGCGGGTGAGAGCGATCACCTCGTCGGGCAGCCTGCCCTCGGCGACGTCGGCCACCGTCACGTTCTCCAGCACTTTGCGTAGGTTGGCGCGCAGCGCGATCCAGACCTGCTGCAGGCTCTCCGAGGAGCCCGCGTACTCGATCTCCTCCGGGCGCTGCCCGCGTACGCCGACGAGCGGGCCCTCGACCGCGCGGATGATCGACGCCAGGTCGACCTCCGCCGCCGGGTGAGCCAGCCAGTAGCCGCCTTCGGGCCCGCGCTGGCTGCGAACCACGCCGGCCGAGCGCAACTGCGTGAGGATGTTCTCCAGGAACGAGACCGGGATGCCCTGGGCCTTTGCGACCGAGTCGACCTTGCGCGGGCTTCCCTGACTGCTCTCCGCCAACTCGACCACGGCGCGAACCGCGTAGTCGGCCTTGGCGGTCACGTGCATGTCGAGATTGTCACCGATTGCGGGGCCGTTAGTCGTCCTGGGCGCAACGCTGCAACGTGTGGACAGCCTGTGTTAGGCGACCCTAATACGTGTGATACGGTCCCCGGCGCCATCCCGACCACCTAACTCGGATTTCAAAGGAATATGCGTCCCACAAAGAACTTCTCCGCCATTCTGCTCGCCATCTCGGCCGCGCTCGTCATCGCCGCCTGCGGCAGCTCCTCGTCGTCATCCTCCTCCCCAGGCACGCTGACCGTCTACAGCGGACAGCACGAACAGACCACCGCCAAGCTCGTCAAAGCGTTCGAAATGCAGAGCGGCATCAAGGTCTCGGTGCGCTTCGCCGACGAGGCGACGCTCGGCAACCAGATCGCCGCGGAGGGATCGCACTCGCCGGCCGACGTGTTCTTCACCGAGAACACGCCGGTGCTCGAAGCGCTACACGAGAAAGGCCTGCTGGCGCCGGTCGACGCCTCGACGCTCGCCGCGGTCCCGCATCGGTACGACTCTGCCGCCGGGGACTGGCTCGGCGTCTCCGCGCGCGAGTCGGTGCTCGTTTACAACACCTCCAAGCTCAAGGCCGACGAAGTCCCGAACTCGATCATGGAACTGGCCGAACCGAAGTGGAAGGGCAAGGTCGGCTTCGCCCCGTCGGAGACCGACTTCCAACCGCTCGTGACCTCGATCACCAAGTTCAAGGGCAAGACCGCGGCCGAAAAGTGGCTGCGCGGAGTGGCCGCCAACTCGCGCACCTACCCCGACAACGAGACCGTCGTGGCGCAGGTGAACAACGGCGAGAGCGATCTCGGACCGATCAACCACTACTACTGGTTCCGCCTTCGCGCCGAGCTCGGCAGCGATGGCATCCACTCGGCGCTGCACTACTACGCCGCCGGTGACCCCGGAGACCTGCTGGACATCTCCGGCGCCGCCGTCGTCAAGTCCAGCTCAAACCAGCTGGAGGCCCAGAAGTTCCTCGCCTTCCTCGTCAGCCAGGCGGGCCAGGAAGCGATCGCCCACAGCGACAGCTTCGAGTACCCGATCCGTCCCGGCGTCGCGCCTGCACCCGGGCTGCGTCCCTTCAAGGACCTGCACCCGGTCTCGCTGACGCCGGCCGAACTCGGCGACGGCAGCGAAGCTCTGGCGATGGAGCAGCGGCTCGGCCTGCTGTAGAGAGCGGTGCATTTCCGGTGAGCACATTCGCGCCATACACGCCGCTCCCGACCCGGCTCGGACGAGCCTGGTCGGGGCGGCGGCGCTGGCCGCTCGTGACGATCCTCGGCGGGCTTGCGGCGGCGGCGCTCGTCCTGCTGCCGCTGGCCTTCCTGCTCGACCAGGCCTTCAGCGCGGGCATCGCCGAAGCCAAGCAGCTGCTGCTGCGCCACACGGTCGCGGTGCTGCTCTGGAACAGCCTGCGTCTGACGATCGCCTGCACGGCGCTGTGCGCGCTGCTCGGCGTCGGCACCGCCTGGCTCGTGGAGCGCACCGACGTGCCGTTGCGCCGGCTGTGGGCCGTCCTGTTGGTGTTGCCGCTCGGCGTACCCGACTTCGTCGTTGGCTTTGGCTGGATCTCGATCGATCCCGGCCTGCACGGCTACCTGGCCGCCGTGATGGTGATGACGCTGTCGCTCTATCCCCTCGTCTACCTGCCCGTGGCGGGCGCGCTGGCGAGCGTCGACTCGGCGCTCGAGGAGGCGGCGCGCAGTCTCGGGCTCGGCCCGTGGCGCGTGTTCTGGCGCGTGACCCTGCGCCAGATTCGGCCGGCCGTGCTCGGCGGCTGCCTGCTCGTGACGCTCGGTCTGCTGGCCGAGTTCGGCGCCTTCGAGATCGTCCAGTACCAGACCTTCACGGTCGAGATCTTCACCGAGTTCAAGCTCGGCTTCGACGCCGTCGGCGCGTGTGTGCTGTCGCTAGTGCTGGTCGTGCTGAGCGTCGCGGCGCTCGGCGGCGAGCTGGCGCTCACCGGCCGCGGTCGCGCTTTTCGCAGCGGGCCGGGCGCACGGCGGATCGCTTCGCGCGTTTGCCTGCGCGGCGTGCGGCTGCTCTGCGGGCTGGCCGGCCTGACCGCGCTCGCCGGGCTAGCGATCGGCGTACCGCTCGGTTCGCTCGTGTACTGGATGCTGCGCGGCAACTCGACCACGCTGCCGCCCAGCTCGATCCTCGCCGACGCTGGGCACACGGCCCTGTTCAGTGCCGCCGCCGCCGCGATCGCGACCCTGCTCGCGGTGCCCGTGAGCGTGCTCGCCAGCCGTCACCGCAACCGCCTCACGATCGCGATCGAGCGACTCGCCTACCTGCCGATGGCGCTGCCGGGGCTCGTCGTCGCGCTCGGGCTCGTGTCGTTCACCGTCCGCTACGCCTTCTCGCTCTACCAAAGCTCGTTCGAGCTGATCGTCTGTTACGCGATCCTGTTCCTGCCGCTCGCGGTCGTGGGCGTGCGCGCGGCGGTCGCGCAGGCACCGCCGAGGCTGGAGGAGATCGGCCGCTCGCTCGGCAGCCGCCCGGTCGACGTGTTCCGCCGCATCACGCTGCCACTGCTCGCGCCGGGCCTGCTCGCCGCCTTCGCGCTCGTGTTCATCTCCAGCGCGACCGAGCTGACCGCCACGTTGCTGCTGCGCCCAACCGGAGTCGACACGCTCGCGACGCAGTTCTGGACGTACACGACCAACTTCGCGTACGGCGCCGCGGCGCCCTACGCTGGTCTGATGGTGTTGATCTCGGCGATCCCCGCGTACCTGCTGAGCCGGCGCATGAGTGGCCTCGCCGCGCGCGAGCCGCAGCGGTGAGGGCTCCGCTTCACGTGCTCCCGTGAGCGTGCTGACCGTCGACGGCCTGTGGAAGGGCTACGAACAGAGCACCGTACTGCGCGGCGTCGATCTCGAAGTGCCCGCAGGATCGCTGACGGCCGTGCTGGGTCTGTCGGGCTGCGGTAAGACGACGCTCCTGCGCGTGATCGCCGGCTTCGAGCGCCCGCAGCGCGGCAGCGTCCGGCTCGGCGGACGCGTGCTCGAGGGCGAGGGCGCCTACGTAGCGCCCGAGCAGCGCGGTATCGGCTACGTCCCGCAGGAGGGCGCGTTGTTCCCGCACCTAACCGTCGCCGGCAACGTCGGCTTCGGCCTGCCGCGCCGCGAGCGCCGCTCGGCCGCCGTCGAGGAGCTGCTGGAGATGGTCGGCATCGCCGCGCTGTCCGAGCGGATGCCGCACGAGCTCTCAGGCGGCGAGCAGCAGCGCGTCGCGCTCGCACGCGCGCTCGCGCCGCGGCCGCAGGCGCTGCTCCTAGACGAGCCCTTCTCCTCGCTCGACGCCTCCCTGCGCACGCAAGTGCGCGAGGAGGTGCACGGCCTGTTGCGCGCCCAGCAGGTCACGACCGTGCTCGTCACGCACGACCAGGAGGAGGCGCTGTCGCTGGCGGACGAAGTCGCCGTGCTGCGCGACGGGCACATCGTGCAGCAGGGCAGTCCGGTCGAGCTCTACGAGCAGCCCGTCGACGAGCGCCTCGCCAGCTTCCTGGGCGCGGTCAACGTACTCGCGGCCGACTTCCGCGACGGGCAGGCCGAGACGGCGCTTGGCACGCTGCCTCTGCGCGACTCGTCGGTCACCGCGAGCAGTGGCGTCGTGATGGTGCGCCCCGAGCAGCTGGAAGTGCAGGAGGTGCAGGAGGTGCTGGCCGGCAGCGATGGCAGCGACGATGGCATCGTCGGCACCGTGTCCGAATGCCGCTACTACGGCCACGACGCGGTGCTACGGATCGAGCCCGCGCTTGCAGCCGCCGTAGGCACCGAGTGGCTGCTCGCCCGCGTCCAGGGCGAGCACGCGCTGGCGGTCGGCACCAGTGTCAGCGTGCGGGCTCACGGCGCGGTCAGCGTGCTCGAGTCCGAGCCGCTCGCGCGGCCCGAAGCCGTCGTCGCGTCCCCGAGCCCACAAGACATACAGCACGATTGACCGTCATGCCGAGCGCATGGCTCGGGATGGGCGAGGTGCAGACGTGAGGCACAGGAGGTGAGTCCGCTCTAGAGGTCGCTGAGGCGATCTCTAGCATCTGGCCATGACCCCCCGCTGGAGCTGGGATTTCGAGGACGAGCCACCCTCCGGCCGCGCACCGCGACCCCTTGCGCCCCCCGCCGTGCCGGTGAGCCACGAGGTCGACCTGGCGCAGATCCGCCGCCGGCGGGGCTCGGCCGCCGTGATCCTGCTGCTCGTGGTCGTGCTGCTCGTGTCCGCGCTCGTCGGCGGCAGCCACCACGCCCATGCGAAAACGCCCACGACGACGGCGACGGCTGGCGCGACCAAGCAACATGCAACGCAGGCGCCGAAGGTCGAAGAATCGACCGCCGCCGGCCAGGCAGCCGTGCGCTCGGTGTTCAGCTACACGCCGTTCGTAAAAGCGGGCGGCACACGCGGCCACGATGTTGCGCTCACGTTCGACGACGGGCCCGGGCCGTACACGCCGCAGGTGCTCGACGTGCTCGAGCGTTTCCACGTGCGCGCGACGTTCTTCGAGATCGGCAAGATGCTGCGCTACTTCAGCGCCTCGACGGTACGCGAGGTCGCCGACGGCGACGTGATCGGCGACCACACCGAGAGCCATCCGGCGATGGCCGAGCTGTCGGCGCACGACCAGCACGAAGAGCTATTCGAACAGATCGCGCGCGTGGAAGTGCTCGGCGCACCGCGCCCGGACCTGTTTCGTCCGCCCTACGGCTCGTTCGACACGACCACGATGCACGTGCTGTACACGATGCACCTGCTGATGGTGCTGTGGTCGATCGACACGCAGGACTACCTGCAGCCGGGCGTGGGGACGATCGTCAAACGCGCCCTCGAAGGCGTCGGGCCGGGCTCGATCATCCTCATGCACGACGGTGGCGGCGACCGCGCGCAGACGATCGCGGCGCTGCCGACGATCATCCGCGGCCTCAGGGCGCGCGGCCTCAGGCTCGTGACGG
This sequence comes from Solirubrobacteraceae bacterium, assembly GCA_036490015.1. GTDB lineage: Bacteria > Actinomycetota > Thermoleophilia > Solirubrobacterales > Solirubrobacteraceae > Palsa-744. The sequence continues at coordinate 10,105 of DASXER010000028.1, read as the reverse complement.
TACCCCAGCTGTTGATCGACGATCCCCCGCCCGCCGGCCAGCCGCTGCCGCCGAACCTGTCCGGCGACTGACCGAGAAGCCAGCTCCGGTCCCGCTGCTCAGCTCGTCGGCCCGCAGCTCTGACAAGAGCCGCGGATCACGATTTCATGACCGTGGACGTGCAGCGGCAGGCGCTCTGACAGGCGCCGGATGGCGCGCTCGAGCGCTTCGTCGGTGAACGGTTCGAGCCGACCGCACAGCTCGCACACCAGGTGGTGATGGTGCCCGGCACCGTGCCGCAGCGGCTCGAAGCGGACGATCCCCTGCCCGACCTCCACCCGCTGCAGCAGACCGATCTGCTCGAGCTGCTCCAGCACGCGATAGATGCTCGCGCGCGAGACCTCGTGCCGGCGCGCGCGCAGCGACTCGCCGATCTCGACCGCCGACAGCGCGCAGGTCTGTTCGTCCAACAGCTCCACGATCGCGCGCCGCGCGCCGCCACGGCGATAGCCGGCGTCCGCCAACGCCCTGCCTGCCTGCTCCGCCCAGCTCGCGATCATCTTCGACCCTTTTCGAGCGCCGCGAGCAGCGCTTCGAGCTCGGCCACCTGCCAACTCTGAAAGCTCGCCGTCGCCGGAGACAGCGTCTCGGTGATCGTGGCGATCGGGATGTGCGCCGTGCGCGCCAGGTCGTTGACGCGTTCCACGTCTGGGGTCACGTTTTGGCTGTTGAAGACCCACACGTCGATCTCGTGGTCGGTGGCCTGCTCATCGACCGTCTGCTTGTCGGACAGCGTCACGTCGGTGCCCTCGGCGACGGCCTTGGGAAACCCCGACGGCGTCATCAGGCGCAGACCAAGATCTTCGCCGAGCCCCTGGAAGATGCTCTCGCTGTAGCCGACCGGAACGCCCGCGAAGCGGCTTTTTATCTGCTTGCGCAGGGCGTCGTAACGAGCTAGCCCGGGGCCGAGCAGCGTGCGCCGGCGGGCCGCGAAGTAGGCGGCGTCGCTCGGGTCCAAACGCTGGTAGTCGCTCGTGATCGCGTCGATCACCGCTTCGACGTCGTGCGGGTAGTACCAGCGGTGCGGGTTGGAGCCTTCGGGCAGTCCCAGCACGTGTCCGACGTTCAGCACGACGCGGGCGCCCGAGGCGCTCGCCTGCAGCAGCTGGCTGGCCCAGCCGTCATAGCCGAGACCGTTGACGATCGTCATGTTGGAGGCAGCGACGGCACGCGCGTCGCCGGCCGTGGGCTGGTAGCTGTGCGGGTCGGTCGCCGGGTTGACGATGATGCTCCTGACGCTCGCCTTCGAGCCCGCCAGCTGAGCCGCGAGACTGCCCCAAAAGTTCTCGGCCGCGACGACCTGGAAGCGCACGCCCGTCGCGCGCGAGCCGACCGGTGCCGGGCCGCTGCGACCGCAGCCGGCGACGAGCAGGCCGGCGAGCAGGATCGACGCGAGGACGGCGGTTGCTCGCGTGTGGTGGCGACGACTGAGACGCACGAGGGCGCGCAGACTAGCACAGATGAGATCTCGTCTTATAAAAGACTGCATCTCATGATGGCCGTGCGCCGCTACGCTTGCCCGCGAGCGCGGACATGGATCAAAATCGAGACATCGACATGCAGGCGCGCCTGGCGCGGCGGGAGGCGCGCCGCGCCAGCACGAGGCGGCGGCGTGGTTTCGCGCTCGCGTCGCTGCTTGGGCTCTGTTGCGCGGCGGTGACGCTGCTGCTGATCGCGCAGGCCGGTGGTGGCAGTCACCGGCACCCCCGCACGACGGGGCGCACCGCCCCGCGGAGCATTCAAGGACGACGACGCGCCGTGGCCCCCCGCAAGACGGGACCACCCGGTAAACGGGCGGTCCCGATCCTCATGTATCACGTGATCGCCGCTCCACCAGCGGGTGCTCCGTTCCCGGGCCTGTATGTGCCGCCGGCCGAGTTCTCCGAACAGATGCGAGCGCTGAAGCACGCCGGCTGGCACGCGGTGACGCCCGATCAGGTCGAGGCGTACTGGCGCGAAGGCGTCCCGCTCGGCCCCGGCAAACCGATCGTGCTGAGCTTCGACAACGGCTATCAGTCGCAGTACACCCAGGCGCTGCCGGTGCTCAGGCGCCTGGGCTGGGTGGGCGAGGAGAACCTGCAGCTGAGCGGGCTGCCGCCATCGCAGGGCGGGCTCGGCCAGGACGAGATCCGCGGGCTCGTGCGAGCGGGCTGGGAGCTGGACACGCAAGGCTTCAGCCACGCCGACCTGATCACGCTCGACGCACAGGAGCTGCACTATCAGGTGGCCGACGCCAGACGCGAGCTGCGGCGCCGTTTCCACGCCCCGGTGAACTGGTTCTGCTACCCGTCGGGCCACTATGACCCAACCGTCGTCGCGGCGGTCAAGGCAGCTGGCTACGTGGGCTCGACGACGGTCGTGCCCGGCTGGGCGCACCCGAGCGAAGACCCGTATCGGCTTCATCGCCTGCGCGTGCTCGGCGGCACCAGCGCAAGCGAGCTCCTCGCCCTGCTCGCGAGCGTACGCGACAGCGCGCCGGCGCCCGCCTCCTACGGCGAAAACTGATGCGCGCCAGGGCCGCCCGCTAGCGCGCGAAGATCGCCAGCTCGCTCGGCAGCGCCCGCTCTCCACGCTCCAGCAGCAGCTCGACATCGGGCACCGCGAGCGGCTTGGAGAACAAGAAGCCCTGGCCGGAGTCGCACCGCTCTCGACGCAACTGGACGAGCTGATCCTCGTCCTCGATCCCCTCCCCCAGCGTGTGCAGGCCAAGCGCCTTGCCGAGCTGGATGAGGGTGTGCACGAGCGCCTCGCCCGAACCGTCGGCTGCGGCGATGCCCGACACGAACGAGCGGTCGATCTTGAGCGCGTCGACGGGGAACTGCGCCAGGTAGGCGAGCGAGCTGTAGCCCGTGCCGAAGTCGTCGATCGCGATGCGTACACCCAGCTCCTTGAGATCGCACAGGCGCGCCGCGACGGCCTCGGCATCCCGCATCAGACCGGTCTCGGTGATCTCGAGCATCAGCGCGCCCGGCGCGAGCCCGCTCAGCTTGAGCGCCTCGCGCACCTGGCTCAGCAGCACGTCCTGCTCCAGCTGCACGACCGAGACGTTGACGAACAGATCGATGTCATGGTCCTGGCGGCGCCAGCGGGCGGCCTGGACGCACGCCGCGCGCAGCACCCAACCGCCGATCGGCAGGATCATGCCCGTCTCCTCGGCGAGCGGGATAAAAGCGTCTGGAGCGACCGTGCCCTTTTTTGGATGACGCCAGCGAATCAGCGCCTCGATGCCGGTCACATCGCCGGAGTCGAGCTCCACGATCGGCTGATAGACGAGCTGGAACTCGTCTCTGGTGAGCGCGTCACGCAGGTCGAGGCCGAGCTCGAGACGCTCGCGCGCAACCGTCTGCATCTCCGACTCGAACACCGCGTAGCGGCCACGGCCGGCGCACTTGGCGGCGTACAGGGCTACGTCGGCGTCGCGCAGCAGATCCTCGGCCGCGCCGCCGTCGCCCACGGCAATGCCGACGCTGGCGGTGATCACCGGCTGGCGCTCGCCCGCGGCCCGCAGGTCGATCGGCTGTGCCAGCACCTCGAGCACGCGCTCGGCGACCAGCTCGGGGCCGGCGTCGGTCGTGACCTCCTCCAGCAGCAGCACGAACTCGTCGCCGCCGATGCGCCCAACCGTGTCGCCGGGCCGCGCGACGCTCGCGAGACGGCGCGCGACGACCGCCAGCATCTCGTCACCGGCCGGGTGGCCGAACGTGTCGTTGATCTCCTTGAAGCGATCGAGATCGACGTACAGAACCGCGATTCGATCGCGGGTGCGTCGCGCGCGGGCCAGCAGGTGAGCCGCGCGGTCGAACACCAGCGTGCGGTTGGGGAGCCCCGTGAGCGCATCGTGCAGCGACTGATGGGTGAGCTCGCCCTGGGCACGCAGCAGCTCTTTCTGCGCCAGGTACTGACGCACCGAGACGAGCACCGCCAGCAGGACGGCGATCACGTGCAGCGTCAGCGCGGGAAAGACGTTGTCCTTGCGCTCGGAGTACACAAGCAGCGCGAACGCGATGGCGACCGCGAAGTACGGCAGCACGCTCGGCTGCTGGCGCCCGCCGACCGCGCTCGCTTCCCGCTTGTCAATCGGCAGCTGGGCCGCGGCGGCGATGGCGAACAGCGCGAGTGCGACCATCCACAGCGAGCCCACCGGGTCTCCGCTCTCGTAGTTGGCATGCAGCGTCTGGTAGCCGTATATGAGATCGGCCAGCACGAAGAACGCGAGCCCGGCGGCAAAGACGAGCAGCGCCGTGCGGCTCGACGCGGGCGCGCGGCCGAGGAGCACCATCGCCAGGGCGACGAGCAGCACCATGTCGCCCGACGGGTAGGCGATCGAAAACACGGTCTGCACGAAGTTCTCTCCGCCCGCGACCGCCGTCGGGCCGAGCACGACGTAGACGACGACGGTCGAGCCCCCGATCGCGACAACGGCCAGATCGACGAACAGGCGCGCGCGTTCGCCCGCCGTGCGGCGAGGCGATGGGAAGCTGACCATCGCGAGCAGGACGAGCGGGTAGAAAGCCAGGTAGAACACGTCGCCGGCCGACGGGTAGGGCTTGTCGCCATGCAGTTCGTAGATCGTCTGGGCTACGTCGCCGCACAGATACGAGACCGAGGCGGCGCCCAGCAGCAGCCATGCCCTGCCGATGCGTGCGTCGGCACGCGTGCGCCTGGCGGCACCCCAGGCCGTCCAGGAGCCCATGGCCGCGACGGGATAGAAGAAGACGTCGCCGTAGAGCCAGCGCTGCCCGGGCAGCGGGTCGAGCAGCTGCCAGACGGCGTACAGCACGAGCATCGCCGCCATCGCGACGATCGTCGCGCGCATAGGCGTGCGTCCCGCCCAGGGCTCCAGTAGCTGAGAGATGCCGGCACGCCGTTGTCCGCCGCGCGATCGCATTTGTATAAGGCCCCGTATCCAGGGGAATTCACCGCCGGCGTGAGCCGGCAAGCGGTCACGGACGCATGTTCGAAGACGCTTTAGCCGGCGGGCACGGCGCCGTTCGACGAGGCGATCGGCGACTCGGCGCGGCGGTAGCGGCGCGAGATCGGGTCCTGATCGAGCAGACCGAGCGCCATCCAGGTGCCGACGTAGCGGTGCGCGGTGCTGGGCGAGAGCTCGAGCGCGCGAGCGACGTCGGTCAGCTCGCGCTCGCTGCCATCGGGATCGAACGAGCCGAGCACGAGCAGAGCACGCAGCGTCGAGCGGGAGTAGGTGTCGTCGTCGAGCAGCGGCAGGACCGCATCTCGCAACGCCTCTGGGTCCTCCAGCCCCGCGAGCATCGAGCTCAGCGCCGGGCGTCCCGAGGCGGTTCTCAGGACCTGGGCAACCTGTGCGCTGTTCAGCGCGATCGTGATGCGGTGATCGTCACTCATCTGCGCTCCGTTCCATCCGACATCTGTTCTGCACGGTCGATAGGCCCGATACGCACTGGACCGCCCCGCGGATCACCGCGAAGGCATAGCTCTTGGAAGCCATCGCATAAGGTCACGGAATGTCAGCTCGCGCCCCACGCGACGAGATCGAGCAGCTCGCGAATTTGAGGCGGGCTCCAGGCAGCAAGGGCGAGGCACAGGCCGCGGAGCTAATCGCCGAGATGCTGCGCGCCCGAGGCCTCGACGCCTCGATCGAGCGTGAGCGCTGCGTGGCGGGCTTCTGGTTGGCGACGGGCGTAGCGGCCGTGCTCGGAGCCGCCGCCGGGTGGGTCGGCGGACGCCGCCGCGCCGTGGGAGCGGTGCTTGGAATCGGCGCCGCCACGCTGATGGCGGACGACGTCGACGGCGGCCCGCACCTGCTGCGACGGCTGCTGCCGAAACGCAACACACCCAACGTGCTCGCCTGGGCCGGCGACGAGCACGCACGCGAGACGATCGTGCTCGTCGCTCACCACGACGCCGCCAACACCGGCCTGCTGTTCCATCCCGGCCTGGTTCCGCTCGTGAACCGGATCGCACCCGAGTGGTACGACAAGCAGAAGACCTCGACGCAGACCGGCCAGTTGCTTGTGCTCGGACCCTCGCTGTCCGCGCTCGGCAGCGCGCTCGGCCTGCGCCGGCTGCGCCGGCTCGGCGTGATCTGGAGCCTCGGCACCGCCGGCCTGCTCGCCGACGTCGCCCGCTCGCCGGTCGTCGACGGCGCCAACGACAACCTCAGCGCCGTGGCCGTGCTGCTGATGCTCGCCGAGCAGCTAGCAACGTCGCCGCCCGAGGGCATCCGCGTGCTGCTGCTCTCAAACGGCAGCGAGGAGACCTTTATGGAGGGTATGCGCGGCTTCATCGAACGCCACGCGCACGAGCTGGATCCTGAGCACACCCGCGTCGTGGCAATCGAGTGCGTCGGCTCGCCACATCTGATCCTGCTCGAGGGCGAGGGGATGCTGCGGATGTGCGACTACGACGCGGCGCTGCGCGAGGAGATACAGGCCGCCGCCGACGAGGCCGGTGTCGGGCTTTGGCGCGGTTTGCGCCTCGGAGCTGGGGCGACGGATGCGCTACCCGCCATGCGACGCGGCTACCCGAGCGCCTGCCTGGCCGGCTGCACGGATCTGAAGACACCCGCCAACTACCACTGGAACACCGACGTGGTCGAGAATCTGAGTTGGGAGACGATCGAGGGAGCGAGGACGGTGCTGGGGCGATTGATCGAGCGGTCGGCGCGGACCGCGGCCGGCAGATCGGCCTAGACCGAGCTCGTATCAGCGCCTGGCAGGTCCTCCGCGGCGCAGAACGGCAAGGCATCGCTCATACCGGCGATTTCGAATAGTCGCTGCACGCTCGCTGGGCCGGGAACGATGCTCAGCTCGCGATCGCGCGCTAGGCACTGCTGATGCCCCGTGATCAGCGTCTGCAGGCCACTCGAGTCGATGAACGTGAGCTTTCGCAGGTCGACGACTATGCGTCGTGCGTCGCCAGCCGCTGCATCCGCGAAAGCCGCTTCGATGTTGGGTGCCCCGAGGAGATCCGCTTCGCCGATGAGGACGATCGTGTGCACTTCTGCTGCGACCGTCACCTCAATAGTCAGGTAGGGATGATGGTTGGTCACGTTCACCCTCTGTGATGTGCCGAGCGCCTCGGCTGCGAATTGTACGAGGGCACAGTGGCGACCAAGTGCTCTGAGTCACCTGATCTGCCTCTGCTCCAGAGGGAGCCCCATGCTCGACGTTCCAAGCACAGGACGCGAGCTAACGTAGCAGAGCCTCTCGAACAGCCAGAGCGGGTCGTCCAGGTACGCGCTATGCGAACGACTGCGGCTCGCCGCCGAGGGCAACGACGGGGTGCTCGTCGTCGACGACGACATCCACCGGGTCGAGGACGAACACCTCGGCCTGGAGGTCGTTTGCGGGGTCGTTGGCGCTCATGAACGAGCGCACGGAGCGGTGGAGGATCGTCTCGATCGCGGTGCGCATCTCGTCTTCGACGGCTTTCTGCATCGCGAGCCGCGTGGCGATGACCTCGTTGGTGTGCCCGTGCTGCTCGAGCTTCTGCTCGATGGTCGTGTAACCCCCTTCGAGGATGACGGTCAGGACGTCCTTCTGCAGGAACGAGCGCGCCCGGACCGGGCCCTTGCCGTAGTTACGCTTGAAGACCGCGACCAGCGAGCGAGAGATCTCCGCAAGCACGGCCCCGAGGGCCGCGTTGTCGACATCGGTCTGTGGGCGGGGAGCTTCTTGGGCCATGGGGCGCGAAGGCAGCGGCGTCTGGGCCGAGTCAGTCTACTGACCGTGGAGCGCTGGCCCGCTTGGTGTCCCGCTCAGCGGCGATCGACGCGGAGCGCCGCCCGATACGCGAACTCAGCCGGCGGTGCTCTCGTCTGAGGCGAGGCGTGATGCGACGGCTGGCGCGGTCGGCTGTTGCGCGGCCTGCCGTACCGCCTCCGGGAGGCTGGCATGGATGGCGATCGCATGGGCCAGTCCGACGATCGTGGCCAGGCGCTTCAAATGAGATGTGTCGGGGATCACGAGCATCAGCCTCGCGCGACGGTGATGGAGACGGTCCGCGAGACGCAGGAGCATGTCGATACCCGCGCTGTCGAGGTAGCGCGTGTCACCGAGGTCGACGATCAGGCTCAGAGCATCAGGACCGAGCGCGTCCACCAGGCGCCGTTCGACCGCCGCCGCGTTCGCCGCGTCGATGTCTTCGCGAACGCGAACGATTGGCACGCCATCGATCAGCTCGGTCTCCAGCGGGCTCATGCTTGGCGTGAGAGTCGCTTGGTCATCGTTACGACGGTCCCGTGCTCGTCGCTGTCGATGCTCACGCTGTCGACGAGCGAGCGCATGATCTCCAGCCCTCTGCCACCGCCGTGTGGACGGGTGGTACGCCATCGGCCTCCGTCGCGGATCGTCACCTTTGCCGTTTGCCCGTCGTGCTCACAGCGGATCGTGAACGTCGCCTCGCGGGCACCGTAGGCGTGCAAGACCGCGTTGGTGGCGGCCTCGGAGGTGGAGAGCGTCACGTCGAACAACTCGCTCTCGTTGGCACCGATCGCGCGGAGCCAACGGCCGACCGTGTTGCGCACGCCGCCGACGACGTTGGGACGCGCCGGGAGGGTCATCTCGAGCGTGTCTTCGAGCCGCATCGTCTCGATCGCGAGGAGCGCCACGTCGTCCTCCAGTGGCGTGTCGTCGAGCAGCGCCCGATACACGCGGTCGGCGAACGAGGAGTCGGAGCGTTCGGCAGCCAGTTGCGCGGCGGCTGTCAAGCGCCTGAAGCCCTCGTCGATCGACTCGCCACGTCGCTCGATCAGCCCGTCCGTGTAGAGCAGCAGCCTGCTCCCGGCCGGCATCGGATGACGGCACGCTTCGTAGGAATGCCCGGCGCGCACGCCGACGGGCAGGCCATGGGTCTGCTCGAGCAACCGAGCGCGTCCGTCTGGTTCGACCAACACGGGCGGTAGATGACCAGCCGTAACGACATTCAGCTCCTCGGCCTCGACGTCGAGTTCGAGGATCGATAGCGTGGCTCCGCGGTTGCGGCCCATCGAGACGAGCAGTTCGTTGAGCGTCGAGACAACCTCAGTGAGCTCGTGGCCGAGCGCCAGATAAGCGCGTAGGGCCGTGCGTATCTCGGCCATCACGGAGGCGGCCAGCACACCGCGACCGACGACATCTCCGATCACGAGCGCGAGACGTCCGCTGAAGAGTTGGAAGACGTCGTACCAGTCGCCGCCGATCTTGACGCCGGAGCCGGCCGGCAGGTACTTGGCGCTGAAGCGCATGCCGGGTATCTGCGGCAGCGCGTCGGGCAGGAGCGTGCGCTGCATGATCGCCGTAACGGCACGCTGCTCTGAGATGCTGGCGTCCTCGATCGCGAGCGCCGCGCGATCGGCCGCGAGCTGTAGCAACGTCACGTCGTCCTCGTCGAAGTTCCGTCGAGAGAGCGTGCCGATGTGCATCACGCCGATGACGCGACTCTCGACGTGAAGGGGCACGCCGAGCATCGAGCGGATGCCCCTTTGTTTGAGGATCGGGTTCACGACATCGGCGTGATCCAGATCGTCGATGATGATCGGCCGCGCCTCGGCGGCGACACGGCCCGCGAAGCCTCGGGCGAGCGGCACCTGGACGCCTTGGCGGACCTCCTCCTCGAGCCCTCGTGCGGCGCGTGCCACGAGCACGCCGCGATCCTCGTCGAGCAGCAGCACCGCTGCCGTGTCGACCTGGAGCGAGCTGCGGATACGCTCGAGCAGCTCGGAGAGCATGTCCTCCAACGACATGTAGCCGAGCGCGGAGTCGGTAATGCTCAGCAGGTGACTGCGACGGCTGGAGGAGACCGCGGCGTCGGACGCGGTCTGCTCGGTCGCGGTGGCCTCGCGGGCGTGCGGCTCGCTCAGCGAATCAGCCTCCAGCCATTGCATGTCCATGCCGGCTTCAGACGCCCGCTCGAGCGGACGTAGGGGCTGCCTGAGCAAGCCCTTTCACCATCCGGCGGAATATGTGCGATGGCGTAATCACAATCGGCGCGACGACCACAGGATGGCACTGAGGATCACCGAGACAAGGGCCACCACCAAGCCGGTCGTCCAACCGGCGACGTCCTCGGACACCAGAATCGCGCCGAGCGCGACCCCGATACCGAT
>DASXER010000015.1:0-14384 GCA_036490015.1 Solirubrobacteraceae bacterium | reverse complement strand
AAGGCGAAGCGCTCGAGGCGAAATCCTGAGCGACTGAAGTCGCGCAGCGCCCGGCCGACGAGATCCGCCGGTCGGGCGAGCGCCGCAGACCCTCCCTGCTTTTCGAGCTCGCCCACGTTTGCGGTCGTACTGATTGATGATCGAGCCGCCAGGCGTGCAACGCCACATGCTCTGGTTCTTCTCGCTCGGCGAGCGACTGGCCCGCTGAGGCTGGCATGGGGCCCAAGTTGCCTGGCTGAGCCCTGTTTGAGCGCGTAACCCATCGGCCAGCGACACCAAACCCTCGACGTCCTAATGCGGCAAGTTCAAAAGATCCGTCTGCATCGTCCCGAGGACCCGAACAGGACCGTCGTCGGGTCAGATCTCTGACGTGATCTGTGAAGGCCAGCTTTCGCGATTGATGGCCTGCCGACAGGCACCGATAGACACCCAGGCAGTTATGGATCAACCCGACACCGCACGGATGCGACACCGCCTCGCCGAGCACTGCTCGCGGGGGGAATATGTGCTGCACTCGGCGCGCATGGTCGGCGACGAGGACGACTACGCCGTCTGGCGCATGAGCCGGCTGGCCTGGCGAGAAGACGTCGCGGCCGCGTTGGCGGGCGACTTTCCCGAAGACGCGCATGTCAAGTTTCTCTCCGCCTGTGCCTCGCCAGCACCGAGCGGCGGCTGGAAGCGGGTCTACGAGGCGGAACTGCGCACCGTCAACGAGGGGCTTTCGCTGCTCGGCGACCTCGCCGACTCGTTGCAGCGGCCGCGCGAAGCGGTGCTGGTAGCCGACTGAACGCATCCCGCAGTCTCATAGGTGATCAGGCGACTGACCGTGGAACCGCTCGTGACGCGAAAGGCCCGGTCTTGTCGCCCGCGTCGCCCAGCTCCCGCTCATGCGCCATCGGGCGGCGTGGACAGCGACGGCCGGACGGCTCGCCTACGACGCGCCGTCGGGCCGCCAGGCGCTGGCCGCCCGCGCACGCTCGGCCTCGGCGTCGCGCTTGTGCGCGCGTTCCGGGCCGACGACCGTGTACAGGCACCAGAACGACCACACCATGCACAGCGCTGCTAGCGCCATCGCCGGATAGGTGAGCGCCCGCGCGGAGACGAGCTCGCCGAGCATTCCTACGAGGAACAGCCCGATCGCGTAGCCGCGCAGCGCGTTCACGCACGCCATCCGCGCGGTCGCCTCCTCCCCGACCTGCTCCAGGGCGCGCTCGAAGCGCACGCTCCGCGAACGGAACATCCGCTCGACGAACCAGCCGAACGCTCTCCGCTCGTGGTCGTTGAGATACCGCAGGGGTGAGCCATCGACCGACATACGGCTGTATCGGCCTGTCGGCCCGCACGCTTGAGAGGCATGTCTGGGAAGATCGCTCGCGCACGTATCGATCGCTACCCGTAGGGGGCAAAGTGAGCAAGTGGACGACGCGGGACATCCCCGATCAGAGCGGCAGGACGGCGATCGTCACCGGCGCGAACAGCGGCCTGGGGCTCGTCACCGCTCGCGAGCTGGCTCGTCGCGGCGCACACGTCGTGATGGCCTGCCGCAACACGACGAAGGGCGCCGAAGCGATCAAGCGGATTCAGGCCGAGATACCTAGCGCCAAGCTGGAGCTGCTACCGCTCGACCTCGGCGACCTGTCCTCGGTCGAGTCTTTCGCCGCCGCTGTGCGCGACGGCTCCGGCGCAGACGGCATCGATCTGCTGATCAACAATGCCGGCGTGATGGCGTCGCCGCGACGCCACACGGCCGACGGATTCGAGCTGCAGCTCGGCACCAACCACCTCGGCCACTTCGCCCTGGCGGCTCAGCTGATCGACCTGGTGGCGCTCAAGGACGGCGCACGGATCGTGACGCTCAGCAGCGGTGCCCACAAGATGGGCCGCATCTCCTTCGACGACCTACAGGGAGAGCGCCACTACATGCGTTGGACGGCATACGGCCAGTCCAAGCTCGCCAACCTGCTGTTCGCGCTCGAGCTGCACCGCCGTCTGCGCACGGCCGGCTCGCACGTGGCGAGCCTCGCGGCCCACCCCGGCTATGCGGCAACCAACCTCCAGAGTGCTGCGGCGCCCACGCTCGACCGCTTGATCATGGTCTTCAGCAACCTCGTGGTCGCGCAGAGCGCCGACGCCGGGGCGCTGCCGCAGCTATACGCCGCGACCGAGCCGAAGGCGGAGAGCGGCAGCTACATCGGGCCCGACGGGATCGGCGAGTTCCGTGGACATCCACACATCTGCCAGCCCAGCGGGGCGGCACGCAACGAGCAGACCGCCAAGCGCTTGTGGGAGGTCTCGGAGGAGCTCGTGTCCCTGGAGTTCGAGATTCCCGCCACGGCGACTCCAGCCTGAGAAGGCAATGGGGGCCGCGCCCGACGGCGCGACCCCCGTGCAGCACCACCATCCAAGGCGGGCTGGGCCGCACCCGCAGGCGCGGCCCTGTCATTCGCCTAGCCGACTTCGTGGCCGGTGAATTCGATCGCCTGCTGGAAGGTCGACCGGTTCGTCCACTTCATCGTGAAGTGCGCCAGCCCACCACCGAATTCGATCCGCACCTTGGCTGCCTTCCAGCTGTCCGGGTTCGGTCCCTGTTCGGCGGACAGTTTGTTCGCCGCCACCTGCATCGCTTCCCACAGCGAGTCGCGGCAGGATTCGAGGCTGCCGTTGCCGCAGTACGGGCGGCTGTTCGGCTGTGCCGGGGTTTCGCCCAGCACTTCCCTTAGGGACTTGTACACGTAGCCGTACCAGCCGTTGTCGTAGGACGATCCACTCGAGCTGGGCGCGTCGTCCGGGCCGATCAGGCCCCGGAACTCGGGCAGCAGGTTTTCGAGCACCGGCGACAGCACCGCTTCGCCGATCGGCGTCCAGGCCGCATCGAGGATCGCGGCTCCGGCCGCCTTCGGGCGCCGGTTTCCAAACCGGCTGGCTCCGCTGGCCGCCCACGTCGAGACGACGTTGGCTGCTTCTTCAGCCAGTTTGCTCGGCGCCGGGCCGGTTTCGAGCACCCGCTCGATCAACGGCCAGACCTTGACCGCCCGCAGATCCTGGGTGGCTGCCTTGTTCATGACCGACACCTGGTCGGCGATCGTCATGCCTGCTTTGAAGCCCTGGAACAACTGGACACGGTGCACGGGGCCCTCTGAAAAGTTGTCAGAGGAGGCGCCCCAGCCCGGAGCAGGCTTGTTGTTCCAGTTCGTGAACACGTCGTTGCTCGGCACGCCGCCGGACGGGTCGACTTCATGCGGGTGTTGAGCGAGCGGCAGGAAGCCTTTCCAGTCGTATTCGCCCGTGCCCAGAGTCGGCAGGTTCGGGTTCGTTCCCGGCGCCGTGACCGGTAGACGCCCGGTCGAGAAGAACGCGACGTGTTCGCTGTCGACGTACGCCATGTTGAACGTCGTCTCGAGTTCGTTCGCGGCTTCGAAGAACTCCGTCGTGTTGTGCACCTGGTCGGAGTCCAGCTTGCTGAACGCGACCTCGCCCGCGGGCTCGCGGCCACGCGTCGAACGGTCGGTGGCGATCGCGTACGGTTCGCCGTGCACCAGCACGGTGCCGCTGATCGGCCCGTGAACCGATTCGTAGAACGTCACCTCACGTTCCGGTTCGCTACCGAACGGACCCAGCTTGCCGGCGTCGAACAGGTGCATTTCGACGCATTCCCCGTCGTGTTCGTAGAACTTCGATTCGCGGTTCACCGCACCGTTTTCCGGGTTGCAGAGCTTCTCCAGGAAGGTCTGCGTGTTCTCGTTGTTCGCGCTCGTGAGGCTCCAGGCGAAGTCCTTGCCACGCCCGATGAACACGTACGGTGAGATCGGTGCGACGACGCCCTCGGCGTCGATGCCCGGGCCATGCAGATCAGCCTGCATGACTATCTCCGGATAGAAGTAGCCCAGCTGTGGGCCCATGACGGCCAACGGGTGACCGTCGGCGGAGTCTTCAGAGCCGGTCAGCAGGAAGTTCGAAGCCTTGCGCCGGGACGCTTTCAGCGTCGCCGCGGCCTGCACCGCGGATGCGCTTGCCGTGCCCGGTTCGACGAGCAGGCCGCCCGGCGTCGGGCCGGTCGGTTCTTCGCCGTAGTCGAACGCCGTGCGACCGGTCGTGGGCGCTTCGGGATCGTTGGTCTCCTTCAGATCACGGAAGATTTCTTTGCCGGCCACTTCGCCGTACTTGCTCTTGAGGTTGGCCAGGAATTCGGAGTCCTGGACTTCCCCGCCACCGCCGTTGCCGAAGATCGAGCCGATGAAGGCGAAGCCGGCGATCGCGTCCGCCATGTTGACCGGCGGGATCAGCCGTTTGCCACCAAGCGTCGCCTCGTAGGCGTTGACGCCTTCGACCCAGGCTTCCAGGTCGGACAGGACCTGTTCGCCTTCCGGACCCTTTTCTTCGAGCGATTTCCGCTGCGCGGCGACGAAAGCGACCGATTCCGCGCTCGGCGTGAACGAACGGTGCTGGAGCAGCAGGCCAAACGGGTTGATTCCGGGGATGCCGTCAGCGGCGGCGAACGCCGGCCCGAGGCCGAGCGCGAGCAGCAGTTCGCGATCCTTACCGGCGACCCAGCCCGAGCCGAACATGACATCCGCGCGCGTCGTCCCGTAGATGTGCGGGACGTCGTGGCTGTCGCGGATGATTTCGAGGCCCGGACGGCCGGTTTCTTCAGTGCGCAGCGGCGTCCCCTGCACGCCGAACTTCTCCGACAGGAAGTATTTCTTGATCTTCTTGAGCGTGACGTTGCCTTCTAGCTTCGTCAGTTTGTCGTAGAGCTTGGCCTGGTCGTCCGAGAACGGACCCTGGACAATGCCGCCTTCGGCGCCGGGCGCCAAGATGTCATACGCTTCCCCCGAGAGGTCGCCGAACTGGCCGGCCGCTCCCGCGCTCGTGGCCGTGAAAGCGGCCACGAGACACGCCGCCAAGCCCGCAACGATTGCTTGCCACAGCACCCGGCGTCCCGGCGTTCGAACGCTCCGCGTCCTGGCCTCAGCCCTCTGCATCATGCCTGCCTCCCCGTGCCCGGCACAGCGCCGCCCGGGCAATCGATAACACCCCTCGGACGCTGCCGATCGTAGCAGTTAATGTCAAGCCAGGTTGCACAAGCAACCGGTCTGAATTACGACGATTCAGCGGGCCCATCGACGATGATTCAGCGGGCCCATCGGAGCCTGTCGGGTGTGGCGGCGCACCGGCTCACACGGCGCGCGAGGGCCATGCGAGCCGGGCCATGCCGTCCCACAGATTCGTCTAGCGGACCTCGACGTAGCGCAGCACTACGCGACCGATCATGATCGCGTCACCGCTGCACAGGTCGGCCTGCTGAACGCGCTCGCCGTTGACGAACGTGCCGTTCGAGCTACGGTCGTCGAGCAGACGAGGCGTCTGCTTGCGCGGCAGCAAAATCGCGTGGCGGCGCGAGACCGACGTCTCGTCGAGATGCAGGTCCGCGGCTAGGCCGCGGCCGATGTGCATCGCGTTCTCGCCGATGGGGATGACGAGTGAGCGCTCGAGCCCTTCGAGGAGCAGGTAGCGGCCGGGTGAGGAGGGTTGGCCTTCCGCGGCCTCGTGGCGCACGCGCTCGTCCAGACAGGAGATCGGATCGAAGCGCTCGGTGATGCCTTCTACGGCTGGGGAGATGATCGTGTCAGGGGCCATGGCCAACAGATTCCCCGATTGCGCTCAGGCCAACCTGAAGCCCCGTGAAGAAATGTCGAAACTCGGCCCGATTGGGGCCGTTTTGGTCAGTTCGATGACCTAGCTGGCGTCGAGCGACGGCGCTTGTGGGCGCGAGCCCGGCCCGCCGCCCTTGCGCTTTGACATGCGCCGCGAGCTCCACCAGCCCCAGCCACCGACCGCGAGCACGGGCACGACGTACAGCAGCGAGACGTACCAGTGCATGAGACAGGCGAGCAGGGTCATAACGAGAAATCTACCAGTCCCTCACCACGCCTCGCGCGCCGGAGGGCCCGCGCCAGGGCGTTCGCCGCCCGCCTGACCCGCACGTCGACGGCGCACGACGACAACCAGCGCGAGACCGCCGAGCGCAATCGCGACGCCGAGCACGATCACCACGATCGGCGCCTTCGAGTTCTCCGGCGTCCAATACAGCGAGCCGTCGATCGCGGCTCTCGTGGTGCCCACTTGGATCGGCACGCGCCAGTTGAACACGAGCGTGCGCCGACTCTGGTCCTTGACCTCGGGCGGGACGGTAGGCGACATGTAGTGGATGCGGTGGTCGTGCCATTCGAACTGGCCGGTGCGATCCACGACTTCCCACCGCGGGGTCGCCGTCGGCTTCGCGTTGGGCGGCGGGTTCACGTCGCCGTAAAAGCTGGTGTTCAGGTAGGTCGCGGGCGCGTTCGCGTTCTGCTCGGCGGTGCCGTCGGCGAGCACGCGCGCGTACGGTTCGCCTTCGTAGCCGTAGATCGTGACCGTCTTGTGAGTGTGGTTGACGAGCAGCAGGCGATCGGCGAACTCGAGCACCTGCACGCTCAGGCCGGGCACGGCCGGCGTGACCGCCTTGACGTTCGAGCGATAGTGGTAGCTCGACCCCTGATCGTTGATCGGGCTGTCCGACTCCGTCGTGGTCGAGCCCGCCGCAGCCATCGCGAGCTCGGGTACGGGCACCGTGAGCAGACACAGCACGGCGACAGTGGCGATTCGGGCACGACGGCGGGGGGTCACGGCCCGCCAACCGTACCGTAGGGCCGCTGGCCGGGGCTCAGGTTCCGACCGACGAGAGCAGCCAAAGCCCGAAGCTCGTGAAAGCGACCATCACGGCGAGCATCCAGTATTGGCTGCGAACTGCCTCCTCGGGCTCGCCGTACAGCACCAGCGCGCGGTCGTGCGCGAGTGCGAGGCCGCAGACGTGCCCCGCCAGAAGCGCAGCAACCTGCACGTACCAGATGGCGGCGTAGGAGATCACGTGATAGTCGATTTGGTAGCCGGCCGTGCCGAAGATGTTCGCGCCGTTGCCGAGCGGGTCCGAGATCAAGTAGCCCATCGCCTGGCTCTGCCACAAGAGCAGCGAAAAGTAGTGCGCGAGCACGTATGCGAAACCGATCGGCACGAGCGTGTGGGCGAAGCTGCGTCGCAACTCGAGGCTCGGGTAGCGCTCGCTGACGGAGTGCACGCCGACGATGCCGATGCGATACACCGCGCCGATCAGCACGATGCACAGCACCAACCCGAGCGAGTAGGCAAGCTCCTGCGCCGGCGTGACGCGGAAACCGAGATCCGCGAACAGTTCCTGGAGGCCCGGCTCTTCATTTCGCCAGATGCCACCGTTGCTGAAGCCGTCGAACGTCGTCGTCCCGATGACCGCGAAGATCAGCGCGAGCGTGCCCGGACGGACCTCCAAGCCCGTGATGCCGCTCAACGGCCGACGTAGACAAATCATGCCGTCGTCGCGGCGGCGCAGCGGCGCAAGCCGAGCGAGCAAGCCGAAGTAAGCGCCGAAGCCGTCCGCGCGGTCACCCCACTCCGAGACCCCGAACAGCGCCATGCCGACGACCATCACGACGAAGTATCCGACCGAGAGCGCCGCGAGCGTCGACGGCACGTCTTTGTACACGTACACCAGCTCCAGCCAGGCGAAGCCGACGATGCCGGCGACCGCAGGCCACTGCCCGAGTCGCTCGGGATATTGGAAGGGCGGCGCGCTCCCGCGTGTTCGACTCATCAACGCCTCGAGCGCCCGGCCGCACGTGCGCCATGGACTGAAGGCGCGGAAGACATCGCCGAACAGCACGCTCAACAGCGGCAGGCCGACCCAAAAGATCACATATATGAACGTCACCGAGAAGTTGGCCGTGCTGACCTGCGCGCCGGCGAACCCGCTGTACACGACGAGCGCAAATAGCGCCAGTCCGATCGAGGAAGCGAGCCATTCGACCGGTGCCGTGAGCCGCAGGATGACTCGCTCAGAAGCCAGCTGAAGCTGCGGCCGCTGCCACAGCGTCGACAGCGCGACGAACGAGACGACCAGCACGATCGCTGCGGTCCAGCTGAACAGCCACACCGGGATCGGCAGGTCGGCGCGCCCGACGATGCCGTGCGCCTCGGCGACTGCCGGGGTGGCGAGCGATGCCACCGCCAGCGCGCTCACGAGCAGCGGCAGCGTGCGACGGGCCCGAGCGCTCATGCAGCCGGGAGTCTACGAGAAGGCCTGCCGTCGAGGGCCAGGCTCCCGTACCCTCATGGGGCATGTCGCCACTCCCCATCGCCGTTTCGCAAGGCCTCGAGTCAGCGACCCAGCTCGGCCCGCTCGCGGTCGTCGCGTTGCTCTACGCGCGTCGCGTGCGCACGCTCGCAACGACGAGTCACCCCGTGCCCGGCTGGCGTCAAGCGTGCTTCTACGGCGGCTTCGTCGTGATCGCCGCTGCGCTCACCTCGCTCGGCAAGGAGAGCCAGGAACTGCTCTACATGCACATGATCGAGCACCTGCTGCTCGGCGACATCGCCGCGCTCCTGATCGTGCTCGGCCTTACTGGCCCGTTGCTCGCGCCGGTCCTGAAAATCCGCTTCTTCGATCGCCTGCGACGCCTCTCGCACCCCGCGGTCGCATTCCCCCTATGGGCCATCGACCTTTATGCCTGGCACGCGCCGATCTTCTACCAGGCCGCGCTACGTCACGCGAGCGTCCATGCCGTTGAGCACGCGATGTTCCTCGGCTTCGGCGTGAACATGTGGATGTGCCTGTTCGGCCCACTGCCGATGCCGCAGTGGTTCGGCAACCTCGGGCGGCTCCTCTACATCGTCGCCGTGCGCCTGACCGGCACCGTGCTCGGCAACATCTTCCTGTGGTCCGGGAAGGTCTTCTACCCGTTCTACCTGCATGGCGACGCCGCGGCCCACATCTCGCCGCTGGCCGACCAGAACCTGGCCGGCGCGATCATGATGGTCGAGGAGTCGATCCTCACGCTCGGGCTGTTCTGCTGGCTGTTCTTGCGGGCCGCGAGCGAGGGCGAGGAGCGCCAGAACCTGCTCGACTACGCGCGCGCGAACGGCCTGGAGCTGAGCGAGCAGCGCGCGGCGCGCGCGGTCTCGGCCGGACGCGGCTCGGAGCTGCGCCGACGACTCGAGGCGGGAGCCGGCGCGGGCGAGCACCGCTAGGCGTATTCTCGCCCCCCATGTGCGCCGGATGTGCGATCACGGCCGCCTCGGCGGCGAGCGGCTTCCGCACTTGGATGCAGACGCACAACTTCAGCTGGCTGACGCCGCGCCGGATGCGCAACCTCACGGTGGCCGCGATGTGCGCCGCTGGGGTGGTCTCGACGATCGGTTTCAGCGGTGCGACGCCAGCCAGGACTGTCGCGCCCCGCCATCACGCCGCCGAGTCGCACTCGCGTCCTAGTTAGAGGCTCCAACGAAGGCCACTGACGAGGCCCTACCGGCAGATTTTTTGCCGCCGAGGCCTAGCCGTTTGCACGAACATATGCGAACATATGTTCGTATGCGGCACTGCGACCAACACCCGATCAGCAGTAGGACAACTGTCTGTCAGCGTGGAGTGTGGTCGCGTCGAGACTGTCCGCTCCGGCGATGGCGGCCTGCTCAATGGCGGACCGGTGGGTGGCCGTTGAACAGCGGTGGGATTCCAGCCGTTGGCCAGAGAGGCTTGTGAGCGATGAGCACGATCGACGCCTACAAGGCCGAGCTTGCCGCGCTGCTGGAGGTGTTCGGCGCGAACGTCCGGCGGATTCGCGGCTCCCAGCGCCCGTACACGTCGCAGGAACGCCTCGCGCACGCAACCCGCCTACACCGCACTGAGATCGGCCGCATCGAGCAAGCCTCGGTCGAGCCGCGCCTGACGACGCTCGTGATCCTTGCCGACGGGCTCGGCGTCGGCGTCGAGGATTTGCTCGACGGCATCTGGGTGCCCGCCGAGCGCCGGCCGGCATCGAACAACCAGTGGCCGTGAAGCGCGGCCCAGGCTCGCGTCACGGCGATCAGGCGTGAGCAGGACGGCTCAGCCGGACGCCGAGCTCGGGAGCGCCCTGGCGCGTCTTCGCGCGGAGCGCCGGCTCTCGCGTGAGGCGCTGGCGTTCCGCAGCGGCGTGATGCCGAGCGTGCTCGCCGGTATCGAGGAGGGCGAGCTGATGCCGCGGTGGGACACGGTGCGCCTGCTCGCGAAAGGGCTCGAGACGAGCCTCGCGGAACTCGGCGCCGCGGTCGAAGACGGGTGCGACCGTGGGGCGCCAGAGCACCCCGCCTGATCAACCGCCGGCGACCGCCGGCAAGATCGTCAGTTCGGACCCATCGGTCACGGGAGTCGCGAGGCCGTCGAGAAAGCGGATGTCTTCGCCGGCCAGGTAGACGTTGACGAAGCGCCGCAGCGTGCCGTCCTCGTCGGAGATGCGCGCGCGCAGCTCCTCGTGACGCTCGAACAAGCCGTCGAGCACGTCCTGCACCGTGTTCGCTCCCTCGAGGACGGCCTCGGACTCGCCGCCAGCTGCCGCGCGCAGCTGCGTCGGGATCTTGACGACGATCGCCATCGCTCAGACCGCCAACGCCGACGGCACGCCGGCCTCGAAGCTTGCGATGTTCGGCTCGATCGTGTGCGTCTCGAAGCTGCCGCGCACCGCGTCGAGGGTCTTCAGGCCCTCGCCCGTGATGACCAGCACGACGCGCTCTCCGGGGTCGATATCGCCGCGTTCCGCGAGCTTCGCCAGCACGGCTGTCGTGACGCCGCCCGCTGTCTCGGTGAAAATGCCCGTCGTCTCGGCCAGCAGCTTGATGCCGGCGCGGATCTCCTCGTCGCCGACGGCGTCGATCGCGCCGCCGCTGCGACGCGCGAGATCCAGCGCGTAAGGGCCGTCGGCCGGGTTGCCGATCGCCAGCGACTTGGCGATCGTGCTCGGCTTCACCGGGCGGCATACCTCGTGCCCGTCGGCGAACGCCTGCGCTACCGGCGAGCAGCCCTCGGCCTGTGCGCCGTTCATGCGCGGCAGCTCGCCGTCGACCAGGCCGAGCTGCGTCCACTCCTCGAAGCCCTTGGCGATTTTCGTGAACAGCGAGCCCGACGCGATCGGCACGACGCAGCGGTCAGGCATCTCCCAGCCCAGCTGCTCGGCGATCTCGAACGCCAGCGTCTTCGAGCCCTCGGCATAGTACGGGCGTAGGTTGATGTTGACGAACGCCCAATCGCGTTCGGCGCACAGCTCGGTGCAGAGGCGGTTGACGTCGTCGTAGTTGCCCTTCACGCCCACGAGCTTCGTGCCGTAGATCCCGGTCGCGAGCACCTTCTGCTCCTCGAGGTCCGACGGGATGAAGACGTAGGAGTCCATGCCAAGCGCGGCGCCGTGGGCGGCGACCGAGTTGGCGAGGTTGCCGGTCGAGGCGCAGGCGATCGTCTCGAAGCCGAGCTCGCGGGCGCGCGTCACGGCAACCGAGACGACGCGGTCCTTGAACGAGTGCGTCGGGTTAGCGGCGTCGTTCTTGACCCACACCTCGCGCAGACCGAGCCGTGCGGCCAGGCGGTCGGCGCGGATCAGCGGCGTGCAGCCCGCTGGCAGGCCGAAACGCGAGCCGAGCCGACCCGAAGGCCCTGGAGGTCCGCTGACGACGGGCAGGAACTCCGCATAGCGCCAGATGTTCTGCGGTCCGGCCTGGATGCGCCGGCGACGCTCGGCCAGCCCGCCGGTGCTCGCGCTGTGGTCGTAGGAGACCTCTAGCGGGCCGAAGCACGCCTCGCAGACGTACTGAGCTTCGAGCTCGTACTGTGCCTTACACTCCCTGCACTGGAGATGACTGACAGCCATTGGATGGACCCCTTTCGCTCTGACTTCACCGAGTCACCGGTGTGGCGAAGAGAAGCCCGCCACACATCTCTCTGGAATTGGCACCTTCCCGCTGTGACATGACGGTGGTTGCCGGGGTTTCGTAGGGCCAGTCCCTCCACCCCTCTGGATGTGTCCAGCTATGTGATGCGGCAGTCTAGCAAGCTCATCGGCAGCTATGTACGGGTGCCATTAGGCCAGCGCTCGTAACGCAAGCGTACCTGCGGTGTAGGCGAGACCGTGAGCACTTCGACGACCCGTACGGACGGCGACAATCAGGCCGCGGAGGCCGATGGCCCCTTCCGCTTCGCGACCCCCGGCGCGAAGCGCCGCATGTTGATCATCGTCAACCCGTACGCGACGACTGTCTCCGACAGGCTCCGCAATCTCGTCGTGTACGCGCTGCAGGGGCGCTTCGAGGTCGATGCCGTCGACACCGAGGCGAAAGGCCACGCCACCGAGTTGTGCCGTGAGGCCGCCCACGAGGGCTACGACGTCGTCGTTGCGTTCGGCGGCGACGGGACGGTCAACGAAGCCGCCAACGGGCTGCTCGGCTCCCCCACCCCACTCTGCTGCCTGCCCGGCGGCTCGGCGAACGTGTTCGGCAAGATCCTCGGAATTCCGGGCGATCCCGTCGACGCGACCGAGCACCTGCTGGCGATGGCCGACGACTGGCGCCCGCGCAAGGTCGACCTGGGCGTCGTCAACGGCCGCTGCTTCACGTTCGCCTCGGGCCTCGGGCTCGACGCCAGCGTCGTCGAGCGGGTCGACTCCAACCCGCGTCTGAAGGCCCGTCTCGGCGCCTACTACTTCACCTGGGTGGCGGTGACGACGTTCATGCGCCGATACGTCGTCAGTCCGCCACGACTGCGCGTCGAGACGCCGTCCGGCGATCTGGACGGGGTCACGGCGATCGTCCAGAACGGCTCGCCGTTCACCTACTTTCAGAACCGGCCGATCGAGATCGCCGAGGGCGCGGCGCTCGACTCAGGGTCGCTCGTTGGCGGCGTTCTGCACCGCGCGAGCCTGCTCGCGATGCCCTCGATCGCATGGCGGGCCTTCTCCAAGCGCGCGCACGTCACGCGTAGCCGCCAGGTGACAGGCGTCGCGCAGACCAGCGAGCTGGTCGTGCGCAGCGCCGACGAGCGACCGCTGCCACTGCAGGTCGACGGCGACTATCTCGGGCTTGTGACCGAGGCGCGCTTCTCGGTCATGCCCGAGGCGCTGAACGTCGTCAGCTAGTCACCGGCGCCCGGCGTGACGCGGTAGGCGTCGAACACCGAGTCGGTTTGACGCAGGCGCGAGATCGCGCCGCGCAGGCAATGCGTGTCGGCGACCTCGATCACGAAACGGTTCTTGACCATCGGCGGCATCGACAGGCAACGCGCTTCGACGATGTTGGCGCCTGACTCCGAGAAGGCCCTGGAGAGATCCTCCAGCAGCCGGTGGCGATCCCACGCGTCGATCTGGATTTCGACCACGAAGCCGGTCGACTGCTCGCCCTCCCAGGCGACGTTCGTGAAGCGCTCGGGGCTGCGGCGCAGCAGCGCCGTGTTGGGACAGTCCTCGCGGTGGATCGTGATGCCGCGGCCAAGCGAGATGTACCCGACGATCTCATCGCCCGGGACCGGCCGGCAGCACTTGGCCAGGCGCAGCATGACGTCCTCGACGCCTTCCACGCGAATCCCGTACTGCCCCGAAGACTTGCTCGGGCGACGGCGCGCGCGTCCGACGCGCAAGAGGTCGGCAGCCGTGTCCTCTCCGACCGCCGACTCGCCCTGCTTGAGGCGCTGCATGACCTTGTTGACGACCAGCTTCGGCGAGATCTTGGCGCTGCCGAGCGCGATGTAGAAGTCGTCGGCCTTGCGGTACCCGACCTCGCGGATCACGTCGGCCAGCAGTGTCGAGCCGGTGATCTTCTGCGCCGGCAGACCTTGTTTGCGCAGGTGCTCCTGCAGCAGCTCACGACCGGTGTGCTCAGTGTCCTGGCGGGTCTCCGCCTTGAACCAAGCCTTGATCTTGTTGCGTGCACGGGTCGTCTTGACGAGCGCCAGCCAGTCACGCGAGGGACCGCGCTCGCGCTTGGCGGTCAGGATCTCGACGATGTCGCCCGAGCGCAGCTCGTAGTGCAGCGGCACGATCTTGCCGTTCACGCGCGCGCCGACACAGCGGTGGCCGATCTCGGTGTGGACCTCGTAGGCGAAGTCGAGCGGCGTCGCACCGGCCGCCAGCGACTTGACTTCGCCCTTGGGCGTGAAGACGTAGACCTCCTCTTCGAACAGATCGGTGCGCAGCGTCTCCATGAACTCGCGCGGGTCGGACAGGTCCTGCTGCCAGTCGAGCATCGAGCGCAGCCAGGCGAGCTTCGCGTCCTCGTCGCCCGTGCCATTGTCGGACTGCTTGTAGACCCAGTGCGCGGCGACGCCGAACTCGGCCATCTCGTGCATCTCGTGCGTGCGGATCTGGATCTCCAACGGCCGTCCCTCGGGTCCGATCACCGTCGTGTGCAGCGACTGATACATGTTGAACTTGGGCATCGCGATGAAGTCCTTGAAGCGGCCCGGCAGCGGCTTCCAGAGCGAGTGGATAACGCCGACGGTGCCGTAGCAGTCCTTGACCGAG
>DASXER010000137.1:0-14984 GCA_036490015.1 Solirubrobacteraceae bacterium | reverse complement strand
CTGGGATGACGAGGAGGAGCCCGAGAGCGCGCAGGACGCCGAGCAGCTCGCCGAGCAGCCCGAGGATCCCAACGCCGCCAAGCGCTTCTGGTTCGAGCACGCGACGGGCGCCGGCAAGACGGTCGCCGCGCTCGGCTTCGTGGAGGCTTCGCAGACCGGTGGCGTGCTGATCCTCACCCACCGGCGCAACCTCGTCGACCAGTTCCACGGCGAGTTGCGCGACCGGGGCTACTCCAAACGCATCAGCCGCCCGCTGCTGCAGGGCGAGGACTCCGTCAAGGGTCCGGTGACGGTCGAGACCTACCAGTGGTTCGTGCGCAACGCCGGCAAGATCTCGAGCGCCTACACGATCGTGATTTGCGACGAGGCCCACACCGCGCTGGGCGAGAAGACGAGCGGCGCGATCCGCAACTGGACGGGCCCGATCTTTATCGGCATGACGGCCACGGGCGCACTGATCGCGCGCCACGTGACCGATCTGTTTCCGACGCAGACGTCGCGCTTCGATCTCGCGCTGGCGGCCCGGCGGGGGGTGATCGCGCCGCTTCGCTGCGTGCGTATCTCCCCCGGCGTGGGCGTGCGCACGATCGCCAAGGTGCCGCTGCGTCGCGGTGAGGTCGACACCGAGTTCGACCAGGATGAGTTGGCGAAACTACTCGACCAGCAACCCTTCAACCTGGCGGTCGCGAACCTCTACAAAACCCGTTTCAACGGCGTGCCCGGCGTCGTCTACGCCGCCGGCGTGCGTCACGCCTACAACCTCGCCGAAGCGTTCCGCGCCGAGGGCATCAAGGCGATGGCGGTCTCCGGCGAGACCCCCAAGCGCGAGCTGGTCGAGATCCTGGCGCGCTACGAGCGCGGCGACATCGATGTGCTGATCAACGCGCAGCTGCTCGCCGAGGGCTGGAACAGCCCGCGCGCGACGGTCTGTGTGCACCTCGCGCCGACCGCCTCCAAGCGCATTTACCAGCAGCGTGTTGGGCGCGTCACACGTCGCCACCCGGGCAAGGAGGCGGGCCTCGTAGTCGACTTCGTCCACCCCGCGACCAAGCACGACGACCCGGTCGTCACCCTGCACTCGCTGCTCGACCGCGACGTGTATCGCGGCGGCGCAATCGTCGTTGGCCCGGTGCGCCGGGGACGCGGTCGCCGTATGCGCGTCGAGCGCCGCGTGCTGCCCGTGTGCGCCGAGGAGGAGCGGCGGTTCGCGGTCTTCGAGCGCGAGCTGTGGCGCATCGCGGTCGAGCACCTCGACTACGGCGAGCAGCATTTGTGGGCCGCGCTGGCGGGCGCCCGTGTGGCTCCCAACGGCTGGCGCCGCGCACGGGCGATGCTGCACTTCGATCGCACGGGCGAGCTGAAGGGCCGCTTCCTGATCACGGCCGTACAGCGCAACAAGCACTCACAGCTGCGTCTGCGCGCGCTGGCCGACATCGCCGCGCTACGCGACCCCGATGCCTTCGACGAAGCGATCGACATCATCGGCGGCTGGCCGCGCGAGGAGCGCAAGGAGGCCACGAAGATCATGCTGCGGGCGCTCGTCGAGCGCCGCATCGGCCGCCGCGACCAGGCCAACGCTTGGATCTGGCGCCTGGCCGAGTACACCCGCGACGTGCACGAGGAGTACGCCGTGCAGCGCTGGCCGGAGACGAAGCGCCTGCTGGGTCTGCTGGTCAACTCCGCCGGCGGCGCCCACGCGCGCAACGCGCGGCGCTTGATCCATGCGGCGCGCAAGCAGGACCGTCGCTTGGCGGCTGCGCTACTGGCAGCGGCGCTCGCGCACACACCGGAGGCCGAGGAGGCGCTGCGTGGCGCCCGCACGCGCATGGCGCGCAAGCCGCCGGCGCTCGCCCGCGAGCTGCTGCGCAACTTCCCCAAGCGCCGCGCGCGGGGAGCCCGCCGTAGGCGGCGGGGCGGGAAGGGCGAGGCACCCGAAGCCGAGGCGCAGCGGACGACTGCGATGCCCGCTACCGCCGAGACGGCGAACGGCGCGCTCGAGACGGTCGTCCAACAGTCAAATGGCGCGGCTGACCCACGCGCTGCGCACGCGACCGGTGAGGAGTCGACCGGTAGCTCGGGCGGCGGCGGCGCGGTCGAGTCCGGTCGATCCGCCGGTGCGACGCGTGCGCGCCGGCGCCGTCCCAAGGCGAGCGAGTCAGACGGGCGGCCCAATGCCAACAGCCGCCCCGCGAAGCCAGACGTCGGAAGCGAGCCCGGGGATACAGACGGAAGCACGCGCCGCAACGGTCGCCGAGCGTCCTCGGGCGCTAGAAGCACGGACGAACAGAAAGACAGGCCGCGTAGCACGGACGAACAGAAAGACAGGCCGCGTAGCACGGACAAACAGAAAGACAGGCCGCGTAGCACGGACAAACAGAAAGACAGGCCGCGTCAGGGCAGCCGGCGCGCGAAGCCGAAAGGCGCGTCCATCGACGAGCCTGAACTGCGCGACGACGAGTTCGACGCGCGCGCCGTCTAAGTCAACCCGCCCCGGCGGCGCCTGTTCACCTAGTTCGAAGCGCGGGCTTCCAGCTCGGACGTCTTCACGTGAATAGTGATAAGCGGAACTTGATTGTTTCTCGAAATTTGTAGTAGCGTGGCGCGACGCCCTGAGTCAGCGACCGCTCCCTACCGTTCGCCGAAAGGCGCGAGGAGACACAGAGAGATATGGAGATGATCTCGACGACACGTAATCGCGAGGGTCGCTCTTCGGCGGATTTGCTCCGGGGTGTAGTCGTTGGCGTGTTCTGCGCGCTGTTGACCTCCCTGGCGGCTGGAGCGACGACGGCGCAAGCCGCGTCCCGGACTTTCGCCTATACAGGTGCAGAGCAGATGTTCACGGTCCCGGCGGGGGTAACTAGCGTGGACGTGACCGCCGTTGGCGGTCACGGAGGCAGCGCGGCTACCACTGGCGGCGCCGCCGCGCGGGTGAGCGGCGCGTTGAGTGTCACGCCCGGCGAGACGCTCTACGTCGAGGTCGGTGGCATTGGTTCGAACGGCAACCCCGACGGAGGCGGTGTCGCGGCCGGCGGTTTCAACGGCGGCGCTCCGGGAGGTGCGGGTGGCGGCGGAGCTTCGGACATCCGCACTTCGCCTCTCGCCGAAGGACTGTCGTCGGACAGCAGGTTGCTGGTTGCCGGTGGCGGAGGCGGCAGCGGCCAGAATGCCGGGTGCAAAGGCGGAGCCGGCGGTGCCGCCGAACAGGAAGGCGAAGCGGGAAGCTGCAGCAACGGCGGCGGCGGCGCCGGCACCCAGACCTCCGGCGGCGCGGGCGGCACGGTTGGGTGCGGCGAAGGCGAAGCGGGCCAGCTGGGCCAGGGCGGTGAAGGCGGAGGCAACGGCTTCCACGACGAATCCTGCAACGACAGGGGCGGAGGAGGAGGCGGCGGCCTCTACGGCGGAGGCGGTGGCTGCGGCGCCGAATCCGCCAGCAGCGGCGGCGGCGGAGGCGGCTCCTCGCTCGTTCCAGGCGGCGGCACCGTAACGCTGGCGTCGCCTATGGCAGCTCCCGAAGTGCAGATCACCTACGTGTCCTCGTCTCCGCCGCCGACGGTCACGACAGAACTGGCGACCACGGTCACACAGAAATCGGCGACCCTGAACGCCACCGTCGATCCCGAAGGCAACCAGGTGACGGCGTGCACGTTCGAATACGGCACGACGACCGCCTACGGGTCGAGCGTGGCCTGCGCCACGCTGCCCGGCGCCGGCACGAGCCCGGTGGCGGTGTCGGCCGCCATCTCTGGGCTGAAACCGACCACCATGTACCACTTCCGCATCTCGGCGACCAACGAAGGTGGGACGAGCGAAGGCGATGACCTGAGCTTCACGACAGCCCCACCCCAGGAAGAATTGCCTGAAATCGGCAGGTGCCTGAAGCTGAAAAGACCGACCGGCAAGTATCAGAACGCTGGTTGCACGACCAGGAGCGCAGGCGAAGACAGCGGCTCCTACGAATGGGCGTTCGAACCCGGAAGCGCGTCGTCTTTCACCTTCAAGAACGGCGCCGCGACGCTCGAAACGGTTGGCGGGACACAGGTCAAATGCCTCTCCAACACCTTCGCCGGTGAATACACGGGTTCCAAAACCGCGCTGGTGAACCTGAAGCTGACCGGCTGCGAACCGGCCAACCGCATCGGCATCAAATGCCAGAGCCAAGGAGGGCAGACAGGCGAAGTCGACTTCAACACGCTCGAAGGCAACCTGGGTTACATCGCGGATGGCGTCGAGCCGACGGTTGGAATGGCGCTGACCCCGACCACGGCGGAAGCGCCATATGTCACCCAGTTCCACTGCGGCGAAGTCCCGATCTCGATCACCGGCGGCGTGATCGTGCCCTATACGGCGGTCAACAAGATGGCCGCGACCTTCAGCGTCGCGTTCAAGGCGAGTAAAGGAAAACAGAGCCCGGAAGCTCTCGAAGGCGGTTCACCGCTACTGCTGAGCATGACTATCGGGGAATCGACGCCTGCCCAGGCCGCGCTCAAGGCCCAAGACAAAGTAACCAACCAGGAAAAGCTAGAGATCAAAGCCAGTACGTAGCTGAGCGTCGGGTCCGGCGGTCCCCGACCTGAGCAATGTCAGGAGCGAGGCCCGCCGGTGCCGGCCGTACCAACGCTTGCCGTACAGGCGCTGGAGGTGTCGGGAAGTCATCCAGACCGCGCCGAGCGGTTAAATCCAGAAGCGATCCGGTAGCTCGTTCAAGGGCTCAACTGCCGCCGGCTAGAGTCCGAGCCGCGCAGAGCGGCGAGAGCGACCCGCAGGCTGCCTTACGCGGGAATCAGTTTGGTCCCGATGGCGTGACGCCGCGGCGCTGGGAGACTGCCCCGACGCCAGTGTCGTCGCCTTCAGTCTAAGTTATAGGTGAGAGACATCGCACCGAAAGCCGCGTGCCCTGTCGGCGGGCATAGACGGGGGTGTGACCGCACGGCAAGCTGGAGCGGCGCGGTCCCGGATTCCCGCTACCGCAGGCGCCGGGGACGAGGTCCACGACGTCGCATCCTGTCGGTAGGCGCCGCCGGCGCCAACGCGTTTGCTCCAGCGCGCCGCTGGGTCGCTCCATCTTTGCGAATCGCCCCCATAATCGGTCTTCGTAGAACCGCTGGCCGGCATGGTCGGCGCCGGTGACGGGCGGCTCAGGGAGGCGCCGCTCGTGCACGCAAACTCCGGCCTTTGGCCGAGATGAAATAGGAGATGGGTGTCATGTCGAGAATCAGGTTGATCGCTTTCAGCACGCTGGCCACGCTGGCCTTGGGCGTGGTGACGGCGTCCTCTGCGGCGGCCTTTGCTTGGTGGATCGAAACTGGCGAAGGGAAAGAAGAAATCCTGAAATTAGAAGCCAAAGAACCATTCAACAGCGCGGCCACCGTGGCTGCTCCATTCAAATTCAAATGGAAAAAAGAATTCGAAGTGTCGTGTGAAGCGGCGAGCTATCAAGAAGCGTTCCTCGAAGGCACGGTGAAACTGGGGGCCAAAAGCATCACCTTCACGAAATGCAAAGTCATGAAACCAGCCGGCTGCAAAATAAAAGGCGAAGAAATAAAAACCGCAGCGCTCAAGGGAGAAATCAGACAGGTCGGCACTGCTGTGGAATTTATTCTCGAACCGGTGACGGGGACCCTAGTCGCAAAATTTGAAATAGAAGCCGTGGGGGTATGCGCCAAAAAAAATGTGGAAATCACCGGTAGGGCCAAGGGCGAAATACCCAATGCGAGTGAACTGACTAAAGAAAAGTTCTTCCTCTTTCAAAACAAACCAGAATCGTTGGAAATCGAAAAAACAACATTGGAAAGCACCGAAGGCAAAGTCGGGTATACGTCCGTGACGAAAAAAGGGTGGAGTGCGCATTGAGCCGCTCCGCCGAAGGTCGCCCGCTGTGACGGGACGTGGGGTCGCGGCGAAGCGCGGCCCCATCCCCGCCTTACCTCTCAGCGTCTCCAGGCGAACGAAGTCGTCCCGGCCGCCGGCCGTATAGCGGGCAGGCGACGGAGTAGCGATTGCTAGTAACTCACCCAAGGCCCCGAAGATGCACCTCGCCTGCCCCGAGCGCGGTGTGCCCGCCGCCGGGCAGCTCGACCACGAGCCGGCCGAGGCCGTCGATGCCCGCGGCCTGTCCGCTCCCCTCGCTCCAGGAGACCTCGCGCCCGAGCAACGCGTCGCGTGAGCGCCAGTCCTCGAGGACCTGCTCGTCGCCAGCCGCGAGGCGGGCTTCGAGCGCCGCCAGCAGCTCGCGCAGCAGCGGCTCGACCTCGCTCGGGTCTCGTCCCATGCTCGCCGCCGGCCGCGCATCCGGCTCGCGCGATCCGGGGCGCAGCTCAACAGGCAGCTCATCCAAATCGACGGCGACGTTCAGCCCGATGCCGAGCACCGCCCAGCCCGCCTGCGGGCGGCCCTCGACGAGAATGCCCGCGAGCTTGCCGAGCGTGCCGTCCTCGCGCTGGCGCACGACGATGTCGTTAGGCCACTTGATCAGCGCCTCGGGGCCCGCGACATCGCTGACGGCCAGCGCCGAGGCGAGTGGCAGCAGCGTCGGCGGCGAGTGCAGCACGAGCGACATCAGCAGCGAGCTGCCGGCCGGGGCCGACCAGCGCCGGCCTTGTCGACCACGCCCGGCGGTCTGCTGGGAGGTGGTAACGAGCGTGCCGTGCGGCGCGCCCCGCGCCGCCAGATCCTTTGCCCGCTCATTGGTCGAGTCGGTAACGCGTAGGTGGATGCGCGGCCGTCCAAGCGCGCCGGCTGGGCTCATCCCACGCCGATGTGCAACTCGTCGTCGCGCTCGGCGCCCAGCATGTCAGCTGCCGAGCCGCGGTTGACGGCCAGCGCCAACATGCCGAGCCCGTCCTGGTAGAGCAGCAGGCCTCCAGGTGGCACGTCGGCGAAGGTGTTGGCGAACGTCGCCGTGTGGTTGCCGGCGGGGTGGCGCACGGACAGCTCGTCGCCGACGGAGATGCCGAGCTCGGCGAGCTGCGAGACGTCGCCGTCGAGGATCACGTTGCCGAACGTGTCGCGGTGCAGGACGTGCAGCTCGAGGCCTGCCTGTGTGCGTACCGCGACGTGTAGGTGCATACCCCTCAGGCTCGCCGGGTCGAGCTGCTCGCCGAGCTCTGCTAGTGGCCTGCCGGCTGCCAGCGCGGCTGCCACGGGGGCGAAGATGTCGCGGCCGTGGAAGGTCGCCGACACCGGTTGCAGTCGCTCGCTGGACTGTCCGACGTCGACCGCTTCGGCGACGCCCCCGAGCCGCTCGCAGACCGGCGCGAGCAGTCCGTTGTCGGGGCCGACCAGCAGCCTGTCCTCACCCGCGGTGCGCACCGCGACCGCGCGGCGTCCGCGCTCGCCGGTGGTGCCGACGCCGGGGTCGACGATCGCCAGGATGATCGCCTGCGGCAGGTAGGGGAGCGTCGCGCGCAGCACGATCGCGCCGGTACGTACGTCGTGGCGAGGGATGGCGTGGGTCAGGTCGATCACGCGCGCGGGAGCGCAGCGGCGCGCGATCACGGCATGACAGACACCTACGAACTCGTTGCCGAGGCCGTAGTCGGACAGGAACGCGATCGTCGGCGCATCGCTCACGGCAGGACTCCCTCGTCTCCGCCTGCCTGCCGGCCGCGGATCGTCACTCGGGATCCTTCCCGTGCTTCGCGCGCAGCATCCCCCGCACGCGCTCCAGTTGCTCGTCGTGGAAGATACGCCCTCGCTGGAAGAAGGCGAGGATCAGCGCCAGCTCCTTGTCGCTGTAAGCGCTTATCTGGTCTTTGAAGCCTTCGGCGATCGGCTCGTAGACCCTGACGGCCGTCTCGAAGGCGAGCGGCGCGAGCTCGACGAGCACGCGCATGTCGGTGCGGTTCATGCCGAGCAGCTCGGCGACGACTTCGCCGAACACTTCGGATCGGTTCTGCGCGGCCCGGACTTCGTATCAGTCCTCAATTTAATGTCGATGGGGGCAGAGCGCAGCTCCTCTGAGCAGTGCTCTGGCCCCCTGCGGCGAGCCGCGCTCGACCCGGGGATGACGTGTCCGTCGGGCCGAGATCGGCTCAGCCCGCGGCGTCTGCCACGAGCGCCTCGATCAGGCCGTCGACGTCATGCTGGGCGGCCTCGACGTCCACCTCCAGGCCGCGCTCGCGCAGCGTCTCGCTCGTGACCGGCCCGATCGAGACGATCCTGCCGCTCGGACGCGCGTCGGCGCCGGCGGCCTCCAGGAAGAAGCGCACCGTCGAGGACGAGGTGAAGGTGACGTAGTCGGCCGCGAGCGCGTCGTTCAGAGCCCGTCCGCCCAACGGCTCGGCGACGGTTTCGTAGAGGTCGAGCACGTCCACCTCGGCACCCCGCTCGCGCAGCGCGTCGGGCAGCACGTCGCGCGCGACCTTCGCTCGTGCGACCAGTGCCCTTCGCACCGGAATATCGGCCAGCGCTTCGACGAGCGACTCGGCCACGAAGCGCTCGGGCAGGACGTCGGCCACGATGCCGTGCCCGGCGAGCGCGCGCGCGGTGCCGGGGCCGATCGCCGCGATCGTCGCGCCCGCCAGCGAGCGCGCGTCGCCGGCGAGCCGCGCGAACAGCGCGTCGACGCCGCTTGGGCTCGTGACACAGATCAGGTCGTAGCCGGATGGATCGAGCGGCTCGCCCTCCAGCGCCACGGTCCTGATCGCGGGCGCCTGCACGACGCGTGCGCCGAGATCCGACAGCTTCCGAGCCAGGACGCTCGCCTGCGCACGGGCGCGTGTGACCGCGACCGTCTTGCCGGTCAGCGGTCCACGTGACAGCCACGCGAGCCGCTCGCCCAGCCCCGCCACGGCGCCCACGAGCGTGATCGAGGGTGGGCGGATGCCGGCGGCCTTGGCCTCGGCGGCGATCGTCTCGAGCGTCGCCACCAGCGCGCGCTGCTCGGGCAGCGTGCCCGACTGCACGACCGCGGCGGGTTCGCCCGCGGGTCGCCCGGCTGCGATCAGCTCGCGTGCGATGCCGTCCAGGCGGCCGATCCCCATGTAGAAGACGAGTGTGCCCGGGAAGGCCGCGAGCGCACGCCAGTCGATCGCCGTCTCCGGCTTGGCGGGGTCCTCGTGGCCGGTGATCAGCGCGACGGCGCTCGCCAGGCCGCGGTGTGTGACCGGAATACCGGCGTAGGCCGGCGCCGCCACTCCGGCCGTCACGCCCGGCACGACCTCGTACTCGATGCCCGCCTCGCGCAGCGTGAGCGCCTCCTCGCCACCGCGCCCGAACACGAACGGGTCGCCGCCCTTCAGACGCAGCACATTCGCCCCGCCGCGCGCACGCACGAGCATCAGCTCCTCGGTGTGCTCTTGGGGCACGGCCTCGCCGCCGCCCTCCTTGCCGACGAAGATCAGCTCCGCGTCGGCGCGCGCGCCGTCGAGCGCCCTCGGGCCGACCAGGCGGTCGTAGAGGATCACGTCGGCGCTCGCGATCAGCTCCAGCGCGCGCGCCGTGAGCAGCCCGGGATCGCCAGGTCCCGCCCCGACCAGATACACCCTGCCGTTAGGCAAGGGCCTCGGCCTGCTCAATCATCTCCGCCGCCCCGACCTCGCGCAGGCGCTCGGCGAGCTGTTCGCCCAGCCGCTCGGGCTCGGTCCCCTTCAGCTCGTCCAGTAGCCAGGCCGAGCCGTCGGGCAGCCCGACCCAGGCGCGCATCTTGAGCGTGTCGTGCTCGGCCCACGCGTGTGCCCCCAGCGGTGTGTTGCAGCTGGCGCCGAGCACGGCGGCGAGGGCTCGCTCGGCAAGCAGGCAGGCGAAGTCCTTCTCCGCGCCGATCGTCTCCACGGCCTCGCGCACGGTGTCGTCCCCGGCGCGTCCCTGCAATGCGAGGCAACCCTGTCCCGGCGCCGGCACGAAGCGCTCTAGGTCGAGATCGACCGCAGGCTTGGGAGTCAGCCCTAGCCGCTCCAGCCCGGCGCGGGCCAGAACGATCGCGGTCAGCTCGGACTCCTCCAACTTCCTCAGGCGCGTGTCGACGTTGCCTCGCAGCTCGACGACTTCCAGGTCCGCGCGCGCTGCGCGCAGCTGGGCCGCTCGGCGCAGGCTGCTCGTACCGACGCGTGCGCCCGACGGCAGCTCGTCCAGCGAACTCGCCCCACACAGGGCGTCGCTCGCCGCGGCCCGCGCGGTCGTGCCGAACAGCGCGAGGCCGTCCGCCTGCTCGCCCGGCAGGTCCTTGGCGGAGTGCACGGCGAGATCGATCTCGCCCGCCAGCAGCGCGCGCTCCAGCTCGCCGACCCAGCGGCTCTTGTCGCCGGCCGATCTGTCGATGTCGCCTTGGCTCGTGATCTCCACCAGCTCGTGCTCCCCGAGCAGCTCGCCGACCAGGCGTGCCTGCGCTAGCGCGAGCGCGCTGCGCCGCGTGCCGATTCGCATCAACGCTCGCGACGGCGTCGGAGGTCGTGGACCTCCGCCAGCCCCGTCGAGCGCGGCTCCTCGGTCTCCTGGTCCTCGCGCAGCGCGAACAGCTCGCGCACCAGCTCGAGGCTCGCATGGCCGTGCTCCTCGCTGAGGCTGCGCAGACGGATCGTCGGCTCGTGCAGCAGTCGGCTCATGACCGCCCGCGCCAGCTCCTGGACGCGGGCCACGTCGCGCGGCGAGGCGGACTCCCAGCGGGTCGCGTTCTCGGCCAGCACCTGCTCGACGATGTACTCGCCGTGCTGGCGCAGCGCCGAGACGGTCGGTAGCGCGTCGAGCTGCCCGAGCCAACGGGCGAAGCGGTGGATCTCCTGCTCGACGATCTCCAGCGCGAGCGGGGCCTCTAGCTCGCGCGTATTCAGGTTGCGCGCGACGACCGCCTGCAGGTCGTCGATGTCATACAGGCTGACGCCGTCGAGTTCGCCGCAGGCCGCCTCGACGTCGCGTGGCACCGCCATGTCGATCAACAGCAGCGGACGCCCGTCGCGTTCGGCCATCACCAGCTCCAGCTCCTCGCGGCCGACGATCGGTTGCGGCGAGGAGGTCGAGCACAGCACGATGTCGGCCTGCTGCAGCTGCTCGGGCAGTCGCTCCAAGCCGACGACCTGGCCACCGAAGCGCTCGGCGAGGCTGCGCGCGCGGTCGGCGTGGCGGTTGGCGAGGAAGATCGTGCCCGCCCCCTGGTCGGCCAGCGCGCGCGCCGTCAGCTCGCTCGTCTCGCCGGCGCCGAGGATCACGACGTGACGGTGCTCGAGGCTTTCCAGCACGCTCAGCGCGAGGTCGACCGCGACCGACGGCACGCTCACGCGGCTGGAGCCGATCGCGGTCTCCGAGCGCACGCGCTTGCCAGTCGTCAGCGCGGCGGCGAACAGCCGGTTCGTCAACGGCCCCGTGCATCCGGCTTCCATCGCGGCTTCGTGGGCGCGGCGCACCTGCCCCTGGATCTCGGCCTCGCCGACGATCATCGACTCCAGGCCGGCCGTGACGCGGTACAGGTGGCGCGCGGCGTCGCAGTTGCGCGGCGAGTAGATCACGTCTGTCAGCTCGGTCGGGCGGATGTCGGCGCGTCGCGCCAGCAGGCCGAGCACGTCGGACTCGGCCTGCACCGGGTCGCCGACGACGAGGTACACCTCGGTGCGGTTGCAGGTCGAGATCACAACCGCCTCTTTGACCTCTGCCGTGTCGACCGCGCGACGCGCGAACTCGGCTCCCTCGGTCTCGAGGAAGGCCAACCGCTCACGCAGGGCGACCGGGGCCGTCTTGTGCGAGATCCCTAGTGCCAGCAGCTCGCTCATGCCGTCGATGACTCCTTCTGCTCGTCGGCCAGCTCCAGCAGCTCGCCCAGCTCGCGCTCGATGCGGCTCAGGCGCAGCGCCATGATCGCCACGTAGACCAGCACCAACACGAACAGCACGATGTATGCCGCGGCGACGTATTTGCCGGCCGTGTGCAGCGGCAGCGCGGGCGTCTCGGCGAGCAGGGCGGCGAGCATCAGGTGGACGTCCTGACGACCGGCGTCGGCGGTGCCGCCGGCGCGGCGCTGCGCGAGCGGCGCATCGGATCCACGGCCTCGCCCGCCAGGCGCCGGCGCAGCGCTTTGACCTGCGCGCGTGTGTGCTTGGCCGTCAGCTCGTATTTGCAGAGCGTCGTCCACAGCAGCGCGATCGCGACCACGCTGACGACGAACGTGAAGGCCATCGAGCCGGGCAGGTTGGAGGCGCTGCCGAGCACACGTGGGTGCAGGAACTGGGTCGAAGCGCGGACGGCGATGAAGTTCAGGGGCACGAATGCTCCGGCGGTGATCGCGAACACGGACGCGTAGCGTGACTGGCGCTCGGGGTCTTCGATCGCGAAGCGCAGCGGCTGGTAGGTCGCGTACAGCAGGAACACGATCAGGAAGGACACGAGGGTGGGCTCGCTCCATACCCACCAGTGTCCCCACGAGCCCTTGGCCCAGATCGAGCCCGTGATCAAAGTGCCGACGGCGAAGATCAGGCTCATGTGGATCGCGACGTAGGAGAGCATGTCCCAGCGCGGGTCGCGCGTGCGCAGATGCTGGATCGCGAACAGGCCGCCGATCACGAAGCCGCACAGCGCGACGATCGCGAGCGGCACGTGCACATAGAAGATCTTCTGCAGAAAGCCTTCTTCCGCTTCCAGCGGCGCATAGAAGAACACGAGCGCGAGCGAGGCGGCCATCGCCACGACCGTCGCGATGCTGAGTGCGCCGAGGCCTTTGCCATAGCCGCCGCGCCCGGCACTGCGCGGTCTGCTGTCGGGGGCGCCAGCGCCAGGCCGGCTCGAGGATGGCATTCAGTCCTCCAGGAGGAAGTCGAACAGGGCGTAGGCGATCAGCCCGAAGACCAAATCATAGAGACCGAGCGTCAACAGCCAGTGCCCCGCGGGCGCGCTGCGGTGCGAGAAAGCCAGCAGCGGTGCCGTGGACCTCGCGGCGCCGATCACGATCGGGACGAACAGCGGCAGGGCGAGCAGCGGCCCGAGCAGGTCCCGCGCGCGGGTGTGGACCGCGAGCGCCGCGACGAGCGTGCCGATCACCGCGACGCCGATGTCGGCCAGGGCCAGCGGCGCCAGCAGGTCCGGGAGCGCGCCGCCGAGCGGCGGTCCGAGCAGCAGGATCGAGAAGGCCGGCACGGCGATCAGCTCCAGCACGATGAGGTAGGCGAGCAGCGTGATCAGCTTCGCGGTCAGCATCGCGCTGCGCTCGACCGGCGCGAGTAGGAAGGCGTCGAAGCCGCCCTGATCGGCGTCGGCGACGAATAGCCGGTTGACGCCGAGGATCGCGGCGAACAGCAGCGTCACCCACAGGATGCCGGCGCCAAGGTCCCCTTCGACGCTGCCCTTGTTCAGAGCGAAGTGGAACACGACGAAGGTGGTGACGGCGAACAGCGACATCCCCGGCACCGACTCCAGCGTGCGCAGCTCGACCAGCAGCTCCTTGCGCAGCAGGGCGGCCACCGTTTGACGTGTGCCGACTTGGGCTTTCGTCATCGGTACAGCTCGACGATCTGCTCGGATGCGACGTTCGCGGCTGCCGCGAGCAGCGCCGGGTGGCCGGCGCGCAGGCCCAGCACGAGGTCGGCGTCCTTCAAGCCGCCGGCCGGGTCGTGGCTGCAGATCACGCGCGTGCGCCCGGAGCCGGGGCCGATCAGCGGTGCGACCAACTCGACGGCGGCCGGGTCGAGGTTCGCGTGCGGCTCGTCCAGCAGCAGCAGTTCGGGATCGTGCAGCACCGCGCGCGCGACCGCCACCCGCTGCACCATGCCGCGCGAAAGCGTGCGC
Source organism: Solirubrobacteraceae bacterium (assembly GCA_036490015.1). Classification (GTDB taxonomy): domain Bacteria; phylum Actinomycetota; class Thermoleophilia; order Solirubrobacterales; family Solirubrobacteraceae; genus Palsa-744. The sequence goes on along the minus strand of DASXER010000137.1, from coordinate 1,280 downwards.
AGCGGCTCATCCGAACGGTTGTTCATCGCGACCTGCTCCAAGACCTCGGCCACGCGCTCAGGGGCTACGCCGTGCAGACGGGCGTGGAAGCGCAGATTCTCGCGCGCGGTCAGCTCGCGGTACAGCAGCGGCTCGTGCGCCAACAATCCCACCCTGCCGCGCACCGCCCAGGCCTCCGACGGCAGGTCGTGGCCGAGCACGCGCACCTCCCCGGAGTGCGGTCTGAGCAGCCCGGCGAGCACGCGCAGCAGTGTCGTCTTGCCGGCGCCGTTCGGGCCGAACACGACTAGCGTGCGGCCCTCCTCCAATTCGAGCGAGACGCCGCTCAGGGCCTCTCGTTCGCCGTAGTGCCGAGACAGCGCCTCGACCGCGAGGGCGCTCACCTCGTCAGGTGCTCGCCACCTGTCGCGCCCAGGCGTCCTGTGCTGCGGCGATCAGCGTGCGCACCGCCGCGTCGCCTTCGGGCTCGCTCAGCAAGGCGACCGGATCGGGCTCTCCGTTGACGATGCCCTCGAAGAACTGCTTGCGGTCCTGGTAGGTGGGGAGCGTGCCCTTGGCCCAGCCGCGCACCTCGTTGAGCAGAACCGCCAGACGCGCGTAGCGCTCGCCGAACTGGGCTTCGATCTCGCGCTTCATGCGCTTCGCGAGCGCGGGCGAGGCGCCGGCGGTAGAGATCGCGATCGCCAGCGGCCCCGAGCGCACGATCGCCGGCAAGATGAAGTTGCACAGCGGCGGCACGTCGACGACGTTGACGAGCATCGCCCGCCGCTCGGCGTCGTCGTAGACGGCGATGTTGACGTCGGTGTCGTCGGTCGCGGCAATCGCCATGAAGACGCCCTCCAGGTCGTCCGCGCCAGCGTAGGGGCGCTGCTCCCAGGCGATTGAGCCCTCCTCGGCGTAAGCGCGCAACTGGGGGTGGGCATCGGGCGCGATCACGACGACCTCGCCGTCGCAGGCCAGCAGCCCCTCGACCTTCTCCAGCCCGATCTCGCCGCCGCCGACGACGAGGCAGCGCCGCCCGGTCAGCTTCAGGCAGGCGATGTAGAACGGCGTGTCGAGCATCCCCTGCACGCAGCTCTGGTCGCAGATCCCCTTGTGGAGCTGGCAGACGCACTCCTTGCCGAGATAGGCCTGGGCGGGCATGCACCTAGGGTACCCATATGAAAGCTCGTGGGAAGGGGGTGGTCGACCGCGGCCGGGCACTCGTCGCCCGAGTCAGCGCCCAGGCCGAGGCGGCGGCCGAGCGGGTGAACGAGCTGCGCCCGCGGATCCCCGCGCTC
>DASXER010000125.1:0-6268 GCA_036490015.1 Solirubrobacteraceae bacterium | reverse complement strand
ATCGTCGTTGGCGCCGGCAACATCTACCGCGGCATGCATGGCGCCGCGGCTGGCATGGACCGCGCGACTGCCGACTACATGGGCATGCTCGCGACCGTGCTCAACGCGCTGCCGCTGCAGGACGCGCTGGAGAAGGGTGGCACCAACACGCGTGTGCAGTCGGCGCTCAGCATCTCCGAGGTCGCGGAGCCCTACATTCGCCGGCGCGCGATGCGCCACCTGGAGAAGGGCAGGGTCGTGATCTTCGCCGCCGGCACGGGCAACCCGTTCTTCACGACCGACACCGCGGCGGCGTTGCGCGCGGCCGAGATCCACGCCGAGATCATCCTGATGGCCAAGAACGGCGTCGAAGGGGTCTACACGGCCGACCCAGCGCTCGACCCGAGCGCCAAGTTCATCCCCGAGATCACCCACATGGAGGCGCTCGAGCAACGTCTGCGCGTGATGGACTCGACGGCGCTCGCGCTGTGCATGGAGAACGGGATGCCGCTGAACGTCTTCAACATGGACGACGACGCGAGCCTGCCACGGATAATCTCGGGCGAGCGTGTGGGGACGCTGGTAACGACTGGGACAGGAGACGACGATGGCCGATGACAACCTGATCGACGAGCTGCTCCAGGACGCCGACGAGCGCATGAAGAAGTCGGTCGAGTCGGCCGCGCACGAGTTCTCGACCGTGCGCACCGGGCGCGCCAGCCCGTCGCTGCTCGATCGCGTCGTGGTCGACTACTACGGCGCGATGACGCCGCTCAACCAGCTCTCGACGATCTCCGCGCCGGAGGCGCGGCTGCTGACCGTGCAGCCGTACGACAAGTCCTCGATCAAGGCGATCGAGAAGGCGATCAACGAGTCCGACGTCGGGCTCACGCCGGGCAACGACGGGAACGTCGTGCGGCTGGTCATCCCCGAGCTGACCGAAGAGCGTCGGCGCGACCTCGTCAAGGTCGTGCGCAACCTGGCCGAGGAGGGCCGCGTGTCGATTCGCAACGTGCGCCGCGACACGATGCAGCACCTGCGCGAGCTGAAGTCAGAAGGCGAAGCCTCCTCCGACGACGAGCACCGCGCCGAGGTCGAGCTGCAGAAGCTGACCGACACCCACGTGGGCGACCTGGACGGCGTGCTCAAGTCCAAGGAAGAGGAGATCCTCGCGGTCTGATGGCACCGGACGGGCAGCGTGAGTCTGCGGCGGCCCGCTATGTCGCGATCATCACCGATGGCAACGGCCGCTGGGCCGACAAGCACGGCCTGCCGGTCAACGAGGGTCACCGCGCGGGCGCCGACACGGTCAAGGAACGCCTGCGCGACGCCGCCGAGTTGGGCATCGAGGAGCTCACCGTCTACTCGTTCTCGACCGAGAACTGGAGCCGGCCGGTCGAGGAGGTGCACGGTCTGATGGAGATGTTCTCCGAGCGCATCGACGGCGAGACGCCAGAGCTGCACGAGGAAGGCGTGCGTATGCGCTTCATCGGCCGCCGCGACGGGCTCGACGCCGGCCTCGTCGAGCAGATCGACTGGGCTGAAGCGATGACCGCCGGGAACACCCGCATCACGATGTTCGTGGCCTTCAACTACGGCGGGCGCGCCGAGATCCTCGACGCCGCACGTCGCTTCCAGGGCTCCAGCGAGGAGGAGTTCCGTGCCTGCCTATACGCGCCCGAGATGCACGACCCGGACCTGATCATCCGCACCAGCGGCGAGCGGCGCCTGTCGAACTACCTGCTGTGGCAATCCGCCTACTCCGAGCTGATCTTCCGCGACGAGCTGTGGCCCGAATTCGATCGTCGCGCACTCGAGCAGTCGCTGGCGGAGTACACAGCCCGCCGGCGACGCTTCGGTGGGCGCTGATGGCGAGCGGTCCACACACTCCCGCCGGCGCACGTCCGCCCAGGCGCCCGGCCCGTGGCGCCGGGCGACGTGGAGGAGGGGGCTCCAGGCGCCAGCGCCCCGATCGCCGACGCGCACCGGAGCGTCGCGGCCAGCCACGCTCGGATCTGAGCGCACGCGTGCTGGCGGCGTTGCCGGCGATCGCGTTCGCGCTGTTCATCGTGATCGAGGGCGGGCTGATCTTCACGCTCGGGCTGTTCGTGCTGGGCGCCGTCTGCCTGCACGAGCTGTACGGCATGTACGAGCGCGCCAACCCGGTGCGCCTGGCGGGCTTCATCGGCCTCGCGGGGCTGCTGCTGGCGGCTCAATACGGCGATCAGCGCCAGGTGCTGCTCGTTGCGGTGGCGATCCTGCCGCTGCTGTTCGGGCTCACGCTCGCCCAGCACACGCCCAGCGTCGGCGGTCTCGCGCTGACGCTGCTCGGCGTCTACTGGGTCGGCTTCGCGCTCGCCCACGCCGTCCTGCTGCGCGGGCTGCCGCACGGTCTCGGGATCGTGCTCGACGTGCTCGTCGGGACCTTCCTCGGCGACACCGGCGCCTATCTCGGCGGACGCACGTTCGGCCGGCGCAAGCTGTCGCCGCGCGTGTCGCCCAACAAGACCGTCGAGGGGCTCGCGATCGGGATGCTGTGCGCCGTGCTCGGCGTGTGGATCGCCGGGCGCTACCAGGAATGGCTGCCGGTCTCGCACGCGCTCGTGCTCGGCCTCGGCGTGGCGCTCGTGGCGCCGATCGGCGATCTGTTCGAGTCGTTCGTCAAGCGCGAGGCCCAGACGAAGGACTCAGGCGGCTTGTTCGGCGCTCACGGCGGCGCGCTGGATCGTCTCGACGCGGTCCTCTTCACGGCCGTCGCCGGTTACTACATCTGGGCCGCCTACGTGCACTAGCCGGCAGGCGGCACCGGCCGTCCCGCTCAGGTGACTTCGAACGTCACCGTGTTGGCGGTCACTTTGGAGCCGCTGAGCGCTTTCGCGCTGTATTCGTATTTGCCGGGCGCCAACCCCGTCAGCTTCAGCGACCACTTGCCCTGCGGGTTGACCGCGACTTCGGTGCCGCTGTGGCCGACCTGGTAGACGACGATGATGCTGTTGGGTTCGCCCGTCCCGGCCAGCTTGACCCTCCCGGAGGAGCTTTTCGCGCCTTCTTTGGGCTTCGTGATCGACGGCGAGAGCGCGAGCGAGTCGAACTCGGTCGCGGCGGTCTGCACGGCCATCGCTTTCATTTTCTTGCAACTCGGCGGTTTCGTGCCAGGTTCGCCTTCGTGGTGGGCACCGAGCGAGCCGTAGGCGTGCCGCACCGGGCTGCCGAAGAAGCCTTCGAATTCGCCGAATTCGACCACCGCGACCTGCACGTAGGTGCCGGGCATGATCGTCGTGCCTTCGCGTTCGTCGTGCCTGCTGGCCCGGCCGATCGCGCCGAGGACCACCCGGTTGCCCTTGACGAGCATGCACGTGACTTCGCCTTCGAAGGCGTCGTAGGAGCCGTTGTCGAGGCCGCCGTAGCGTCCCTGTGTTTCGAGCGTTCCAAAAGCTGCTTTGCCCACCATGGTCGCGTTCAAGAGGATGTTGTTCAGACCGGTGCTGTCCGGGCTGCCGCCGTTGACGCCCTCGCCTTCGATCGTGATCGAGGGCGCCGAGGCCCAGGCGGCGGTGGTCGCGAGCAGGAGCGACGCAAGCGCGCCGGCCGCAAGCAGGGTCACTCGTCTAGGACTCCGAAACCGCATCTTCGCTCCAGTCTTGTGTGGTGGGCCCGGCTGTCGGGCGAGACTACTCCTGATCGGTTCCGAGAGTCGGAATGACCTCGCTTTGACGGATGGCTCAAGATTTCGTCTGACGGACGATTACAGAGATGGCTCGTTACAGAGATCGAGAGGGGTGGCTGACAATGGATGAGCAGCAGCGAACGAACGGCTCACGCTTCGCGCGCAGGAGCGAGATCTCGCTCGATGAGGCCCTGCCGGAGCTGATGGAAGCCGAGCCCGGCACGGTCATCAGGCTCGGCGACGAGCAGGCCGAGCAGCTGGCGGAGATCGAGCGTGCCGCCGCCGGCGGACGTTTCCGACGGATCGGTGCGCGACCCGCGCCGAGCGCCGCGAGCAAGCCCTGACCGCGCCCGAGATGGCAGCGATCGTCGAGCCGCTGCGGGCGGTGCGAGTGGTGGACGAGCCGGGCGCGTATGCGCTGCTGAAGGGGTTCTCGAGCGGTCCCGGCGAGCATCCGTGGGAGCGCCACGTCGACAACGTCGCAGCGCGGCTTTCGAGAGGCGAGGCGATCCCGCAGGCGCTGCTCGTGCTGGAGGACGCGGCCGGCGCGCTGGTGGGGGTGTGCAGCTACTGGATGGACGAACTGCTGGCCCCGGTCTATCGAGCGCCGATCCCGCAGTCGCCGTACGTCAACATGATCGGCGTCGACGGGCGCTATCGCGGCCTGCGCCTCGCCGACGGCTCGAGCCCTGGCGACGCGCTGCTCGCCGGCGTGCTGGAACGCATGAAGGCTAAGCACGGGGCCTGCCACGTGTTCGCGCTCGTCGCGCCGGAGAACGTGCACGCTCATGCGCTGTTCGCCCGCCACGGCTTCGGCGAGATCTCCCCCTTGAAAGCGGGCCGGCAGGCCCTGCGCGTACGTCCACCGCAGGCGTTCTGAGCATCGCCCCGCAATCGCCCCTGCAATGATCGGCTCCATGTCGACGCCCAAGCGGCTTCTGGTTCTCGGCGCCACCGGCTCGATCGGCGTGCAGGCGCTCGACGTCTGCAAGCGCAGCGACGAGCTGGAGCTGGTCGGCATCTCGGCCGAGCGCTCCTGGGAGGAGCTGCTGATCCAGGCGCGCGCGCACGGGGTCGAGCGGATCGCCCTGGCGGACGGCGATGCGGCGGCGCGCGCGAGCGAGTCGTGGACCGACGGACAGGTCCTCTCCGGCGCCGACGGGCTCGTGCGGCTGGTCGTCGAATCGGGCGCCGACGTGGTCCTGAACGCCCTCGTCGGCTCGGCCGGTCTCGGTCCGACGGTCGCCGCGGTCGGCGAGGGCATCGACCTGGCGCTGGCCAACAAGGAGTCGCTGGTCGTCGGCGGCGAGCTGGTGATGGCGCTGGCGGAGGCGACCGGGGCGCGGATCGTGCCGGTCGACTCCGAGCACACCTCGCTCCACCAGCTGATCGCGGGCCAGCCACCCGGCGCGGTGCAGGCGCTCACGATCACGGCCAGCGGCGGTCCGTTCCGCGGGCGCCGGCGCGAGCAGCTGCGCGACGTTTCGATCACAGAGGCGCTTGCGCACCCGACGTGGGCGATGGGCGGCAAGATCACAATCGACTCCGCGACGCTGATGAACAAGGGCCTCGAGCTGATGGAGGCCCACCACCTGTTCGGCACCGCGTACGAGCGCATCGACGTGGTCGTGCACCCGCAGTCTTTGATCCACGGGCTGATCTCGCTTGCCGACGGCGCGATGCTCGCCCACATCGGCCCGCGCGACATGCGCATCGCGATCTCCTATGCGCTGCACGGCGGCGAGAGCGTCGCGACTGGACTCGAGCCGCTGGACCTCGCCTCGCTCGGCACGCTCGAGTTCGAGCCCGTCGACCTCGACGCGTTCCCCTGCCTGCGCCTCGCGCGCGAAGCAGCCGAAGAGGGGGGCACGGCGCCATGCGTGTTGAACGCCGCCAACGAGATCGCCGTGCACGCCTTCTTGGAAGGGCGCCTGCGCTTTCTGGAGATCGCCGAGGTTGTCGAACGGACACTCGCCGAGCTGCCGGCCGAGCCGATCCGCGACTTCGAGTCGCTGTACGAGTCCGATCGCCTCGCGCGCGCGAGCGCCGTGGAGGCCGTGGCCGCGCTGCGCTGAGGAACCGGCGGGCAGGCGCCTCGGGGCCTGCGAAACTGGGCCCGTGGCCTGGGTCCTGACCCTGCTGGGAATCATCCTCCTGATCGTGCTCCACGAGTTCGGGCACTTCGCCGTCGCGAAGGCGGTCGGGATGCGCGTCGAGCGCTTCTCGCTGTTCTTCCCGCCCGCGCTCGTCAAACGCAAGTGGGGTGAAACGGAGTACGCGATCGGCGCGATTCCGGCCGGCGGGTACGTGCGCATCACGGGCATGACCTGGGAGGAGATCCGCGACATGGACCTGCGCATCGCCTGGCGTGCCTACTGCGTCCAGCCGCCCTGGAAGCGCGTCGCCGTGATCCTCGCCGGCCCGGGCGTGAACATCCTGATCGCGTTCTTGCTGTTCTGGCTGGTGCTGTTCAGCGGCACCTTCCACGGCGCAGTGGCGTTCGGCAACCTAGACCCCGAACAGACGACGCTGATCGCTACGCCCTCGGTCGGCGCGGTCGGCAAGCACGACCCGGCCGCCGGCGTGCTGCGGGCGGGCGACCGCATCCTGGCCGTTGACGGG
>DASXER010000067.1:0-24419 GCA_036490015.1 Solirubrobacteraceae bacterium | reverse complement strand
GGATCTACGCGATCGATCGGCTGCGTCTGAACCCGGGCGGCGTTCCCGTGCGTGCGGTCGTGTACGTACTCGTCGCGGCACTGGCGATGCTCGTGCTGCGCCGGATCCCGCTGATCGGGGCGGTGATCCAGATCGTCCCGTGGTTCGTCTGGGATCTGGCTCTGCCGTTGTTCGTGGGAGCTGCATTCAGCCAGTTCTCGATCGACGGAAGGCCGTTTCACCTGGCCGCGCTGTCGTGTCTGAGCTTCTGCTTCGGGCCGCGCGAGCTTGCTGGTATGCGGCCCGTCGTCACGGCTGCGTCGCGCTGGGATCCACACGACGTCGTGCTGATCCCCGAAGGCTCAGAGGCGCGTATGCGCTCGTTCGTCTACCGGGGGCCGGGCTTAGTCTCCGTGGTCGTCCATGGCTCGCTGACGGAGATTCGCGAACGTCGGCGCTTGCGTTTCCTCGGCAGCTCGCGACCCGCGCGCCGCGAGCTAGTCGTGTCGGGCGCCGACCCATCGGGTGCTGGCGTGCGCCGTACGTTCCGGGTCGGAGAGCACGCGACCCTCCGCCTCCTCCCGGGAGAGACGTGAGCGGCCGGTGAAGGCGCCGATCGCGTTCGTACACGGCAACTGCGTGTTTGCGTCCGGTCTCAGGGATGCCTGGGCGGTCTTTGTCTTGGAGCCGTCGAGCTACGCCTGGTCCACCGACGAGGCCAAGCGCGGCCGTTTCGTCGCGACGTTGGGGGCGCTCGAAGGGCTCGCCGCCGATGTTCAGATCCTGCGTGTCACGCGCGAATGGTCCGTCGAGCGCTACGCGCGTCGCGTGATGACAGAGGTCCCGGGATCGGCGATGGCAGGCTATGTGACCAGCCAGGCGCTGAAGCTGAACGGGGTCGGGGCTGCGCAGCCGTCGCTGTTCATCGCCGCGAGCCTGAGCGACCCCCAGCGGGATGTGGGTTCGGCGCTCTCCGACCTTGCGGCCCACGGGGCCGCCGCCGCTTGGCGCCAACGGCTGACAGAGCTGTTCGAGGCTCGCGAGCAGCGGGCGCTCTCGCCACGAGAGCTGAAGCGGATCGTGGCTCGCGCCACACGCGTCCGGGCGCAACTCGCCGACTTCCTGCCGATCCGCGAGGCGGTGGGAGCGGAGCTCCAGTGGCTGATCCGGCGGGCCTTCTGCCGAGGCCTGGGCGAACTGGAGGTCGAGCTCGCTCATGAGCCACGAGCGATCTCATTCGAGCGCAACGGAAAGGCGATGCTGGCACCGCTCGAGGGCGACGTCTTGCGCTGGATGAACAGCTACGTCGAGCAGCGGCCGCGCCTCTTGAAGGTTGAGTCCGAGCGCGGGCTCTCGTGGCAGGCGCACCTGGTCGTCGGTGCGCTCCCGGACAGCGTGCATTTCCCGGGCCCGGAGGCGGAGCTGATGTTCGCGCCGGTCGAGAGCCTGCCCTTCGGCGTGGATCTGGCGCTCACCGCACGTGTGCTGCCCAACGAGCTGGCGATCAAGCTCGTCCGTCGCCGCGCCCAGGACGCCGAGCAGATCGCACGCTCGGAGTCTGAGGGCGAGTTGGGCGTCTCAGATCTCGGCTACCGACGGACGGAGGCGGCACGAGAGCTGTTGTCCCAACTGCAGGCGTCCAGCCGGCCACCGCTGTTGCGTGCGAGCCTCGCGGTCGCGGTAGCCGCCGCGACCGAGGCTGAGTTGGAGCAGCGCGTGGAGCTCTGCCGTCGGGCTTACGGACGGGTGCGTCTGCACCGCCCGTTGGGCGCCCAGTTGGCGCTGTTCTCTCAACACCTGCCCGGCCAGAGGGCTCGTGTAGCGGGCTACGACGACACGCTGACGGCCGGCCAGGTCGCGGCGATGATGCCGGACGCCACACACGCCGCCGGCTCGCGGCGGGGCCTCTACCTCGGCCACACGCTCTCGGGCTCGCGTCAGCCGGTGCTGTTCAACTTGCGCGAGGGCTCCGACGAGGATCGCAACACCGCGATTCTCAGCCTCGGCTCACTGGGCGCGGGCAAGACCACACTCGCTCAGAAGCTGGCCTACGAGGCGTTCCTGTCGGGCGCTCGGGTGATCGACTGCGACCCCAAGGGGGATCATCGCTTTCACCTCCTGGAGGACGTGGCGCCGCACGTCGAGCAGATTTCGCTTCGCGCCGACCCGGCGATGCGCGGAATGCTCGACCCGCTGTGCGTCGCGCCGAACCACCTTCGCCACGACGCGGCGGTCGCGTTCATGCGCGATCTGCTTCCGGTCCGCGCCGAGCCCTCCTGGGAGACGGCGCTCGTACGGAGCGTCGATCGCGTCATCTCGCGTGCCCTCAGGCCAACCTGTCTCGAGGTGGTCAAAGGGCTGCTCGACGGCGACCCGGTCGAGCGGGAGGTGGGGCGGACGCTGGAGACCTACGCGCGTTCTGGCTTGACCCAGCTCGGTTTCGCCGACGCGCTCGCGCCACCGCCGTCGGTTGGTCTCAAGCAGGTCACGTACCTGGCGATCCGTGATCTGCCCGTCCCGCTCAGCGGCACGCGTCGCTCGGAGTATTCGCTGGCTGAGCGGGTCGGCGAGCAGGTCGTGCGCCTGATCGCGATGTTCGCGATGCAGCTGATGGGCGAGGAGCGCGAGCGGCTGAAGGTGTTCTCGTTCGACGAGGGTTGGCGGCTGCTCGGAGACCCGGTCGGACGATCGCTACTGGTGTCGCTCCAGCGCATGGGTCGATCTGACCTCGCGGTGCCGATCATCAGCACCCAGCTCTTGACCGACGCTCTGGTGGGTGAGCGCGAGTCGATCGAGAACCTGGTCGGCGCAACGTTCGTATTCGGTGTGCGCTCGCGCGCCGAGGCGGCACGGGCGCTGGCGCTGCTCGGGCTCGACCCGCAGGATCGTGCCAAGCAGCAGATCCTGCTCGAGCTCGACGCCGGTCGCTGCCTGTTTCGCGACCACCGCGGACGGATCGAGGCGGTGCAGGTGGAGCTGCTCGTACCGCAGCTCGTCGAGGCCTTCTCGACCACGCCCTCCCGCTGAACGTGCCAAGGAGCGTTCAGTCGTCGTATGTCGTGGTGCTCGCGGCCATCGCGCTGGCGCTTTTGGGAGGCGCCAGCGCGGCCGGCGCTCACACGGCTGGCAAAGGAAGCCGGCCCGCGCCGGGGGGCGGCCGAGGAGAAGGCCCGCCCCGATCGCCATCGCTGCCGCCGCTCGGCGTGGCTCCTGGCGGGCCGGCGAGCGGGGTGGAAAGCGAACCCAGCTTGGAGGTCGAAGCCGACCCGCTGGCGGGCAACGGCCTCGAGAGCCCGGACTGCCGTCCACCGCTGTTCACGACGCTTTCGGCGCAGGGCAAGGACAACTGCGAGACATCTGGGTTCGTCGCGGGCGCTGCGCCGACGAACAACTACGGCGTCGACGTGCACATCGACACAGGGCTCCTGTCGCTCGGAGGGGACGCTGAGCTCAGCATCGCTCAGAGCCTGATCGTCACGCCGTTGTGGTCCGCGCTCGTGTGGGTCGTGCATGCGGTCTTCGTGTTGGTCGAGTGGGGGTTCTCGCTCGAACTGCTCGGGGGCGCCACCGCGACGCAAGCGGCCGCGGCGCTCGTGCGTGAGCAGGCCGGGATCACCGGCCCATGGCTGCCGCTAGCGCTCGCCTGCGCCAGCATCGCCGTCGCCTACGACGGGCTCGTGCGCCGGCGCGTAGCGGCTTCGCTTGGCGATGCGCTTTCGATGGCGGTGATGATGGCCGTCGGCCTGTGGCTGATCGGCGACCCCGTCGGCACGGTCGGTGCGCTCACCCGCTTCGGCGATGAAGCCAGCCTCGGCACGCTCGCGGTCGCGACGGGCGAACGTCCGGCGGCGCAGGGTGCGAGCCTGGGGGACAGCCTGCGCGTGCTGTTCGCGAGCGCGATCGAAACCCCGTGGTGCTACCTCGAGTTCGGCGACGTCTCCTGGTGCCGCGAGAGCGCGGGTCCGCGGCTGCGTGTGGCGGCGACGAAGATCGCCAGAGATGAGCTGAGCGAAAGCGTGTGCTCGGGTCCGCCGACGGGCTGTGCTCGGCCTTCGCGCACGATCGCGCATGTCCTGCGTCAGAGCGTGCGTCTGCTGCAGGCGGCACGAACCAACGGGCAGCTGTTCCTCGCGCTACCGGCGGATGGGAGTGCTCGCAACTCGATCAACCGTGGCGACTCCCTGCTGCGAGCGCTGTGCGGGAGCGCCGACGCAACCGACTGCCGTGGATCGACCGCTGCGCAGGCCGAGTTCCGCACGGCGTCCGGCACGTGGCCACGGATCGAGGGGTTGCTGCTGATCACATCCGGGCTGCTCGGTCTGGTCCTGCTGTTCCTGTTCGTCTCGACGCGCCTGCTGGCCGCCGCCACCGAGACGCTCGTCTACCTGCTGCTCGCACCGGCCCTGGTGTTGGCGCCTGCCTTCGGGCCTTCCGGGCGCTCGCTGTTCACCCGCTGGCTCTCGCGGCTGCTGTCAGCTGTGTTGTCGAAGCTTTTGTTCGCGTTCCTGCTCGGCTTGCTCTTCACCGTCACGGCGATCCTCGTCGGGCTCGACGCGCTTGGCTGGTGGACGCAGTGGCTGCTGCTGTCGGCCTTCTGGTGGACGGCTTTCCTGAAACGCAGGCAGGTCCTCGCACCATTCGGCTCGGGGCCTGAACGAGCCAGCGGAGGAGGACGCGTCGGCTCCCGCCTCGCCACCGGCGTAGCTTTGAGCGGGACACGGCTCGCACTCACCCGTATGCTCGCCCGGCGCGACGAGTCGAGGGCATCGGCCGTCGCCCTGGACGACCTCACGTCGCCGTCGCCGCGGACCGCCGCTGTCCTCGAAGCGCCAGCACGAACGCCGATCGATCCACAGGTCGCCGCAATGCTCGAACGCGACGGTCGTGTCGCCGGCGGCGAACCCGCGACGGCAGACGCCGTCGTCGGGCACGAGGCGCAACTTGGACGCATCGCCACAGCTCGCGCCGACGCACTGGCAGACGGCGACCGCAGGCGAGCAGCGCTGCTCGCCCACAGACACGCCCGGGTCACAGGCATCGCCGCCGCGGAGCGCGACCGACAACTACGCCGCGAGGAGGCGGGACGGCGCAGTCAGACGGTCTGGGCGCGAGGTCGTCGCACGTTCGCCGACGCCGCGGTGGACGAGCGCGAGCGCTTCCTCAACTCGCAGGCGACCTTGCCCGAGGCACGCGACGCGCGCGGCGTCATGCACACCCGTAACTATGCTGCGCTCGCACCCCTCGCTGGACACGACACGAGCGCCTACGAGGCGCTCGGCCCGGCGGCTCGACGCGTCACGCGGCTGGAGATCGATCGTCAGCTGCGCGGGCGGCGCGCCCGGGGGCTCGAGCGTGCGGGTCTGACCCAGCCAGATCCGCCTCCCACCGTCGATCCCGCATCGGCGGTCCCCGATGAGTTCGCCGACAGCCCGATCCCGCCGCTCGACGCCAGGGCGATGGCGAACCCGGTTTTGCGGGACATGTGGGAAGTCGCCGCCGGGAAAAAACAGAACTACGGCATTGGCCGTGATTGATGCCGTTGCCGCGCTCGGCGACACTCGCGGCGCTGGCGGCGTTCTTGACGCTGGCCTTCTACGCGCTCGTGATTCTCACCGTCGCATCGCGAGGTGCGTCGAGCGCGAGCTCCACGAGCCTTGGCGCAACCGATGTCTCCAGTGTTGCTCGCGAGGAAATACCGCCTCGCTACCTGGCCTTGTATGTGGCGGCGGCGACGCGTTACCGGATCGACTGGGCGGTACTCGCCGCGATTGGCCGCGTCGAGTGCGACCACGGCCAGGATCCGGACCCTGCCTGCACTCAGGAGGGCGCCGAGAACCGGGCCGGAGCGGGCGGCCCGATGCAGTTCCTCGCCTCGACCTGGAGCAGCTTCGGGGTGGATGGAGACGGCGACGGGCGCATCGACCGCTGGGACCCGGCCGATGCCATCTACACGGCAGCGCGCTACTTGCACGCGATGGGTGCGCCGAGCCACACGGCGGCTGCGGTCTTCGCCTACAACCACGCCAGCTGGTACGTCGACGAGGTCGAGCACTGGGCGTCGCGATATCGCGCGCTGGACGGCGAGTCGCTCCAGACGACCGCGTTGGAGACATCTCCTCCACGTCTCAGCTCGCCGACGCGGATCGTTGCGATCGCCGGCGAACGCGCGCGGCTGCTTCCCGGCGACGGCCACCTCGCGATGGTGCCGACAGGCGTCCCACGGGTCGTGCAGGCGATGATCGTCGCGGGTAACGAGCTCCAAGATCTGAGCTACGGGTCGGGAGGCCATCCCGATCCCCTCGGCGTGAGCGAAGAGGACTGCTCGAGCACGGTGAACTACGTCCTCTACCGGGCTGGCATCCGGTCGCTCACGGAAATCGTCGCGGAGAACCCGCTGGCGCAGGATTACGTCCATTGGGGCGATCCCGGCCCTGGCCGCTGGGTCACGATCTACGCGGCCGACCTGCCGACTCCGCACGTGTTCATCACGATCGCCGGGCTGCGTCTGGACACGAGCCACGACGGCACCGACGTGGGGCCGAACCGCGACCAGGACGGTCCCCGCTGGCGCATCCTCGACCACATCCCGACGTGGGCGGATTGGTCGGTGCGGCATCCGCCCGGCCTGTGAGGCGCCGTTGTGACGGGGACACGCGTTGTAAGGTGGCCCGATGCCCGGGCGCAAGGTCGACTACCTGCTCATCGGCGGCGGCCTGGCCTCCGCCAACTGCGCGCGCTGGCTGCGCGAGGAGGGTGGACCCGACAGCACGATCCTGCTCGTCGGCCGCGAGCCCGACGCGCCCTACAACCGGCCCGAGTGCTCGAAGGGCTACCTGCGCGGCAAGGAGAGTCGCGAGGAGCCGTTGTTCCGGCCCGCCGGCTTCTGGGGCGAGCAGGACATCGAGCTGCTGACGAAGACGAGCGTCACCGAACTGGACCTCCAGGCGCGCACCGTGAAGCTGTCCGACAAGCAAGAGGTCGGCTTCGGGCAGGCCTTCATCGCCACCGGCGCGAACGTCCGTCGCTTGAACGTCGAGGGCTGCGACCTGGAGCAGATCCATTATCTGCGCACGCTCGGCAACGCCGACGCGATCCGCGAGGGCGTCGCCGGCGCCGAGCGGGTCGTGCTGATCGGCGGCTCCTACATCGGCTGCGAGGTCGCCGCTTCGTTGACCGCGATGGGCAAGCGCTGCACTGTCGTGATGCAGGAGGAGCAGCCGCTCGAACGGGGCTTCGGCAAGCAGGCCGGGCGCTTCTTCCGCGGGCTCTTGGAGCAGATGGGTGTGGTCTTCCACGGGCAGGACGAGCTGGAGCGCTTCGAGGGCGACGGGACCGTTCGACGCGTCATCACCCGCGGCGGGCTGGAGCTCGACGCTCAGGCGGTCGTGATCGGCGCAGGCGTCATGCCCGACGTCGCTCTCGCCAAGAAGGCCGGCCTTGAGCTAGGGGAGAGAGGCGGCGTTCGCTGCGACTCGCGTCTGAAGACGTCCGCCGAAGGCGTCTACGCGGGCGGCGACATCTGCGAGTACGACTCGCTGGTCCACGGCGGTGCGCCGCTGCGCATCGAGCATTGGGACGTAGCCTTCAACCACGGCAAGACGGCGGCTTTCAACATGCTCGGCAAAGACACCCCGCACGAGGTCGTGCCCTACTTCTACTCCGTGCTCGGCGACGCGGGAGAGCTGGAGTACGTCGGCCCGGCTACCGACTGGGACGAGGAGATAGTGCGCGGCTCGATGGACGAGAACAGCTTCACGACTTTCTACTTGAAGGACGGCACCGTCAAGGCGGCGCTCACGTTCGGTCGCTCAGACGACCTCGACCACGCCCGGCGCCTGATCGCGGAGGCCCCAAACCTCGGTCAACAGCATCGTCACACGCTTGCCGACACAGACGCCGACCTGGCGACCGTCGGCAGCTGAGTCGGACTTCGCTTAGCGACGCTACTGGGCCTACAGACAGGGCCGACGGGCCACCTCGCAAGGCTGGACTTTTCCTGGTGTTGATGTTTAGCGGCCTGTAGGAACTGGGTACTCAGCCGGGCAGCCCAGCTGGTCCACTTCCCGAACCAAGCGACCAGGCTGGAGAAAGGGGCGGAGCTGTGCGTGCACGTGGTCGTCGGGTCATGAGTCCAGTAGGGGAGAGTCATCGTTCGGTGACGGCAACGGTGCGTCGGTCTCGCGCCGTTCTCTGCATCACCGCCACGCTTTTCGCCGTTTTGCTGGCAGGGGCCGCGGGCGCGTCAGCCTTCACCGTGCAGGGGAGCGTGAATCAGGTGGACGTCACCGGACTGCCCGCGAACGGTGAAGTGTCGCTGCTGAGCAAGGGCGGATCGACCGTGGCCACGCAGAACGCGGACTCACTCGGCGGGCTGCTGTACCGCGACGTGAAGCCGGGGAAGGGCTACCGCGTTCGTCTCCTTTCGACTGGTGAAACCTCGGAACCGATCACGGTCCACAAGGACACCGCGAAGCCGTGGGATCCCAGCATCTACGACCAGGAAATCCCCGATAACGGCTACACGTACCTGACCACGCGCGACGGCACACAGCTGTCGATCGACGTGCACCCACCGACCAGCCCGGCGGGCGAGCCGGGAGTGCCGGGCAGCATACATCTGCCGAGCCTGCCAATTCCGGGCGTGCCATCGGTGGATTACACGCCGCCCTATCCGACGCTGATCGAGTACTCGGGCTACGGGTACGCGAACCCGGCCGGTCCAGAAAACGGCATCGCCGTGCTCGCCAACCTGATGGGCTTCGCCGTCGTCGACGTGAACATGCGCGGAACCGGCTGCTCGGGCGGCGCCTTTGACTTCTTCGAACCGCTGCAGAACCTCGACGGCTACGACGTGATCGAAACGATCTCCCATCAGCCGTGGGTGCTCGGCAGCAAGGTTGGGATGCTCGGCATCTCCTATGGCGGGATCAGCCAGCTCTTCACGGCGCAGCTGCGCCCGCAGGGCCTGGAGGCGATCGCACCGCTGTCGGTGATCGACTCGACCGCGACGACGCTCTACCCGGGCGGCATCCTCAACACCGGTTTCGCGGTTGCCTGGGCCGAACAACGCCAGCAGAACGCCGAACCGGCGGGTCCCACGGAAGGCCAGCACTGGGCCTACGAAAAGATCCAGGAAGGCGATCAGACCTGCGCGTCCAACCAGGATCTCCACGGCGAGGCGAACAACCTGATGGACAAGATCAGGGAAAACTCGACCTACAATCCGTCCGTTGCCGACGAACTCGACCCGGTGACTTTCGTCCACAAGATCGACGTGCCGACGTTCATGGCCTGTCAGTGGGAGGACGAGCAGACCGGCGGCCATTGCGCCGACTTGGCTCAGCACTTCACCGGCACGAAGCGCAAGTGGTTCACCTTCACCAACGGCGCTCACATCGACTCGCTCGATCCGTGGACATACGACCGCTTGTATGACTTCTTGGAGCTGTACGTCGCCCACCAGGCGCCGCTCATCAACTCGGCGGTCGTGCACGCCGCGTCCCCGGTCATCTACGACGAAGCGATGGGGCTCCCGAAAACCGACCTCATCACGCTTCCCTCGGACCCGATCCAAGAAAAGCTGACCTACGAATCCGCGCTGTCAGCCTTCGAAGCGCTCCCTGAGATCCGGGTGCTGTTCGACAACGGCGCCGGGAAATCTCCGCTCGGCACGACGACGGCGGGCGATCCGTACCCTGGATTTGAAGACTCGTTCTCTAAGTTTCCGATTCCTGGCACGAAGGCGCGCACTTGGTATCTCGGTCCCGACGGCGCTCTGAACGAACATCAGCCGAGCGCTGAAGGCGTCGATTCCTACACCTCGGATGCGGCCGCGACGCCGCTGACGGACTTCGGACCGAACACGGGGTCCGGCGGTCTCTGGGGCAATGCTTCGCAGTGGGAATGGAAATGGGAACAGCCGGCCGCGGGCTCGGCGGTGTCGTATGTATCGGCGCCGCTGACGAGCGACACCACGGCCATAGGCGGCGGCGCCGTTCATCTGTGGGTCAAGTCCTCCACGCCGGATGTCGACTTGCAGGCGACAGTCGGCGAGGTTCGTCCCGACGGCAACGAAACGTTCGTGCAGGACGGCTGGATCCGGGCGAGCGAGCGCAAGCTCGCCACGAGCAAAAACAACATGTTCAAGCAGAAGCCCACGCTGCTGCAGCCGATCCCGACCTTCCTCGCCTCGGATGTGGACGCGATGCCCGCGGGTCAGTTCGTCCCGGTCACGATCCCGCTGTACTTCGAGGGGCACGCGTATCGCGCGGGCTCGCGCATCCGGGTCACGATCGCGGCACCGAACGGCACACAGCCGATCTGGGCCTTCGCTCACACAGAACCCGAAGGCGCGACGGCGAACGAGTCGATCGCGTTCTCGCCGAGTATGCCGTCGAACCTCGTGCTGCCGGTTGTTCCCGGGGTCAGCGTGCCCACCGCGCTGCCGGCGTGCCCGAGCCTGCGTAACGAGCCGTGCCGCCCGTATCAGGCGTTTGCGAACGACGGTTCCTGAGAACGATTCGAACTGCTCCGCGGGGCGCGCGCTTCGCGATCATCGGCCCTCTGCAATAGCCTGCTCTTGCCGTGGCCGGACCGCGGTGCAGCTGACGAGCTAGAACGAAAGAGCGGTAGAGGTGGGAGCCGTCACAAGCTTCACGCGGGAAGCCGAGCATCTGCTGCGCCATCTCGGGCTGTTCAACTGGTCGACGGTCACGCTGCTGGCGCTCGTCGTCTACGTCTACGCGGTCGAGGTGGAGCGCGAGAACTGGAACGCGGTCCTTGCCGGGCTCGCCTTCTGGCTGATGGACTGGGCGAACGAGATCGTCAACGCGCTCGTGCTGCACTTCGACGGTCACGCCGCGCTGTGGACCGTGACCGGCAACACGAGCTACCTGATCCTGATCGGCCTGACGATCGAGATCACGCTCTTCTTCGCCATCAACGGCGTGATCTTCGCCAAGCTGCTGCGTCCAGACCCGGAGGACAAGATCCTGGGTCTACCGAACCGCTGGGCGCTCTCGATCGGGCTGTCGCTCGTGTCCGTCGGCGTCGAGCTGCTGCTGCACGCCGACGGCGTGTTCCATTGGTACTACTGGTGGTGGAACGTCGCGACCTTCCCCGTGATCGTCGTGTTCGGCTATCTGACCTTCTACGTGGTCGCCTTCAAGGTTCATGACCTCAGGAGTCGCGTGCGGCAGATCCAGGTCGTGTCCTCGCTCGCGGCACTCGACTTGATTGCGGGGCTCGTGTTCGGCCCGCTGCTGGGGTGGATCTAGCAGCAGGGGCCGCCAGGTGACAACTGCGCCGAAGCCGGACGCCTGGAGTCGCAAGAAGCCGGAAGTCCAATTGGTGGGCGCCCCAAACGTGCAGCATCTAGCGTTCGCGGCGACGATGATCGCGGTGCGGCGCGACACCCGAAGATCACTCAGGTAAGGGTGCCTACGGGTCCATCCTCCAGTGGTCAGGTGCCGTCGTTGCTGCGCCAGTTCTTCAGCCACTCCTGAGCCCCTCCCGCGTCCCGAACCCGGTACGCAAGCGTGTTAGCTCATGCGAGGAGATCACGCGGTCGATCAGCCCGTACTCACGCGCTTGCTCGGAGGTGAAGTAGCGGTCGCGGTCCATGTCGTCGTGCACGCGCGCGACGGTCTGCCCGGTGTGCTCGGCATAGATCTCGTCGATCCGCCCGCGTAGTTCGAGCGTCTCGCGGGCGTGGATCTCGATGTCGGCCGCCTGGCCCTGGAACCCTCCCGACGGCTGGTGAATCAGGATCCGCGAGTTCGGCAGCGCCATGCGCTTGCCGGCCGCGCCCCCGGCCAGCAAAAGCGAGCCCATCGACATCGCCACGCCGAAGCAGATCGTCGCGACGTCAGGCTTGATGAACTGCATCGTGTCGTAGATCGCGAGCCCCGCGTACACGCTGCCGCCGGGCGAGTTGATGTAGAGCGAGACGTCCTTGTCGGCGTCCTCGCTCTCCAGGTGCAGCAGTTGCGCGACGACGAGGTTCGCGATCTGATCGTCGACGGGGGTGCCGATGAAGACGATGCGCTCGTTCAACAGGCGGGAGTAGATGTCGAACGAGCGCTCACCGCGCGGGCTCTGCTCGACGACCATCGGGATCAGCGGCATGGTGGGCTATCCTTTCGACAACTGTATGGTTGTCAAGCACCATAGCAACCAATTGGTTGTCAACAAAAGGGGGAGGCGACGGCGATGGCGAGCGACGTGAAGCGCGAGATCGAGGTCGAGGCCAGCCCGGAGGAGGTGTTCGAGGCGCTCGTCACCGAGGAGGGCCGCGAGCGCTGGCTGGAGGAGCCCACACGCGAGATCCACGTCGAGTCGATCGAGGCGCCGCCTCGCCTCGTGTGGTGGTGGGCGGCGGACGACGCGCCCGCGACGCGCGTCGCCTTCGAGATCGTCGCCGTCCCGCGTGGCACGCGTGTCACCGTCACCGAGACCGCGCCCTCGTTCCCGACGGCGATGCTCGTCGCGGCTTTCGCGCCTGTGTTCGCTTGAGCGTCGACGACCGACTCGGACCGCTGTTCGCCGCGCTCGCCGACCCGACCCGGCGCGAGATGGTCGCCGCGATGGTTCGCGACGGCAGCACCAGCGTGCCCGCGCTCAGCTCGACGCTGCCGATCACGCGCCAGGCGATCGCCAAGCACCTGACGACGCTCCACGACGCGGGTCTGCTCGATCGCGCCCCCAGCGCCGGGCGCGAGGTGCGCTACAGCCTGCGCGCCGGAGCGCTCGATCCGGCGCTCGCCTGGCTGGGCGAAACCGACCGCGCATGGGAGGCACGACTCGTCCGTCTGAAGGGCTCCGTCGAGCGCGGGGTCGAGTAGACTCGGCCGGTCAAGATCGGTCGGTGGCGAAGGGAAGCCGGTGAGAATCCGGCGCGGACCCGCCACTGTGACCGGGTGTGCCTCGCGGCAATGGCAATCGCCACTGAATCGCCCGATGCGATTTGGGAAGGCGCGGCGGGGTCGTCCCGGGAGCCAGGAGACCTGCCTCCGGCCGCGGCCCACAAAAACCCTCGTGGAAAGGGGTTGGCTCCAATGCGTATCACCCGACTCATCCGCCCGGCGCTGTCGGCGGTGGCGCCGCTAGCGGCGCTCTCACTCATCCTCACGCTCGCGCCAGCCGCACAGGCCGGCGAACCGGCCACCGTCACCGTTCGCGTGGAGAGCTTTGAAGGCGTCACGCTCGTACCGCAGACGACCGTCACGACCACGGCCACGGCTGTGCCCGTCGAAGGCGGCACCTGCAACGGCACATCCGCCGGCGGTGCGCTCTACGACGCTGTGCATGGCAAGTGGCTCGCCAAAAAAGCCAGTGGAGGAGTCGAAATCCTCGGCATCGAAGGCATCGACCTGCCTCCATTCGGCGAAGAAAACTACGCCTACTGGGCGCTGTGGCTCAACAGCACGTACGCCGCCAAAGGCGCCTGCGCGGAGGAACTGAGCCCGGGCGAGCCTGTCGTGTTCGTCGCCCAGTGCTTCGCGATCGGAACGGAATGCCCGACCAGCTCGAAAGCGCCCGAACACTTCCTCACGGAGACCGTGCCGAGCCCGTCCGACGCTTCGGTGGGCGAACCGGTCACGGTCACGATCGGCTCGCTCTCGACGGTCGGCGGCAAAGCGCAGGCCAAACTCCCGGTCGGCGTCACGGTCAGCGACGGATCTACGAGCGTCGAACCGAACGCGAGCGGCGAAGCCTCCTTCATGTTCGCCTCGCCAGGCACCTACACGCTGCAGGCACACGGCCCCAGCTCCGTGCCTTCAGACCCCTACACCGTCTGCGTCCACGAAGACGGCGGGAGCTGCGGCACGACGCCGGACGGCTCGTCCTCGCCTCCGCCGGGATCCAAAGGCGTGTCCGGCTCCAAAGAAGAAACCAAGCCGTCGTCCGAAAGCGGCTCGAAAACCCAGCTCGCCATCCACCTCACCCCGGTCGACAAGCACTCCTTCCCACCGGGGCGGGGGCCACGGGTGATCGCGGGCAAGCTCTTCACGGACGAGGCGATCAGCTCCGTCAGGCTCTCGCTGCGCCGCTCATACCACGGTCGCTGCTGGTCCTTCAACGCTCGGCGAGCCCGCTTCCTGCGTGCGCGCTGCGGCAGGGCGCGGCCGTTCACGGTCGCGGGCGGCCATGGCTACTCCTATCTATTGCCGCACAAGCTCCCGGCTGGCAGCTACGTGCTGGAAGCGAAGGTGACCGGTGTATCCCGCAGCGCCGTCGCAAGGAGCGATTTTTATGTTCGCTGATCCCCTCGTTGTTCGGTCCGGGAGGCTTGTCCTCGCCACGCTCGCCATAGCGTTGCTCCCAGCGTCGAGAGCACTCGCGTCGACTGGACCGCTCGTGCAGGCGATGGTCGTCGGCTCCAGCGGGCAGGTGATCGCCGGTCCGCGCTCGGTCAACGCTTCCGCGACGACGGTGGCGGTCGGGCGCAAGCGCTGCGCGGTGGCTGCCGGCACACCGCTGGCGGTGCTCGCCGACCTTCACGGCCCGAGCTTCGCGGTTCGTGACTACGGCCGCTGCGGTTCTTCGGCGTCGAACTCGGCTTCGCTGTTCGTCTACGACCTCGCCGGTGAGTCGAACAGCGGTCGCAACGGCTGGGAGTACAAGGTCGGGGGGCTCGCCGGCAGCACCGGCGCGGCGGACACGAGTGGCGCCGAGGGGAATAGTCGCCTGCTGGGCTCCGGCACGCGGGTGCTGTGGTTCTACTGCCATGCGGCTGCCGGCGGCTGTCAGCGCACGCTCGCGCTGAGTGCTCCCGCGAGCGTCTCGCACGGCTCGCGCGTGACCGTGCACGTGACCGGTTATGACAACGAAGGCCACGGCATACCGATCGCCGGCGCGATCGTGACGCTCGGCAGCGACTTCGCCTCCACTAACAGCGCGGGCAACGCCGTCCTGATCGCGCCGTCCGGCCATGGGAGCTATTCGCTCTCGGCGCGTAGACGTGGCCTCGTGCCGGCCTTTCCGCAGACGATCGCGGTGCGGTGAGAGACGTGCGCTCGCGACGGCGAACGACGCTGGCCCCGGCGGCTCTTGCACTTGCGCTCGCGCTCACGGGCTGTGGGCTCGGCGCCGGGCCTGCTCCGAAGGGCGTGCAACTGCTCGTCACGAACAACTTCGGGACGCACGTGCTCGGCCTGTCGAAGGCGCCCGACGTCAAAGGCCAGGAAACCGTCATGAGCCTGCTGCTGCGCAACCACCACGTCGAAACGCGCTACGGCGGCGCTTTCGTGCAGGCGATCGAAGGCCTGTCCGGCGGCCACGAAGGCGCTCGGCCGGTCGACTGGTTCTACTACGTCAACGGCGTCGAGGCGCCCAAGGGCGCGGCCGCGACGAACGTCGACGCGGGCGATCACATCTGGTGGGATCGCCACGACTGGAGCCAGACCGACAGCGTGCCGGCCGTCGTCGGCTCGTTCCCCGAGCCGTTCCTGAACGGCATCGAAGGCAAGCGCTTCCCCGTGCGCGTCGAATGCTCGTCGGTTGGCGGCTACGCCTGTCGCACCGTCACGGAACGTCTGCGCGCGCTCGGCGTGCCCGCCGCGATCGCCGGTCTCGGCTCGGGCGGCGAGACCGAAACCCTGCGTCTACTGGTCGCGCCGTGGCCGAAGATCGGCGATGACCTGACGGCCGAGAGCATCGCCCGTGGCCCACGCGCGAGCGGCGTCTACGCGCGCTTCTCGCGTGGCGGCGGCACACTGGCGCTGCTCGACGCCGACGGCACGACCGTGCAGACGCTCGGCGCCGACGCGGGCCTGATCGCCGCCACGCGCCGCGACGAAGGGGAAGACGCGCCGGTGTGGGTCGTGACCGGCACCGACGAAGCCGGCACGGAAGCCGCGGCACGCGACTTCGACGCCGGTGCGCTGGACGATCACTTCGCGCTCGCGATCGACTCCGGTCGTGCGATTCCGGTTCCGGTAGAAGGCACGAAATGAGCGCGCTCGCCGGCGCGACGAGCATCGCCTACCGTCGTCGCGCGAGCCCGCTGCACGCCGCGCGCGGAACGATCGCCGCCTGCTACGGGCTGTCGATCGCGATCGCTGCATTGCTGCTCAACAACCCGATCCTGCTCGGCGCCCTGCTTTTCTCGGTGCTCGCGGCGGCGGCCGCTGCCGGTGTGCTGCGCCCGTTGCTGCTCGCGATGCGCATCAGCGGCCCGATCGTGCTCCTCACCTGCATCGTCGTCAACGCCTTCGTGAGCCATTACGGGCTCACCGTGCTCGCCAGGCTGGGCAACTGGGGCGTGCTCGGCCAGGTCGATCCGACGCTTGAGGCGATCGTCTATGGCGCGGTCGTCGGCCTACGGCTGCTGATCGTGACGTTCTCGTGTCTGCTGATCGTCTGCGCGGCCAACCCGCAGGATCTGCTGCGCGCGTGCCGTCGCGTCTCCCCGCGCTCGGCGCTGACGGCCGCGATCGCGACCCGGCTCGTGTCCGTCCTCGCAGCTGACGCGCGTCGTCTCGCCGACGCCCAGCGTTGCCGGCCCGAAGCCAACCCGAGCCGCCAGCGTGCGCGGCTCGCGATCCTGCGCGCGACGCTCACCGGTGCCTTCGACCGCTCGCTCGACATCGCCGCGATGCTTGAGATGCGCGGCTACGCCGCCGCCGGACGAGCGCTTCCGGCGGGCAAAGAGGCCTCGCGCCACGACCTGGCGTTCGCGCTCGGCGCGCTCGGGACGCTCTCGCTCTCGCTCGTGCTGGCGCTCAGCGGCGCAGCCGCCTTCGACGCCTACCCGTTGATCCACATCGACACCGGTGCGCCGGTGATCGTCGGCGCGACGCTGCTCGGGGCGCTCGCGCTGCTGCCGTTCCTCGACAGGCGCGGGATTCAATAGCCATGAGCGTCCTGACCTTCACGGACGTCGGCTACAGCTATCCGGACGCCGCGCGGCCGTCGCTCAGCGGGATCTCGCTCCAGCTGGAGCCGGGCGAGTTCTGTGTGCTCGCCGGCCTGTCGGGCTCTGGCAAGTCGACGTTGCTGCGGGCGGCCGCCGGTCTCGTGCCGCACTTCCACGGCGGCAGCTTCGCCGGGCGCGTGAGCGTCGCCGGGCTCGACACGCGCGAGCACGGTCCGGCCGACATCGGCCTGCTTGCCGGCACGCTGCTGCAGGACCCCGAGACGCAGATCGTGATGAGCACCGTGCGCGCCGAGCTGGAGCTAGCGATGGAGAGTCGTGGGCACGGCGCTTCCGCCGTCGCGCGCGCGGTCGAGGAGGTTTCGCTCGCGCTCGGCATCGGCGAGCTGCTGGAGCGCGCGACGAGCGAGCTGTCCGGGGGGGAGCTGCAGCGGGTCGCGCTCGCGGCCGCGCTGATCGCCCGCCCGCCGCTGGTGCTGCTCGACGAGCCGACGTCGCAGCTCGACCCGGTCGCGGGCGACGAGCTGATCTGGCAGCTGCGCCGTCTCAACCAGGAGTCCGACACCGCCGTGCTGCTGATCGAGCACCGCCTCGAGCGCTGTCTCGCCGCGGCCGACCGCGTGCTGGCGATGGACGCTGGCGCGATCGTCTGCGACAGCGACCCGCGCGGCTTTCTCGAATGGGCCTCAGAGCAGCGCCCGGAGCTGCGCACGCCGGCCGCGAGCCTGATCGCCGAAGCGGGGCTCGAACCGCCGCCGGCGGGTGTCAAGCAGGCGCGCGCCACGCTCCGACGCGCCGGGCTGCTGCTGTCAAATGAGGGAGAGGGCGAGGTCAGCCACTTGCAGACACAGCAACGCGAAGGGTTTGCCGCAAGGCTCAAACGCCGCGCGAAGCCGGAGGGCGAGACGGCGCTGGAGCTGAAGGGCGTGTGGCACGAGCTGCGTGACGGCCCGGCGATCCTGCGCGGCGTCGACCTCCACGTGGCGCGCGGCGAGACGGTCGTCCTGATGGGCCGCAACGGCGCGGGCAAGTCGACGCTGCTGCGCCACGCCGGTGGCCTGATGGAGCCGACCCGTGGTCGTGTGCACAGCGCGGGCCGCACGGCGCTGCTGTTGCAGAACCCGGGCGACTACTTCCTCGCCGAGCGCGTCGGCAGCGAGGTCTCGCCGGCCGCGCTAGAGGCCGCCGGCCTCGCCGAGCTGGCAGAGCGCAACCCGCGCGACCTGTCGGGCGGCCAGCGACAGCGACTCGCGCTCGCGATCGTGCTCGACAGCGGTGGCGCCCAGCCTTTGCACCCGGCGGCGATCGCGCTCGACGAGCCCACGCGTGGCATGGATCGCTCGGAGAAGCACAAGCTCGCGGCTTGGCTCTCGCGCCGCGCCGCCGAGGGCGTCGCGGTCGTAGTCGCCACCCACGACGGCGAGTTCGCCGCCGAGTTCGCGCGGCGGGCGGTGCTGCTGGCCTCCGGGCGCGTGATCGCCGACGGTCCGATCGAGGAGGTGCTGGCCGGTGGCTGGTACTTCGCCACCGAGACCGCCCGCATCCTCGGCGGCGCCGGCGGTGCGCTGCGTCCCGCCGACGGCGCGCGACTGCTGCGCGAGCGCCGCCGCAAGATCTACGCATCGTCCGACACCGCCGTCGTGGCCGCCGGCGAGGCCGAGGCATGAGCTGGCAGCTGTCCTCGTTCGCGATCGTGCTGGGCTGCCTGGCCGTGGCTTTCTGGTGGTACGAGCGCTCGCACCCGCCGGCCAAGCTGCTGGCGATCGTCGCCACGCTGGCCGCGCTAGCGGCGCTCGGGCGCGACGCTTTCGCCGCGATCCCGGACGTCAAGCCGATCACCTCGATCGTGCTCGTCGGTGGCATCGTGTTCGGGGCGGGGCCCGGCTTCACGATCGGCGCGATCTCGGGTCTGGCCTCGAACGTCCTGCTCGGTCAGGGGCCTTGGACGCCTTGGCAGATGCTCGGCTGGGGCCTCGTCGGGCTGCTCGGCGCCGCTCTAGGGAAGTTGGGCGGCGGGCGCCTGCCGCCGCTCGGCCTCGCGCTCGCTTGTGCTGTCGGCGCGGAGCTGTTCAACCTCGTGCTCGACTTCTACACGCTCACCGGAACCGCGAACCACTCGCTCGCAGGCTTCGAGCTGGTGCTCGGCACGGCGTTCGTGTTCGACCTCACGCACGTGATCGCGAGCTTCGCGTTCGGGCTCGCGTTCGGCAGCGTGCTGCTGCGGATGCTGGTCCGGGTACGCGCCCGCCTGGACGTGGAGTGGGTAGCCGTGGCCGTGGCCGCCCCTGTGCCCGCGGCCGTAGCGCCGGCGACCGGCCAACCGTCGATCCCGGCGCTCGCACCGGCAGTCAAGCGGCGCTCCTCGGCACCCGCGCTGGCACTCGCGAGCGCGGGCGGGCTCGCCGCGCTCGTGGCGCTGGCGGTTGCGCTCACACACCACGACGGCGGACCCGCGCAGGAAGCCCCGCCGCCCGCCGCCGTCCCCGTACGCTCACAGCAGACGGCGAGCAGCGTCGGACTGTCGAGCGAGATCTCCTACCTGCAGCAGGCGCAGAACCGCGACGGCGGCTTCGGCGCGGCACCCGGCCAGGAAAGCAGCGAGCTGTACTCGGCCTGGGTGGCGCTCGGGCTCGCGGCCGCGAACCGCGACCCGCTGAGCATCCAGCGCGAAGGCCATGACGTGCTCGACGAGCTGCGCGCCGAAGCCGCCACGCTGCACGGCGCCGGCGACCTGGAGCGCACGATCCTCGCCCTGCACGCCTGTGGCGTCTCCACCCGCGCGCTGCCGGGCGGCGACCCGGTCGCGCGCCTGCTGAAGCTTCGCGCTGGCGACGGCTCGTTCGCGAACCAGAGCAACCTCACCGCCTTCGGCGTATTCGCGCTGCGGGCGGCCGGCTACGCGCCCCACTCACGCCCAATCCGGGCGGCGCTCGCGTGGCTCAGACGCCAGCAGGACCAGGACGGCGGCTATGGCTTCACGGCCCGCGGCGGTCCGAGCGACGTCGACGACACGGGCGCGGTGCTGCAGGCGCTGGCGGCTGGCGGCGATCTGGGCCAGCGCACGGCGGTCGGGAGGGCGATCGCCTACCTGCGCCGCGCGCAGAACGCGGACGGCGGCTTCCCGCAGGAAGCGGGCGGTTCCTCGAACGCCCAGTCGACCGCTTGGGCGATCCAGGGGCTGGTCGCGGCCAAGACGGATGTCGAAGCCTTCCGCCGTCGCGGCTCGCACGGCTCCCAGAGCCGCTCCCCGCTCGCCTACCTGCGCGGTCTCGTCGCCCCCGACGGCAGCGTGCGCTACTCGGCCACCGGCCAGCAGACTCCGGTGTGGGTCACGGCGCAGGCGCTGACGGCGCTGGCAGGCAAGCCGCTGCCGGTCGCGCCCGTCAAATCGACCACGTAGCCTTCAACCGCTGTTAAGCAAGCCTTCTAACCTTGGTTGGCATGTCTGAACACGCGTACTCGGCGCAGACCATCGCGCAATCGCGCGCGGGCTTGACGCATCGCGACGGCCGGCCCCGGCCACCGACGGGTCCGGGCCGTCCGCTGCTGGTCGCTCTGGCGTGCGTGCTGGCGCTGGCGGCGACGTGGTCGATCGCGGAGCTGATCCCGGCCGCGCACGTACGCGACGCGCGCCTCCTGGGCGAGTTCACGCGGCTCGACAAACCGCACATCGACCGTCTGGCGAGCTTCCTCGTGCACCTGATGAACCCGGATCTGTTCATCCTGTGGGGCATCTCGCTGCTCGCGTACGCGATCTCGCGCGAGCGCCCGCGCGTGGCTCTTGCGGTCGTCGCCGTGATGGGTTTCGCGCCTTTGACGTCCGAGAAGCTCAAGCCGCTGCTGGCGCACTCTCACGACAAGGTCGGCGCGGTCCAGATCAATCCCGCTTCCTGGCCGAGCGGGCACTCGACAGCGGCGATGGCGCTCGTGCTGTGCGCGATCCTCTGCGCGCCCGCCGCGTTGAGGCCGCTGGCGATCGTGCTCGGCGCGCTGTTCGCGGGCGCCGTGGGCGTCTCGCTGCTGATCCTCGCCTGGCACATGCCGAGCGACGTGATCGGCGGCTACCTGATCGCGAGCCTGTGGATGGCGCTGGCCGTCGCGGTGCTGAAAGCCGCCGAGCAGCGCTGGCCGACCGGGAAACCGCTCTAGCTCTCAGCCCTTGGAGCCGGAGTCGTGCGCGCCGGGCTCCCACAGCGGCTCGGAGACGCCTTCAGAGTCTGCGCTCTCGGCGTTCGCGGCGCGGCTCAAGATGAACAGCAGGTCTGACAAACGATTCAGGTAGCGCACGGCCTCTGGGTTGACCTGCTCGCCGACGGCGATCGTGGCGCGCTCGGCGCGGCGGCAGACGGTCCGGCAAACGTGCAGGTGCGCGGCGGCGGGCGTGCCGCCCGGGATCACGAACGAGCGCAACGGCTCCAGGCACGCGTTGACCTCGTCGCAGGCCTGCTCCAGCCAGCTGGTGTACTCGTCTCCCACACGCAGGCGCGTGCGCCCACCGTCTTCGCCCTCAGAACCGTCGGAGGGCTCGGGTACGGACAGGTCGGCGCCGACGTCGAGCAGGTCGTTCTGCACGCGCCGCAGCATCGAGGCGAACTCAGGGGGCATGTCGGTCTGCACCAACGCAACCCCAACCAAAGCGTTCAGCTCGTCGATCGTGCCGTACGCCACGACCCGTGGGTGCAACTTGGAGACACGGCTCATGTCGCCGAGGTGGGTCTCTCCGCCGTCGCCAAGCTTCGTGTAAATGCGGGTCAGATTGACGGTCACACAGCTAGCCTAGACCACCGCCAGCCGACACGAGAGAGCTGCCCATCCCTGCGATCGGGTACTTTCTCGCAACTCAGATGCGGATCGGCGTCCCGAAGGAGACCGCGGCGGGGGAGCACAGGGTTGCGCTCGTGCCCGAGGTCGTCAGCAAGCTGCAGGCGAAGGGCCTGGAGGTGCTCGTGCAGAGCGGCGCCGGCACCGACGCGCTGCTCAGCGACGACGCCTACACGCAGGCGGGGGCGAAGATCGCCACCGACGCGGGCGAGGTCTGGCGTAGCGACGTGGTGCTCACGATCGCGCCCCCGGACCCCGAGACGGTCCGTTCGTTGGGCCCGGGCTCGATCCTGATCGGCTTCCTGGCGCCGCTGACCGCGACCGCTACCACGCGCGCCCTGGCGGACGCGAAAGCGACCGCCTTCGCGATGGAGGCGATCCCGCGTATCTCGCGTGCGCAGGCGATGGACGCGCTGTCCTCGCAGTCGAACGTCGCCGGCTACCGCGCGGCGCTGCTCGGCGCCGAGGAGATGGGCCGCTTCTACCCGATGTTGATGACCGCGGCGGGCACGATCCCGCCCGCGAAGGTGCTGGTGCTGGGCGTCGGCGTGGCGGGCCTGCAGGCGCTCGCGACCGCCAAGCGTCTCGGTGCGCGCACGACGGGCTATGACGTCAGGCCGGAGGTGGCGGAGCAGGTCGAATCGCTGGGCGCCCAGTGGCTCGACCTTGGCCTCGAGGCCAGCGGCGAGGGCGGCTACGCCCGCGAGCTGACGGAGGCCGAGCGCGCACAGCAGCAGCAGGCTTTGACCGATGCCACCAAGGGCTTCGACGTCGTGATCACGACCGCGCTCGTGCCGGGCCGCCCGGCGCCGCGGCTGGTGACGGCGGAGGCCGTCGAAGGCATGAAGCCCGGCAGCGTGATCATCGACATGGCGGGCGAGGCGGGCGGCAACTGCGAGCTGACCGAGCCGGGCCAGACCGTCGTCAAGCACGACGTCAAGATCGTCTCGCCGCTCAACCTCCCGTCCGGCATGGCCGAGCACTCCTCGCAGCTGTTCGCGCGCAACGTGCAGGCGCTGTTGGAGCTGTTCGTGGACGAGGAGGGCAAGCTGCAACTGGACTTCGATGACGAGATCGTGAGCGGCTCTTGCATCGTGCGCGACGGTGAGATAGTCCATCCCGGCGCCAAGGCCGCCGTCGAAGGGGGGAGCTGATCAGATGCTGCTGGCGAGCGTGCTGACGACCAACCTCGCGATCCTCGTGCTCGCGGGCTTCATCGGCTTTGTCGTGATCTCGAAGGTGCCGAACACGCTGCACACGCCTTTGATGTCGGGCACGAACGCGATCCACGGCATCGTGTTGCTCGGCGGCCTCTTGATCGTCGGCCTGTCGGGCAACGGCGCCTTCAACAAGGTGATCCTGGTGATCGCGATCGCCTTCGGCACGATCAACGTCGTCGGCGGCTTCCTCGTCACCGACCGGATGCTCGAGATGTTCAAGTCCAAGCCTGGGCCGAAGAAGACCGACGAGGACGCGAAATGACCTCGCTGCCCCTGGCCACCTCCTTCCTGCAGGACCAGAGCTTCCTCGACGTCCTCTACATCATCGCCTTCGGGCTGTTCATCCAGGGCCTGCGCGGACTGTCCGGGCCGACCACGGCCGTCAAAGGCAACCGCACAGCCGCGGTCGGCATGGGAATCGCGGTGCTCGCCACGCTGCTCAACCAGAACGAGGGCAACTGGGGTCTGATCGTGCTCGGCGTCGCGCTCGGCACGGCGGTCGGCGTCCCCGCGGCCAGACAGGTCAAGATGACCGCGATGCCGCAGATGGTGGCGCTGTTCAACGGCGTCGGCGGCGGCGCGGTGTTCCTGATCTCTTGGTCTGAGTTCCGCCTCACGAGCGGCTACACCGACACGCCCACCTACATCACGATCTTCAGCCTGTTCGCGGCGATCGTCGGCTCGGTCTCCTTCTGGGGCTCGAACATCGCCTTCGGCAAGCTCCAGGAAATCATCCCCGGCAAGCCGATCACGCTCGGCTCCTCCCAGCAGTACGTCAACCTGCTGCTGCTCGTGCTGGCGGTCGCTGCCGGTATCGACATCGCCGCGGGCGACCACTCGCAGGGCATCTTCGTCGGCATGTTGATCTGCGCGGCGCTACTCGGCAACGCGGTCGTGCTGCCGATCGGCGGCGCCGATATGCCGGTCGTGATCTCGCTGCTGAACGCCTTCACGGGCCTGTCGGCGGCGGCCACCGGGATCGCGCTGAACAACCCGGCGCTGATCGTGGCGGGCATGATCGTGGGTGCGTCTGGCTCGATCCTGACGAACCTGATGGCGGTCGCGATGAACCGCTCGATTCCGGCGATCGTGGCGGGCGGCTTCGGCGGCGGCGGCGCGACCGAGGGCGCGAGCGGGGCGGGCGAGCACGCGGGCACGGTGCGCTCGACGAGCGCGGCCGACGCGGCGATCCAGCTGGCCTACGCCAATCGCGTCGTGATCGTGCCCGGCTACGGCATGGCGGTCGCCCAGGCCCAGCACGCGGTTAGGGAGCTGACCAAGGAGCTGGAGAAACGTCAGGTCGAGGTCAGCTACGCGATCCATCCGGTCGCGGGTCGTATGCCCGGTCACATGAACGTGCTGCTGGCCGAGGCCGACGTGCCTTATGACCAGCTGAAGGAGATGGATGAGGCCAACCCCGAGTTCCTGCGCACGGATGTGTCGCTCGTGATCGGCGCCAACGACGTGACAAATCCTGCGGCGAAGAACACACCGTCCTCGCCGATCTACGGGATGCCGATCCT
>DASXER010000070.1:0-3337 GCA_036490015.1 Solirubrobacteraceae bacterium | reverse complement strand
GTATAGACGCCGAACTAGCAGCGAGGGCGACCGGGCCCTATGCCCGGAGTTGCCGCCGTCATACAATCGAACCGAGCTATGAGCACTGGCGGCCCGGACCTGTTCGTAATTTGCAAGAACTGCCAGTCCGAGGTCAGCCCGTACATAACCGAGTGCCCGTATTGCGGCAATCGCCTGCGTAGAAGGGCCCCGACGCTGCCACGGCCGGGCGAGAAGGCCAAGAAGCCCGCGGGACGCGGCGGCGGTGGTCTCTCACGACTGATCGGCGCGGTGCGAGCGCCCGGCGTGCGCGCGCAGCCGGCTTCGCTACGCCGGATGCCCGAAAGCAGCCGCTGGGCGCATCTGCGGCCCTACGGCACGATCGCCCTCGTGGCGGCGTCGTGCGTGATGTACGTCGTTACCCGTGCCGAACCGGAACTGTTCCTCAAGATGCCGATCCTCGGCGCGCTCGAAGGCCACTGGTGGAGGCTGTTCACCTACCAGTTCGCCTACTTCGGCGAAAACATCGGCGTCTACGCGCTGGTCGCGATCGTCGCCATCGGCCTGTTCGGCTGGCGCCTGGAGCAGCGCTACGGGCCGGTCGCCGTGCTGGCCGTGTTCTTCGGCGCCGGGGTCACGGGCGGGCTCGCCGCGTTGGCGGTGTACTCCGAGCCGATCGCATATGGAGCCAACGCGGGTGCGCTCGGACTGCTCGCCGCCTGGGCCGTGCCCGACGTCAAGGCGGCGCGCGCCCGCTCCTACTACGAGGGCGATCTGCTCGGGACCGCCGTGTTTGCGGGGCTACTGGTCGCGATCGCGTTCGCGGCGGCGACGGCGAGCTGGCTAGCCGGTGTCGTCGGCGGTCTCGTCGGCCTGCTCGCTGGCTACTGCCTGGAGAGCCTGTCCGGGAGCGACGGCGCTGGCTAGCCGTGCGGGCGGGCTGAGACTGACGGCGCTGGCTAGCAGTGCGGGCGGGCTGAGACTGACGGCGCTGGCGAGCCGTGCGGGCGGGCGGGCGAGTTGGGCATCCGCTACCGTGATCGCTGAGGTGCGAGCAACTTGACGATGACTCACGCCGTCGTGCTGATCGAGGCCGAGCGGGACGCGTTCTCCGGTCTTGGCGGAGCGCTGGCAGATCTGGAGGGTGTCGCCGAGGCTTATTCGGTGACCGGCGAGTGGGACTTCGTGGCGATCGTGCGTGTACCCGACCACGAGCAGTTGGCTGACGTCGTCACGACGCAGATCGGGGCCCTGCCGGGTGTCGTGCGCACGCAGACGATGGTCGCCTTCGCGGCCTACTCGCGCCACGATCTCGAGGCGCTGTTCTCGATCGGCGAATGAACGCCTGAACACGATGGCGGCCGTACCGATCAAGCCCGAGTACGGGCCGACGCTCGGACGCTTGCTCGCGCCACGCTGGCACGCCGCCCGGCCGCGCACGCGCCGTGCGCTCTTTGCTGTCGCGGCGGGGGTGGTGCTGCTGGCGATAGCGCTCGCTTTGACGCTCGAGAACGCGCACTACTCACATGGCGGGCCGGTGCCCTTCGGCTTTGAATATCGCGGTCTCGACAAGACCGCGCCGGAAGCAGGCGGCTACGTGCGCGTGACCCAGCGCGACGCACACGGTGGTCTGCGCTACTCCTACGAGGTCGATCCGCTCGTGCTGCCCCCGTATAAGGGCAACGTCTCCGGCGCGCTGCCGGTGTTCGCGAGCCACTACCTGCCGCGGCTGGCCGCCCGCTTCGCGGACTATGCGCCGCGCGGCGAAGGCAGGACGCGCGTCAACGGCGTGCCGGGCTACCAGCTGCTGTTCAGCGCAAATGTCGCCGGGCGGGAAATATACGGACGCGACGTGCTGCTGCTGCCGCCGAAGGAAGGCGCGACGCGTGGGGTCTCGATCTTGATGCTGACCGCGGTCGGCGCGACCGCGCAGGTCGAGGCGCCGGTCGAAGTCGGCACCGCCGGCGTGCTGCTGCGACCGCTGAAGACGTTCAGCTTCGGCTGAGCGCTGGAGCCCCGACGGGAGGTCAGTAAGCCGCGTCGGCTTGGCGGGCGTGGCGGCGTGCGCGCAGCTCGCTCCTCTTCGCGCCGGCCGGTGCCTTGGTGCCGCCGTTGCCGTGGTGCTTGCCGACTACGGGTACTTCTTCTTCGGGCGGCGCCGATTCGGTCGTCGGAGCCGTGGTCGTCGTCGCGGGCGTTTCGCCGGCCGGAGTCGTGATAGCCGGCGGAGGGGGCGTGGTGCTCGAAGGGGTTGTGCTCGTCGTGGTAGTGGTGGTTTCGCCGGGGCTCGCTTCGTCGCTGGTGGCCGACGTCGGGAGCTGCGTCGTCTCGGTCGTGACCTCTGTTACCTGTACTTCGCTTGCCGCGGGCGTGGGCGTCGCTTCGGGTGCCGGTGCGACTTCGACCGGCGGGACCGGTGGCGCGACGGGTGCCGTCACGACTGCCTTGACAGCGTGCTTGTGGTGCCTGGCGTGGTGGGTGTTCAGTGCCGCGAGCGAGCGCGTCGCCCCGGTGCTGGCGGGCTGCGGCTCGGCGGCCGCCACGGCGGGAGCTGTGGCGACTGCGGGGGCAGCCGCTGTCAGCGCGCGATGGTGGTGCGGGCGCGTCGTGACGGCATTGTCGGCCGCGACGGCTCCGGCGGTGACGATCGCGGCTGCCGCGAGACCGGCGACGGCCTTCGTCGCCAGCGCCCCGGCACCGGCGGTCATCAGCCCGCTGGCCAATCCCGCTCCGCCTCCAGCCGCCGCTGTGGCGCCGACCGTCGCGCCGGCGCCGACGGTCGCGGCACTGCCGCCGGCGACATGCGCGCTGCCGGCCGAAGCCGTCGAGCCGAGCTTCGCGAGCAGCAGCTTTTTGACGAGCAGAATCCCGCCGACCGGGAAGATCGCGGCCATCGCGTGGTTGTTCTCACGCAGGTGCTTCTTGAAAGCGATGCAGTGCTCGCAGCTACGCAGATGACGGCGGGCGGGGTTGCTGAGCTTGATCAGCCCCTCGGCCTGTTCGCCCAGTTCGAGGCGGACCTCGTCGCAGCTGAGCTTGCGCGCCTCGGCGGCCTCGGCGAGCGAGATGCGGGCGCGCACGAGCAGCGACTTGACCGACGGCACCGTGGTTTCCATCGCGTGGGCGATTTGGTCGTAGGAGAGCGCGTCGATCTCGCGCAGCAGCAGCGCCGTGCGCTGCGTCTCGGGCAGGTCGTGGACATCGGCGATCAGCTCGCGGAAGCTCTCGCGCTTGAGCACCTTGTCGCTGGTCGAGAGCCCATGCTCGGCGAAGTGGACGTCCATCGAGTCCACGCCGGTAGCGGTGGCGCGACGCAGGTGGTTCAGCGAGCGGTTGCGCGCGATGCGGTAGAGCCACG
>DASXER010000078.1:0-24275 GCA_036490015.1 Solirubrobacteraceae bacterium | reverse complement strand
GGACTCAGGGTGACGGCTCAAAGGCTGGCGGTGCTGCACGCGGTCTCATGCCGGCCGCACGCAACCGCCGACGCGGTTGCGGACGCGGCCAGGAAGGAGATTGGCTCGATCTCGGTCCAGGCCACCTACGACGCGCTCGCGGTGCTGACCGAGCACGGCCTGCTGCGGCGCATCCAACCGGCCGGGTCCCCCGCGCGCTACGAGGACCGCGTCGCGGACAACCACCACCATCTGATCAGCCGCTCGTGCGAGAAGATGGTCGACGTCGACTGCGCAATCGGTGCCGCCCCGTGTCTGACGGCCAGCGACACGGCCGGCTACGAGATCGACGAGGCCGAGGTCATCTACTGGGGCCGCTGCCGGGAGTGTGTCGCGGCGGCCAACACCTTTGACAAGAAACGAACAGGAGCAACATGACTGAGAGTGTCAGCGAGAGCGAGAACCCCGCGATCCCGAGCCCCGCTCCGAAGACGCACGCCCCCCGGAGCAACCAGGACTGGTGGCCCGAGCAGCTCGACCTGAGCGTCCTGCACCGCGGGTCGCCGCTGTCCGACCCGATGGGCGAGGACTTCGACTACGCCAAGGAGTTCGCGACGCTCGACCTCGACGCCCTGCGACGCGACCTGGTCGAGCTGATGACGTCCTCGCAGGAGTGGTGGCCAGCCGACTACGGCCACTACGGACCGCTGTTCATCCGCATGAGCTGGCACGCCGCCGGCACCTACCGGATCGCCGACGGCCGCGGTGGCGCCGGCAGCGGCGCGCAGCGCTTCGCGCCGCTCAACAGCTGGCCGGACAACGCCAGCCTCGACAAGGCGCGCCGCCTGTTGTGGCCGATCAAGCAGAAGTACGGACGCAAGATCTCCTGGGCTGACCTGCTCGTCTACACCGGCAACGTCGCGATGGAGACGATGGGCTTCGAGACGTTCGGCTTCGGCTTCGGGCGCGAGGACATATGGGAGCCCGAAGAGATCTTCTGGGGCTCCGAGGACACCTGGCTCGGGGACGAGCGCTACAGCGGCGAGCGCCAGCTCGCGAAGCCGCTCGGCGCCGTGCAGATGGGCCTCATCTACGTCAACCCGGAGGGCCCGAACGGGAACCCCGACCCGCTCGCCGCCGCACGCGACATCCGCGAGACGTTCGCCCGCATGGCGATGAACGACGAAGAGACGGTCGCGCTGATCGTCGGCGGCCACACGTTCGGCAAGACGCACGGCGCGGTTGACCCGAGCACGATCGGCCCGGAGCCCGAGGGCGCTCCGCTCGAGCAGCAGGGCCTCGGCTGGAAGAACGGCAACGGCACCGGCAACGGCGCGCTGACGCTCACCAGCGGGCTGGAGGGCGCCTGGACGAAGGAGCCGGCGAGGTGGGACAACGGCTTCCTCGAGAACCTGTTCGAGTACGACTGGGAGCTGACCGAGAGCCCGGCGGGCGCGAAGCAGTGGACACCGAAGAACGCCGAGGCGCAGGGCACCGTGCCCGACGCGCACGACGCCTTCAAGCGCCACGCGCCGATGATGCTCACGACCGACCTGGCGCTGCGACTCGACCCCGAGTACGAGCAGGTCACACGCCGCTTCTACGAGAACCCCGACCAGCTCGCCGACGCGTTCGCGAAGGCCTGGTACAAGCTGCTGCACCGCGACATGGGGCCGCTCTCGCGCTACCTCGGACCGTCGATCCCGGAGGCCCAGCTGTGGCAGGACCCGGTGCCGGAGGCCGGCCACGAGCCGATCGACGAGGCCGACGTGACGGCTTTGAAGCAGAAGCTGCTCGCGTCGGGGCTGTCGATCGCACGACTCGTCGCCACCGCGTGGTCCTCGGCGGCCTCGTTCCGCGGCACCGACAAGCGCGGCGGAGCGAACGGCGCCCGGGTAAGGCTCGCGCCCCAGAAGGACTGGGAGTGGAGTGAACCGGCCGAGCTCGCCGGGGCCTTGGCGAAGCTGGAGCAGATCCAGCGGGAGTTCAACGGCTCGCAGAGCGGCGGCAAGCAGGTCTCGCTGGCCGACCTGATCGTGCTCGGCGGCTGCGCGGCGGTGGAGCAGGCGGCGAAGAACGCGGGCCACGAAGTCTCGGTGCCGTTCACGCCGGGACGCACCGACGCCTCGCAGGAGCAGACCGACGCCGAGTCGTTCGCCGTCCTGGAGCCAACCGTCGACGGCTTTCGCAACTACATCCGCGCGGGCGAGCCGATGCCGCTCCACCACGGGCTGCTGGAGCGGGCCTTCATGCTCAACCTCACCGCTCCGGAGGCGACCGCGCTGATCGGCGGCTTGCGTGCCCTCGGCGCGAACCACGCGGGCAGCTCTCACGGGGTCTTCACGGACGACCGCGCGGGAACGTTGACGAACGACTTCTTCGTCAACCTGCTCGATATGGGCACCGAGTGGACGCCGACCGGAGAGCACATCTACGAGGGACGCGACCGCGCCAGCGGCGAGGCCAAGTGGACCGCCACGTCCGTGGACCTAGTGTTCGGCTCCAACTCCCAGTTGCGAGCGCTATCGGAGGTGTACGCCTCTGAGGATGCCGCGGGGAAGTTCGTGCAGGACTTCGTCGCGGCCTGGAACAAGGTCATGAACCTGGACCGCTTCGACCTGGCCTGAGTCGAGACGAGAGCTTCGGGGGCGGCCCGTGCGCCGCCCCCACGTAAGCTCCACGGCCATGGCCACCGGCATCTATCTAGCCCGTCACGGCCAGACGGCCTACAACCACGAGGGCCGTTTCCAAGGCCAGCAGGCGATCCCGCTCGACGACACGGGCCGGGCGCAGGCGTCGCAGCTGGCCGAGCGCGCGACGACGTACGGCTTCCGAGCGCTGTGGTGCAGCCCGCTGCTGCGCGCACGCGAAACGGCCGATGCGGTCGCGGCGCGGATCCGCCTGGAGCCGGTCGAGGACGAGCGCCTGATGGAGACCGACGCGGGCGACTGGACCGACCGCTTCTTCGCCGACGTGATCGCCGAGACACCCGAGCTGTTCGAGGCCTTCGCCTCGGCCCGGCCCGGCTTCGCCTTCCCCGGCGGCGAGTCGTTCCCCGAACAGGAGGAGCGCGTGGCGGCAGCGCTGGAGAGGGTCGAGACGGGGCCGCTGCCGGCGCTCGTCGTCTGTCACGGCATGGTCATCCGCGCCGCCTTCGCACGACGTGACTCGCGCGCGCTCGAACGCTTCACGCGCGTGCCCAACGCCGCGATCGTGCCGCTCGACCTCGAAGAGGCGGAACGCTCCGAGCTCGGCGGCGGCGCGGCGACGACGCTGAGCTGAAAGCCTCCGGCGGAGAGCGTCGGAAGCCTCCGCAACGCTCGCCATCGAGGGCATGTCCTTGACGGCGAAAGACTGATAATCGGATGTCGTCAGACAGCTAGAAAGTCCAAATGTCGTAACTCTTTGTTAGGCTCGCACTGGCATGGGCCAGGCAAGTGACATAGGGGCCACGGATCTACGTACAAGCTGGCGTCCCCTCGAAGCACCGACCGCGACGGACTGGCGCGATTGCGCGAAACGCCACCTGGCGACGTTCTTCGTGGTTTTCATGTTCGCCATCGCGGCGGCGACGCCCGCAGCAGCTACGAAGCCGAGTCGCTTCGGTGTCTACCAGTTAATGGGCACCGCACCGCGAACCTGGCAGACACCGTATGAGCTCGTCGAAGGGATCCCCCTCGTCAACTACGAAACGTTCGTCGCGTTCAACCCAGTGACGACGGCCCAATACGGGCTGGCCAACTACTCGCTCTGGATCGCATATGGAGAACGGAGCAGACTCGAAGCCGCCGAGACGGCGGGTCGATGGCTGATTCATCGCGAGGAACCAAACGGCGGCCTGCCTTACGGCTTCCCGTGGACCCCTGCCGGTTCCACCGAAACACTTGCACCGGGATGGATGAGCGCGCTCGCGCAAGGACAGACGGTGAGCCTTCTGGAGCGCTTGTACCACCACTCCCACGAGGCGATCTACCGCCACGGGATCCAGCAGGCACTGCGCCCGCTGAGCACGCTCGGCAGCCGCGGCCTCGAGCGCCACTACCTCGGCGGTACCTACTTCGAGGAGTATCCGACGAAGACCGTCAATTTCTCCATGAACGGCGATGCCCAGACGCTGCTCGGGCTGTACGACATCGCCAACCTCTTCCCGGTCGCGGAGAAGCTCTTCAAGGAAGGCGCACGCACCCTGGCGCACGACCTGCCGATGTTCGACTCGGGCAAAGGCTACAGCCTCTATTCGATCGCGTGGCCCTACCATCCTCCGCCGGGCTACGACCCTCTGATACAGGATGAGCTGCGCCTGCTCGGAGCGATCACGGGCAACCACGTCTTCGACCACTACGCCGCCCTGTGGTTCGAACCGTAGAGCGAGCGAGTACGCAACACCAGGCCGTCTCTGCCTTCCCGGCAATGAGACCACGATGCAGAACTGAGATGACGCCTCAGGCAGAAATGTTCGCGACGCCGTTCAGATCCTCGCCGGCGACGAGGAAGAACTCGTTGCGCGCGCCGGCTCGTCTGGCTTCGCGGTAGGGGCGGTACTCCTCGCTGTCGTAGAACGCGTCGGCCGCCTCTCGCGAGGGCCACTCGATGATCAGGAACACCTGCCCCGGCTCGCGCTCGCCCTCGACCCGCTCGACGCTCGCGGTTCTAGCCAGATAGCGCCCGCCGCGTGCTTCGACCATCGGTGTGACGTTGGCGACGTAGTCGCGCACCCAGGCCGGGTCGGTCACGTCTAGCTCGGCCACGGCATAGTGCTTCATTTCGCTCAGGTGTTGGCGCCGAGGAAGCGCCGCAGCGCGCGGCGGGCGCCGGGCTGACGGCGCCCAGCGTCCAGCTCGAGGATCGCGATCTCGGCCGTCATCGCCGCCAACAGCAGCGAGGCCGCCTTCGGATCGCTCCAACCCATCGCCTTCAGGCTCGGGATCGTGGTGGCGGCGGCGCGTTCGTGACGCTCTGACATCGAAGCCGTCAACGCGGCATCGGTGCGCGCCTCCAGCGCGAGCGCCTTCACGGCACGGTCCTCCAGGCACACGTCGAGGTAGACCTCGATGCCTTTCAGCAGACGCTCGGCGCCCGGCTCCGTGCCAGCGGTAGCCTTCGCCAGCGCTTCCTCGACGCGCTCGTGAAAGCGCGCGTGCAGCGCGTCGACGAACGCCTCGCGGTCGGCGAAGTGCACGTAGAAGGTCCCCTTCGCAACGCCTGCCTCGGCCACGACGCGGTTGACGCTGAGACCGGCGAGACCCTCCTGACCGGCGACGGCGACACCCGCGTCGAGCAGCTGGGCGCGCGTGCGCTGGCTGTCCCGGGTCGCGCCACGGGGCTCGGCTGCGCTCGTGCTCGGCATCCCGTAAGGAGTATATGACCAACCGGTCACTTGAAGTGACCGACCGGTCAGTCATGTGCTAGCCTCGCGCCCATGACCAACACCTTCCCGACATCACTCGGCGACGTCGCCTACGACATCCAGGGCTCCGGCCCGACGCTCGTGCTGCTCCCCAGCGGAGCCCACGACCGCCACGACTTCGACGAGCTGCGCCACCACC
Source organism: Solirubrobacteraceae bacterium (assembly GCA_036490015.1). Classification (GTDB taxonomy): domain Bacteria; phylum Actinomycetota; class Thermoleophilia; order Solirubrobacterales; family Solirubrobacteraceae; genus Palsa-744. The sequence goes on along the minus strand of DASXER010000078.1, from coordinate 18,750 downwards.
TCGACGGCCGCCTGCGCACGATCGCTATGGACTGGCCGAGCCACGGCGAGTCGGCACCGGCGAGCGGGCCGGCCACGGCGGTGCGCATGGCCGACGCGGCCGAGGAGTTCGTCGCTCACATCGCCGGCGAGGGCGCGATCGTGCTCGGCAACTCGATCGGCGGCTTCGCGGCGGCGCGCATGGCCGTGCGCAGGCCCGAGCTGGTCGACGGGCTCGTGTTCGTGGACGGCGGTGGCTTCCTTCCGCTCAGCCCGCAGGTGCGCCTGTTCTGCTCATTGATGTCTCGCCCGCGATTCCTACGCACCATCTACCCCACGTTCAGCGCGCGCTACATGCGCGCCCGCACGGACGCCGACCGGCGCGCGCGCGAGGCCGCGATCGCCACGACCCGCGCGAACCCGGGCCTGCGCTCGATCTCAGAGCTGTGGGGCAGCTTTGCCTCGCCCGAGCATGATCTGCGCGCCGATGCCGCCAGCATCACGGCCCCGACGCTCGTCGTATGGGGGCGCAAGGACCCGGTCATCCCCCTGCGCGTCGGCAGGCGCGTCGCGGAGCAGATCCCGGACGCGCGGCTGGAGGTATTCGACAGCGGCCACGTGCCCTTCACGACCGAGCCGCAGCGCTTCGCGGAGCTGCTGGTCGAGTTTGCGGCGCAGGTCGGCGAGCCGGCGATGGAGTCCGTGCGATGAGCGATCACACCTGGCGCTCCGAGTTGCTTGGCGAGCCCGGCGAGCTTTCGTTGCCGCAGGGTCCGCTGCGCTACTTCGAGCGCGGCAGCGGCCCGTCGCTCGTGTTCTGCCACGGCTGGCTGGCGAACGCGAACCTGTGGCGTGACATCGTCGCGCGCCTGGCCGACCGCTTCAGCTGCGTCGCGCTCGACCTACCGCTTGGCTCACACACCCAGGCGATGGCGGATGACGCCGACCTCAGCCCGAGCGGCTGCGGCGCGCCGATCGCCGACGCGCTCGACCTCAACGAGGTGACGCTGGTCGGCAACGACTCGCAAGCTGCTCGCGGCCTTGGAAGTGGCGGAGGTGAGACGCAGCCCGGCGGCCTATGGGCTGTTGATCAAGCACCCGATCGAACCGCAGGTCTCGGACTCCTACGCGCTGCCCTGCCTGCGGGACCGCAATGTTCTGCGCGACACGGCCAAGCTGGCCGACGCGCTCGCCTCGTTCCTGGCATCGCCCTGACCGCGCCTCAACGCAGGATCACGCAGCCGGTGCTGCCGTGCGCGATCAGCAGCTGCGGCACCCTGCCCTCCGCTATGGCGCGCATGTAATCGAGCCCCGACATCTCCCTGGCCACGCTCGCCCCGGCAGTCGGATCGTCCCAGGTGAAGGTCCGCTCGCGCAGGTCCTCGACCGCGCTCATGCCGCCTCCGCCAGCGTCTCGGGACCCTCTGATGAAGAGACGGGCATCGCGACCGGCTGAGCGGCTGGCTGCGAGCGCGGCCCAAGCGCCGCCAACGCGACACCGGCGGCCAGCCCGCCGAGGATCGTCAACAGCCAGGCCGAGCGGAACTCCGACACGCTGGTGGCCGAGTTGCCGAGCACCGCGACCAGCAGCGCGACGCCGAGCGCCGAGCCGATCTGACGCCCCATCGTCAGCACCGCCGCGCCGGTCGCGAAGCGCTCGGCCGCGAGCGAGGACGCGCCGGCCCCCGTCAGCGTCGGGATCACGAGACCGACGCCGGCGCCGGTGATTGCCATGCCGGGCAGATACTCGGAGGCGTAGTGCGGCGTCGCGCCGATCTGCGTGATGAAGAAGACCGATCCGGCGGCGAACAGCAGCGCGCCGATCACGCCCGGCAGCCGGTAGCCGACGCGGGCGCCGAGGCGTGCCGAGGGGATGCTGAAGATCGTCGCCATCGCGGGGCCGGGGAACAGCATCAGCCCGGCTGTCAACACGCTCTCGTGCCAGATCGTGGTCAGGAACAGCACGCCGGTCAGCAGCATCGCGCCAAAGCCGGCGAAGAACAGCACCGACGCTCCGACTGCCAGCCCGAAGCTGCGCACGCGCAGCATCGCCGGATCGACGATCGGGGTGTGGTGGCGTTCCGAGCGCCACCAGATCGCCGGCAGCAGGATCACGCTCACGGCCAGCAGCGCGACGATCCCCGGCGAGGCCCAGCCCCATTCCTGGCCCTTGACGATCGCGACCACGAGCGCGCCGACGGCGAGAATCAGCGTGGCGGCGCCGAGCATGTCCGGACGTCCGGAGCCCTGCTCGCGCCGCTCGTGCAGCGTCCTGACACCGGCCACCAAAGCAGCCAGGCCGATCGGGACGTTGACCAGGAAGACCAGACGCCAGTCGGCCTGCACGAGCAGCCCGCCGAGCGGCGGCCCTGCGGCTGCCGCGATGCCACCGGTGGCCGCCCACAGGCCGATCGCGACGTGGCGCTCGTGCGCCTCGAACTCGGGGAGCATCAGGCCCAGCGAGGTCGGCAGCATCAGAGCCCCGCCCGCTGCCTGCACGATACGGGCGCCGACGAGCACGCCGACGGACGGCGCCAGCGCACAGGCGGCGCTGGAAACGATGAAGATCGCCAGCCCGAGCAGGAAGGCGCGCTTGCGCCCGAACGCGTCCGCCCAACGTCCGGCGGGCACGAGCAGGGCGGCGAACACGATCGCGTAGCCGCTCAGCACCCACGACAGCGAGCCGAGCGAGGCGCCGCCGAAGTGACGCGAGATGGTCGGGAAGGCAATGTTGACGATGAACAGGTCGAGGCTCGACATGAAGACCCCGGCCACGACGATGATTGAGACGAGCCACTTGCGTTGCATCATGAAACGGACCCTAGCACAGGTTCGGTTGCATCATGCAACTCGTTGCCGCTATGCTGCTTCACATGCTCCGCAACGACTATGAGAACAAGGCCTGCAGCATCGCCGGCGCGCTCGAGGTGGTCGGCGAGCGCTGGTCGCTGCTGATCGTGCGCGACGTGCTGCTCGGGCTGCGGCGCTTCGACGAGCTGCTGGGCCATCTCGGCATCGCCCGCAACGTGCTGCAGGCGCGCCTGACGCGGCTGATCGAGCAGGGCGTGCTGGAAAAGCAGCCCTACCAAGAGCGCCCGCCGCGCCACGAATACCTGCTCACCGAGAAGGGCCTCGACCTGTGGCCCACGGTCGTCGCGCTGATGCAGTGGGGCGACCGCTATGCCACGCCCTCCGGCGGGCCCGCCGTCGTGATCGAGCACCGCGACTGCGGCGGCACGATCGACGAGCACCGCATCTGCAGCAGGTGTGGCGCGCGCTTGAAAGCACGCGACGCGATCGCGCGACCTGGGCCGGGAGCCGTGCCGGACCACCCGCTGATACGCCGCGCGCAGGAGGCGGCCGCCGCGACCGCATAGAGAGCGGCAGGCAGGGCGACCAGGCTAGGGCTCGATGCGCTCGACGGTCGCGACCCTGTCGATCGCACGGTCGAAGGAGACCACAGCCTTGACGCCGGTGGCCTCAGCGCTCGCGACGAGGTATGCCTCGGCGAAGTCGAGCCGGTCGGCCTCGTACAGCTCCAGCGAGCGCAACAGCAGCCGCTCGTCGACGACCGTGATCGTCGGCAGCGCGATCGCGGCCCGCATCAGCCCGGCGACCCGGGAGCGATCCAGCTCGTAGTAGAACTCGAGCACGTAGACACACTCGGCAAGGATCAGGTCGGCGAGCAACAGCCTGCCCCCGCCGCCGGCAAGCGTCGCCGTGGCGCGCTTGGCCATCTCGGGCGGGTCGCCCGTGAGATGGCGGATGAGAACGTTCGTGTCGAGGAAGGCGCTCAGCGACGCTTCCCTACGCGCACCTGGCGTGTCTGGCCCAGCACCTCGTCCCAGGATGTTCCGCGCCTGCCTTCGGGCAGCGCGACGCTGCCTGCCATATCGATGAAGTCCGGGGTCTTGGCGAGGGTCGCCCTGCCGCGCTCAACGCGAAACACGAGCTGGTCGCCCTCGTGCAGCTGGAGGGCATCGCGCACTGCCTTGGGGATCGTGACCTGGCCCTTCGATGTCAATCGTGCCGAGACATCCATCGCTGCTCCTTACTTTTATTACGAAGTAAGGATAGCGAGGCTGGGGACGGCCTCTACCGGGAGCCGTCGAGCAGCGAAGCCAGCACCGCGGGCGCTTCGCGCGCCATGCGCGAGCGCGGCACGATCAGGCGGAAGCCGGCTCCGTCGGCACGTTCGCGCACGTCGGCCTCGACGTGGGAGTAGTAGGCGAGCGTGCGCGTCGTACCCAGGGCGCCCTCACGGGCGAGCGCCTCGAATAGCTCGCAACGCTCGATCGCCGCGTCGGTGAGATCGACCAGCAGCGCATCGGCGGGCAGCCCGTCGCGCACGGCGTCCCCCTCCGCCTTCAGCTCGACCGCGTGGCCGGCAGCCGTCAGCGAACCCTGGAGCTGCGATCCGAACAGCAGGTCGCCCGTCAACACGAGCACGCGAGCCATCGGCGCTACTGCGCGCGTAGGCGGCGGAACTCCTCGCGAGCCGACTGCGGCCGGCCCCACATCTGCGTCACCTCGACGCGTCCGCTGCGCGTCTCGCGCACCGCCATCTCCCCCTCCAGGCCGACTTCGTCGAGCAGCGCGAGCGCGCCGTGGACGGTCTCGGCGGCGGCGGCGTGACCAAAGTGATGGGCGATCAGAAGACGCCAGTGCCAATCGTGGTGGGAGTAAGGACGGGCGTTGCAGGTCGCCAGGTACAGCGACGCCTCGACGTAGCGGGACTCGTCGGCGATGCGCAGGTCGATCTCCAGGTCGGTCCAGTCCTCGGGTAGCGAGTCGACGATCCGCTGGAAGGTGTCGGCGAGGGCCATGGGGCGAAGACTAGCGCGGCTATTCTCGAACCGATGGCGGGCACAGAGACGATCGACGCCGAGCATCGTGTGTTGCTACAGGCCTGCGGGCTGCTCGACCGCTCTGAGCGCGGCAAGCTGGCGCTGAGCGGCGCCGGTGCCGTGGAGTTCCTCAACGGGCAGGTGACGAACGAGCTCGACGGCCTCGCCGACGGCGAAGGACGCTACGCGGCCTTCCTCACGCACAAGGGCAAGATGCTCGGCGACCTGCGCGTGCTCGCCACAGGCGACGAGCTGCTGCTCGATACCGAGCGAGCGGCGCTACAGGACCTGTTCGACATGATCCGCCGCTTCAAGATCGGCTACGCGGTCGAGCTGCACAAGCGCACGGTCGAGCGCGGCCTGATTTCGTTGATCGGCCCACGGGCCTTCGCGATCGCCAAAGCCGACGAGCTTTCAGACGCGGACGAGCACACCCACCGGGCACTGGAGATCGACGGCACCATCGCCCGCGCGATCCGCACTGACGTCGGCCTCGATCTGCTCTGCGAGGCGGCCGACACCGAGGCCCTGACCGCTGCGCTGCGCGAACGTGGAGCGCAGCCCGTGGGCGAGGAGGCCGCCGAGTGCCTGCGGATCGAACGCGGCCGTCCGCGCTACGGCGTCGACCTCGACGACAGCGTGATCCCCCAGGAGGCTGGCCTCAACGAGCGCGCGGTCAGCTTCACAAAGGGTTGCTATGTGGGCCAGGAGACGGTCGCGAGACTGTTCTACAAGGGCAAGCCCAACCGCCACCTGCGCGGGCTGCGCCTGTCGGAGCCAGTCGCGGCGGCGCAGCAGGAGTTGTTCCTCGGCGAGAAGGCCGTCGGACGCTTGACGAGCGCCACCGTCTCCCCCACGCTTGGGCCGATCGGTCTCGCGCTTGTACGCCGAGAGGCCGAGCCGGGCACGACAATCGCCGTCGGCGCCGCGAACCTCACCGCCGAGGTCGTCGAGCTGCCGTTCGCATAAATCCCCGTCGGCCGGGGGCATCCGGCCCCCTCAGGGAAGATCGCCGCGCTCGGCGGCTTCCCGACCGGCCTCTTCGCTCAGACGGGTCAGCTCGTCGTCGCTGACGGGCTGAGCGTCCAGGATCTCCCGCGCCCGCTCGAAGTCCTGCTCGTCCACGAACACGGTCTGGCCGCCCGAGCCGCCCCATTCGGGGCCGCCGATGTTGCGCTGGGCGATCGCATGGATGCCGCCCTCGTCCAGCAGGCGGCTGCAGATCAGCTCCGCCTCGGCACCGGACCTCGCGCTGGCGACTCTCTTCAAGGCATCGGGCATCCGGCCTGAAGCGTACGCATCTCTGTGACCCATCGCACAGATGCAACCATTGCGTGCTTCATATAGTTGCATGAAGGCAAGCAACTATCGTGCTCACATCCCAAGAGGATCTCGCCGGCGACTTCTACGCTCTCGCGAGCTTTCTCATGCGACGCGCCAACGTCGGCACCTTCGCCGCGATCGCGGACCTGGACCTGTCCTTCACGCAGATCAAGGTGCTGTGCGCGCTGGAGCATGACCCGCATGAACGGTCGGTGAAGGCGCTCGCCGATGACCTCGGCGTCTCGTTGGCTGCCATGAGCCGCGCCGTGGACGGCCTCTACGAGCGCGATCTGGTCCTGCGCGAAGAGGACCCGGCCGACCGGCGCATGAAGCGCGTGCGCCTCACCGACGCCGGCCTGAGCGTGCCGCGCTTGCTCAACGAGTCCCGCCTGTCGACGCTCAGCGAGCTGATCGGCTCGCTCGGCGAGGAGGAGGCCGCCGCCCTGCAGGGCGCGCTCAGGCTGATCCTCGAGCGACGCGAGGACATCGCCGCCTACCGACCCATCCCAGCCGCGAAGGGAGCACGAGCATGACGGAGCGCATCAGGAACATGCAGATGAACCAGGACAACCGCCGTTGGTGGGCGCTCGGAGCGATGTGCTTCGCGCTGTTCATGATCATGCTCGACAACACGGTCGTGAACGTCGCGCTACCGAGCATCCAGCGCAGCCTCGACGCGTCGACCGCCTCGCTGGAGTGGACGGTCAGCGCCTACACGCTGTCCTTCGCCGTGCTGCTCGTGACCGGCGGTCGCCTCGGCGACCTGTTCGGCCGCCGGCGCATGTTCCTCGCCGGCGTCGTCATCTTCGCCGTCTCCAGCGGCGCGATCGGCTTCTCCCCCAGCGACACCTGGCTGGTCGTGTGGCGCGCGATCCAGGGCTCCGGATCGGCGCTGATGATGCCCGCGACGCTGTCGATCATCACGAACGCCTTCCCGCCCGAGGAGCGCGGCCGCGCGATCGGCACCTGGGCCGGCGTGTCCGCGCTGGCGCTCGCGATTGGTCCCGTGTTCGGCGGCTTCCTGGTCGAAAACGTCAGCTGGCAGTCGATCTTTTTCCTCAACCTGCCGGTCGCCGTCGGCGCCGTCGTCGTGGCCCTGTTCGCGGTCAAGGAGTCGCGCGACGAGTCGGTCGAGCGCACCGTCGACGTGCCCGGCGTAGCCTCGCTCACGATCGGCCTGGCCGCGCTCGTGCTGGCGCTCGTGCAGGGCAACGAATGGCATTGGGGCTCGGGCACCGAGATCGCCCTCTACGCCGTCGCGCTCACCGGCCTCGCATCGTTCGCGGTCGTCGAGCGCCGCCGCCGCGTGCCTATGGTCGACTTCAGCTTCTTCTCGTCGAAGAGCTTCCTGGGCGCCAACATCGTGGCCTTCGTCGTCAGCTTCGCGATGATGGCGATGTTCTTCTTCCTCGCCCTCTACATGCAGAACATCCTCGGCTACAGCCCGCTGGAAGCCGGCGTGCGCTTCCTGCCCTCGACGCTGATGATCGTCTTCCTCGCACCGTTCGCCGGGCGCCTCGCCGACCGGGTCGGCCCGCGACCGCTGATCACCTTCGGGCTGACCGCAGTGGCGGGCGCGCTGTTCTGGCAATCTCATTTGGGCGTCGACTCCTCCTATGCCTCGCTGCTCCCTGGCTTCATGCTGATGGGCATCGGGATGGCGTTCGTGATGTCACCGATGAGCACGGCCGCGATGAACGCGGTCGACCCGGCCAAGGCCGGCGTGGCCTCGGGCATCCTGTCGATGAACCGCATGGTCGGCGGCACCTTCGGGGTCGCCGTGCTCGGCGCTTTGGTCGCCACGCTCGGGCGCTCGAAGGTCGACGCGCTGCTGCCGCAACTTCCCGCCTCCGCGCGCGAACGGCTGACCGAGAGCCTCGGCTCCGGCGCGACCCTCCACAGCGGCGTGCCGACGCAGGTCGTGCGGGCCGGGCACGAGGCGTTCGTGTACGCGCTGCAGAACGGCCTGCGACTCGGTTCAGCCATCGCGCTGGCCGGCGCGTTGGCCGCCTGGGCGCTGATCGGCCGCCTGCCGGCGAAGGCCACCGGTGTGGCCGCCGCCGAGGAGCCGATGGCTGCTCCCGCGCTGGCCGAGACCGTCCACGCCTAAGCCCGCTCGCACGTTACGGCGAGGGACCACGGGGCGACGACGAGTGAGCCCCTCCGGTTACTCCGGCACGCCGCTGCACAAGAAGCTCGGCCTCAAAGCCGGCTCGCGGCTGACGCTGATTGGCGCGCCCGCCGGCTGGAGCGTGCCCGAGCTTCCACCGGAGAGCAAGTCGCGCCGTGCCCGCACCGCGACCTTCGAGGCGCGCGTGCAGGGCGATGTCGGCCTGGCCTTCTTCAAGCGCCTCGTCACGCTGCGGTCGGCGATCGGAGATCTCGGCGAGCGCATCCACCCCGACGGCGCGTTGTGGGTCGCTTGGCCGCGCCGCGCGGGCGGGCACGTCTCCGACATCTCAGAGCAGGACATACGCGATGTCGCCCTGCCGCTGGGGCTCGTGGACGTGAAGGTGGCGGCGCTCGACGAGGACTGGTCGGGCCTGCGGCTGGTGTGGCGGCGCGAGCGTCGCTGAGCCGCCGTCCGCACCCGGGTAGGATTCCTCACGCCAGCCAACGACGACAGACGAGGTCAAGACCACAGTGGCGATCGATCTTCAACAAGTGTCCGCGATAGATGTCGAGCCCGGCGAGCTGCCGGCGACGATGGCCGCCTGGGTCATCCGCGAGGAGCGCTACGGCGAACCGAAGGACGCCTTCCAGATCGAGGAGATCAACGTCCCGGAGCCTGGAGCTTTCGAGGTGATCGTCAGGGTGATGGCCGCCGGCGTGAACTACAACAACGTGTGGGCCGCGCTCGGCAAGCCCGTGTCGGTGATGAAGTACGGCGACCACCCCGAGTACGGCCACCACATCGGCGGCTCGGACGCCTCCGGCGTGGTCTGGAAGGTCGGCCCCGGCGTGACGCGCTGGAAGCCGGGCGACGAGGTCGTCGTGCACTGCAACCAGGCCTCTTACGAGGACCCGGAGGTGCACGGCCTCGACCCGATGGCCGCCCCCTCGCAGAAGATCTGGGGCTACGAGACGACCTGGGGCAGCTTCGCCCAGTTCACCAAGGTCCAGGCTCAGCAGCTGCTGCCCAAGCCGCAGGCGCTGACCTGGGAGGAGGCCGCCTCCTACGGGCTCGTGTACTTCACCGCTTGGCGGATGCTGATCACCCGCTGCCAGCTGCAGCCGGGCGCGAACGTGCTGATCTGGGGCGCCGCCGGTGGTCTCGGCGTGTTCGCCACGCAGATCTGCGCCGCCGCCGGCGCCAACTGCGTCGGCGTCGTCTCCTCCGCCGAGAAGGGCGAGCTGGTCAAGCGCCTCGGCGCTGTCGACTACATCGACCGGGGCGAGTTCGCGGGCATGATGCGCAAGGGCGGCGAGACCGCTGACGAGGAGAAGGCGCGCTCGAAGGTCGCGCTTGGCTTCGCCAAGCGCGTCAAAGAGATCCTCGGCGACGCCCCCGACATCGTCTTCGAGCACGTTGGCAAAGCGACGCTGCCGGTGTCCGTGTTCACCGCCAAGACGTTCGGCAAAATCGTCATCTGCGCCGGGACGACCGGGATCGACGTCGACTTCAACGTGGCGATCCTGTGGATGCGCCAGAAGGAGATCCTCGGCTCGCACTTCGCCAACGCGTACGAGTGCATGAAGGCCAACGAGCTGATCGAGAGCGGCAAGATCCGGCCGGTGCTGTGGCGCACGCTCGGCTTCGAGGGGGTCGCGGAAGCGCACCAGCTGATGCTCGAAAACAAGCACCTGGGGAAGATCTCGATCCTCGTCGGGGCCGACGCCGAGGGCCAGGGCAAGACGGCCGACGGTCCGGGCGCGATCCGCGCGGAGGTGGGTGCCTGATGGCTGGCACGGTGATGATCCCGTGGTACGCGACGGGATTTCGCGGCGACGACCTCGAGCTGGCGCTGAACGAGGCTGCGGCGATCTCGCTGCGCTACGGCGCGACGTCCTACTCGGTCATGCGCGCACGCGATGACAAATACAAGTTCCAGCAGTTCTGTGACTTCGAGTCGAAAACCGACTGGGAACGCTATTGGGAGGGACCGGAGATGGTCTACTTCCGCGCCAAGCACTCGAGCTGGTACCAAGTTCCGGTGCTCTACGGGTGGTGGGATCGGACGGCCGCCGGCTCGATCGCACACGCACCCGCGGCGAGCAACGGGCACGGCGGCAACGGCGTCCACGCTGCCGGCGAGAGCGCCTAACGACTTTTAATCGCTTCGCGCGTCGCTGCAACGCGTAGTGCTGCGGAGGCCTCCTGCCGGGGTGACGATCCTGCTAGCGCCGCAGCAGCTTCGTCAGGCGGCTGAGCGCGCCGCGGTGACCAGCGACGAACTCATAGCCTGCGTCCGTGGCCGACGGAAACGCGTCCGCCAGTCTCGCCAGCGGACCGCCGCCCGGCAGCAGCCTGAGCAGCGGCGCCGCCGCACGACCGGCCGAGTAGCGTTGGCCGTCCTCGGTCACGAGATGCCAGGACGCCATCCGCCGCTCCTGGCTCATCTCCCCCAGCAGACGCTCTGCCTCTTCGTCCTGCAACGCCACCGGCCGCAGACGGTCGCGACGGTCCCACGCCAGCACGCGGCGTAGCGACGCCCGGCAGAAGCCGCAGTCGCGGTCGTAGAGCAATACCGCGCGCGGCGTGCTCAGCCCTTCTCCAGCGGCGCCATCGTCAGACCCGCGCCCTTCAGCTGCTCCCAGTACAGCTCGGCCGGCTCCTGGTGGCCGCTGAAGACGATCGCCTGGCCCGTGTTGTGGATCACGCCCGCGATCTCCATGCCACGCTCGACGCTCACGCTTGGGATGTAGCGCGCCAGCGTGCGGGCCACGTGCTCGAAAGTGTTGTGATCGTCGTTGCGCACGATCACGCGCCAATCGCCTCCGAGGCCTGTCCCTGGCCCTCCGGTGCGCGGAAGCTCGACTGTCTCCTGCATCTGACCCGGCAGGATAGAGACCGTCGCGCGACCGTACAATGCAGTGCATGAGCAGCGAGCAGCCCGTGCGCCTGGGAGAGCGAGACCGGCCCTGGATGATGCGCACCTACGCGGGGCACTCGACCGCGAAGGCCTCGAACGAGCTGTACCGGCGCAACCTGCAGAAGGGCCAAACCGGCCTGTCGGTGGCCTTCGACCTGCCCACCCAGACGGGCTATGACCCCGATGACGAGCTGGCGCGGGGAGAGGTCGGCAAGGTCGGCGTGCCCGTCTCCCACCGCGGTGACATGGCGACCCTGATGGACGGCATCCCGCTGGACGAGATGAACACGTCGATGACGATCAACGCCACCGCCGCCTGGCTGTTGGCGCTCTACATCGTCGCGGCCGAGGAGGGCGGCGTCGAGGAGCAGCGGCTCCAGGGCACGACCCAGAACGACATCATCAAGGAGTTCCTCGCGCGCGGCACCTACGCCTTCCCGCCAGCGCCCTCGATGCGCCTGATCGCCGACATGATCGCCTACACGGTCGAGCACGTGCCGAAGTGGAACCCGATCAACATCTGCTCCTACCACCTGCAGGAGGCCGGCGCGACGCCCGTGCAGGAGATCGCCTACGCGATGTCAAACGCGATCGCGGTGCTCGACGCCGCCCGCGAGCGCGTGCCGGCGGAGCGCATGGAACAGGTCTTCGGGCGCATCTCGTTCTTCGTCAACGCCGGCGTGCGCTTCGTGGAGGAGCACGCCAAGCTGCGCGCGATGTCGATCCTGTGGGAGGAGCTCGGGCGCGAGCGCTACGGCGTCGAGCAGGAGCGCCACCTGCGCTTCCGTTACGGCGTGCAGGTCAACTCGCTCGGCCTGACCGAGGCACAGCCGGAGAACAACGTGCAGCGCATCGTCCTGGAGGCACTCGCCGTCACGCTCGGTCGCGACGCGCGGGCGCGCGCGATCCAGCTGCCGGCGTGGAACGAGGCGCTCGGCCTGCCCCGCCCCTGGGATCAGCAATGGTCGCTGCGCATTCAGCAAGTGCTGGCTTATGAGACCGACATCCTCGAGTATCCCGACATCTTCGAGGGCTCGAAGGTCATGGAAGGCCTGGTCGACGAGCTGCTCGACGGCGCACGCGCCGAGATGGCGGTGGTCGCCGAGCACGGCGGCGCCGTCGAGGCGGTGCCGTACATGAAGGCCGCGCTGGTCGACTCCCACCGCGCGCGGATCGCGCGGATCGAGTCGGGCGAGCAGATCGTGGTCGGACAGAACCGCTTCGCCGAGTCCGAGGTCTCGCCGCTCACAGCCGACGCCGAGGGCGGCATCCTGGTCGTGGACCCGGCCGTCGAAGCCCAGCAGATCGGAGCCATCGAGCGCTGGCGCGCGGAGCGCAACCAACAGGCGGTCGACAGCGCGCTGGCGGAGCTCGCCCGTGTCGCGGACGACGAGCGGGGCGGCGAGAACCTGATGATCGCCACGATCGCGGCCGCACGCGCCGGCGCCACCACGGGCGAGTGGTCGCGCACGCTGCGCAACGTGTTCGGCTCCTATCGCGCGCCGACCGGCGTCGGCGAGGCCTCCGCGACAGCCGTCGCGGACAGCGACCTCAGCGAGCTGCGCGAGTCGGTCTCGCGGCTGCAGGAGAAGCTCGGCCGTCGCCCCAAGATCCTGGTCGGCAAGCCGGGCCTAGACGGGCACTCGAACGGCGCCGAGCAGATCGCCGTACGCGCCCGCGACTCCGGCATGGACGTGGTCTACGAAGGCATCCGCCTGACGCCGTCGCAGATCGCCGCCTCGGCGCTGCAGGAGGGCGTGCACGTGATCGGCCTGTCGATCCTCTCGGGCTCCCATCGAGAGCTGATCCCGGCCGTCATCGGAGCTTTGAGGGAGGCCGGCGTCGCGGCGCCGGTGATCGTCGGCGGCATCATCCCCGAGCAGGACGTCGCCACGCTGAAGAACGCGGGCGTGGCCGCCGTCTACACGCCAAAGGACTTCGACATCACGCGCATCATGCGCGACATCGTGCAGCTAGTGGGGAGCGGTGCCACCAATGGCTCCGCCGCCAACGGCGCGGCGTGAGCGACGACGGGGCGGCGCTCGGCGCGCGGCTGCGCGAACGCGACCTCGGCGCGGCACCGGCCGCCCTGAACCTGCTCGAGAGCTCCACGGCGGCCGACCGCGAGCAGTCGGCCGCGCTGCTGCGCGAGGTCTCGCCCGCCGCCCTCGGCGGTGAGGCCCCGGCGCACATCGTCGGCGTGACAGGCCCGCCTGGCGTAGGCAAGTCGACGATGCTCTCCGCCCTGCTGGCGCACTGGCGCGCCGCCGGACGGAGCGTCGCGATGCTCGCCATCGACCCCAGCTCGCGCCGCTCCGGCGGCTCGCTGCTCGGCGACCGCGCGCGGATCGACTTCGACCCGTCCGATCGCGGCGTGCTGATCCGCTCGACGGCCGCGGGCGTTCGACTGGGTGGTCTGGCGTGGCCGACGCGCGCCGCCGCGAGCGCACTGGGCGCCGCCTTCGACGTGGTCGTGATCGAGACCGTCGGCGTCGGTCAGGCCGAGACAGAGGTCGCCGACGTCGCCGACACGGTCGCGGTCGTCGTGCAGCCGGGTAGCGGCGACGTACTGCAGTTCCTCAAGGCCGGGATCATGGAGACTCCAGATGTGCTCGTCGTGACCAAGGCCGACCTGGGCGACATCGCCCTGCGCACGCGGCGCGATCTGAGCGCCGCGCTGCGCTCGCTCGGCTCGCGTGCGACCAAGGTCGTGGCGGTGTCCTCGCTCCCCCCTCCCACCGGGATCGACGAGCTCGCCGCGGCGCTGGAGGAGCACCGCGCGGGCACCGACATCCCCGCCAGGCGCCTGGCGGCACGGCGCGCGGGCGCCCTGACCGAGTTCGCGCTCGAACACGGCGAGCACGGGTTGCGCGCGCTCGGCGGTCGCGGCGCGGCCGTGCGCCTGCTCGCCGAGCAGGACCCCGGGCTGCAGACGCCGGACCTCGTCGCGCGCCTAGAGGCGGGGCTCGCCTGAGCATGGGACGCGACCTGTTGATCATGTTCGGCGCTTTCGTGCTCGTGAGCGCGATCGCGGGCGCGCTCGGCGCCGTCAACCTCGGCACGGCGCTTGCGTTCGGCCAGATGGCGTTCGCCGCAAGCGCCGTCTTCGTGATCCTCAAGCGCTGAAGCCACCGGGCTTCGCGGCCCGGCCTCAGCTCATATGCTGCCGCGATGGCCACCGGCTGCTTTGTTTCCACCGGCCGCTCGCTGGCGCAGGCGATCGAGCGCGTCGAGCTCGCCGAGTCGCTCGGCTATGAGTCGGTCTACCTCACTCACGTCGCCGGGCGCGAGTCGCTGACCGTGCTGACGACCTACGCCCAGGCCACGAGCCGCATCCGCGTCGGCACGGGCGTGGTTCCGATCTACACGCGCACGCCGGCGACGATGGCGCAGACCGCGGCCACGATCGACGAGCTGTCCGACGGGCGCATGACGCTCGGGCTCGGCGTCTCGCATCGCCCGGTGGTCGAGGCCTGGCACGGGCAGACGATCGACAAGCCGGCTTCGGAGATGAGCGAGTACCTGGCGATCGTGCGCGCGATCCTACGCGGCGAGGACCCGCCACGAGGCGAGAAGTGGCAGACGAGCTTCCACCTGATGGGCATCGAGCCGCGCCCGGCGCTGCCGATCTACATCGCCGCGCTGTCGCCGCGGATGCTGCGCCTGGCCGGCGAAATCGCCGACGGCGTGATCCTCTGGCTGTGCAACCCGAGCTACATCGAGCAGGTCGTCGTGCCGGAGGTGCGGGCGGGTCGCGAGCGCGCCGGGCTCGGCATGGACGGATTCGACATCGTCGCCGCCGTGCCGGGTGCCGTCGCCGACAGCGCCGATGCCTTCGCGGCGCTGCGCGGCGACCTGATCCCCTACTTCGGCCTGCCCTTCTACCGCGCGATGATCGAGCGCACCGGCTTCGGCACCGACATCGAGGCCTACGACGCCGCCGCCGGCGACCTGCCCGCGATGCAGGCCGCGATCTCCGACGGCTTCCTCGAAGAGCTGACGGCGGTCGGCGATGCCGTGGGCGTGCAGGCCGGCCTGGAGCGCTACCGCGCCGCCGGGGCGAGTTCGCCCTGCCTCGGGCCGATCCCGAAGACGGACTTCGACGCCACGTTGAAGGCCGGCATTCCCGCCTCGACCTAGAGCACCGAGCTCTCCTCGATCGCTTCTTCGGTGAAGAGCTTGGACCTCATCGTCCAGCCGAGCTTTTCCTGCACTTTTTCGCCGCCGAACCTGGCGTTCGCGTTCGTGCCTTCGGGCTGATCGGGTTCACCACCGACGAAGTTCATCGGCTGCTGTTCGACGGCGCCCTTGTTGCGTATGTGCTTGGCCTTGAACGTGAATGCCTGCGACGTGGCCATCCTGTTGGTCTTGAGCTGACCGATCACGAAGCCGCCGGTCCAGACGAACGGGTTCGGCGGGAATGCGAAGCGGCAGTCGAATTCGGCCCACCCTGCTCCCGTTTCGGCTTCGAGCTTCAGGCCAATGCGGTTCTGCGCAGGTGTGGCGCCCACGGCGTACACCCCGAGTTCGCCGCGCATCGGAGCCGTGACGACCTCTTCGCATTCGTCGCTGGCTTCCTCACATCGCATCGTGAACACGACGTCCCCCACCGTTTTCGGGCCGGTGATCTCACCCGTGGCGTCGACGGGGTTGCAAAACTGCCGCTCGTTGCTTCGCAACGTAAGCTCCAAGTCACGCGCGTGCAGCGTGAAGCCGGCGTGAGCGCCGGGTCCCGGCTCCCATTCGTAAGTCTTGCCGCCGCTGGCCGACGCGGTGCAGTGGGAGTTCCCATACGACCCGCCCGTCATCTTCACGCAACGCCCGAACTCCGGGGCTTCCGCCGACGCGTTCGCCGCTGACGACGCGCACAGCGCCATCACCACCAGCAGCACAACCGTCACCCTGGTCATCTCCCGCCTCCCCTCGATTTGACCTCCTGCGAACGAACGTATACCACCGGCTCATCCGCGTGATGTAACGCATCGGTCCCCCAGCGGACCATAGGCTTGTAACCGATGCTGATCCTCGTCTGCTTCGCGATCCTCGCCGGAGCCGGCACCGCACTGTCGCCATGTGTGCTGCCGGTCCTGCCCGCCCTGCTGTCGGCTGGCGGCGTCGGTGGACGGCGTCGGCCGCTGGGCATCGTGCTCGGGCTGTCGGTGACGTTCACGGTCACGATCGTCGGCGTCGCAAACGTGGTCGACGGCGTCGGGCTGGGCAGCGACCCGCTGCGCGACCTCGCGATCGCCGTGCTGCTCCTCTTCGGGCTGGTGCTGTTCATCCCCGGCGCGGCCGACCGCTTCGAGGCGCGCCTGTCACGGCTCGCGCGCTTCGGACCGCGCGACCGCGGCGATGGCTTCGCCTCAGGTCTACTGGTCGGGGGCGCGCTCGGCTTCGTCTACACGCCATGCGCGAGCCCGATCCTCGCGGCTGTGATCTCGGTCAGCGCCGCCTCGGGACGCACCGTCCTCTTGGCGATCGCCTACGCGCTCGGCTCGGCGGTCGTGCTGCTCGCGCTGACGCTCGGCGGCCGGCGCCTGTTCGACCGCGTGCGCGGGGCCGGGCGGGGGCCGGTCCTGCAGCGGGTGCTGGGGGTGATCATGATCGTCACGGCCGTCGCGATCATCACGAACCTCGACGTGAGCTTCGACCAGTTCGTCGCCGAAAAGATCCCCAACGTCAACCTGACGGCCTCGCTCGAGTGCTCGAGCGAAGTCACCGGGCGCCTGCACGAAATCACCGGGCACAAGGCCAAGTTCGCCCCCGCCAACGGCGCGTCGAACTGCTCGGGCTCGGCGAACGACGTCCACGCCGAGCCGGCCAACGCCTCGCAGGCGACGCTGCTGGCCGACGCCGCCAAGCTGCCGAAGCTCGGCCCGGCCCCCGAATTCACCGACACCGAGGACTGGTTCAACACGCCCAGCGGCCAGTCGCTGTCGCTCAGCGGCCTGCGCGGGCACGTGGTGCTGGTCGACTTCTGGACCTACACGTGCATCAACTGCATCCGCACGCTGCCATATCTGAAGGCCTGGGACGCCGCCTACCGCAAGGACGGGCTGACGATCGTCGGCGTCGAGACGCCCGAGTTCCCGTTCGAGCGCGACGCATCCAACGTGCGCGACGCGATCGGCCAGTTCGGCCTGCGCTACCCCGTCGTCCAAGACAACGAAATGGGCACGTGGAACGCGTACGGGAACGAGTATTGGCCAGCCGACTACCTGATCGACGCCAAGGGCCAGGTGCGCTACGCGACGTTCGGCGAGGGCGACTACGACAAGACGGAAACCGCGATCCGCGCACTGCTCGCCGAGTCGGGACGACAGGTCGGCGGCCACAGCGATCCACGCGACGTGGTCGTACCGTCCGAAGAGGCGACGCCCGAGACCTACCTCGGCACGCTGCGCGCCGAAGGCTGGATGCAGCCGCCGAAAAACGGCGTCCACGACTACGGCGGCCAGGTCACAGGCGAACTGGCGCTCAACGAGTTCGCCTACTCGGGCACCTGGAAGATCGCCGACCAGCCCGCCGAAGCGCTCTCAAACGCCTCGATCGACGTCGAGTTCAAGGCCAAGAACGTCTACCTGGTGCTCAGCTCGCCCGGCGAACGCCCCCTGCCCGTGCGTGTGCTGCTCGACGGCAAGCCGATCGCACCGGCCGACGCCGGCGCCGACGTCCACGACGGTGTCGTCACCGTGCGCCGCCAGCGGCTGTACTCGCTCGTGTCGCTGAAAGGCGACGAACGCCGCCACTTGAGCTTGCGCTTCGCACCGGGGATCACCGGTTACGCGTTCACCTTCGGATAGGGCCCGAGCGCGCCAGCCGGCGTTCATGCACGAGTCGGGCGACGGGCGCGCCTACAATGGCCTGTAATGGAGGGCTCGATGGCTGAGACATCCGCCCGCAGCTGGCTTCGCTGCTATCGCTGCTGGTCGCAGGACCTGGAGGTCCAGGTCCACTACGAGGGCATCCACAAGATCGACCCCGACAGCGGCGAGCGCGCCGAAGTCGTCGACGAGCTGCAGGAGGCCGTCGTGCAATGCCTCGACTGTATGCACGACCAGCCGCACCTCGGTTTCAACAACGGCCGCGTCGAGCCAATCGAAGATCGCTGGGAACGGATGATCGCCGGCACCCCCTGGGTCGCCTCCTGCACGGTCACGGTCGATGCCGACGACGTCGAGACCTGCTCGGGCCCCGAGGCCGGCGATGCCCTTTCCTACGCCGCCTTCGGCGACCACGGGACGCGCGAGTTCTTCACCCACGTCCGCTTCCACAAGCACGACGACGACCGCATCGTCGTCCACCTCCTGGTCGAGCTCTACGCCCGTTCGGCCGAGGAGGCGACCGAGGTGCTCGAGGACGCCGCCCGCGGCACGCTGGCCATCACCTCGCTTGCCGAGGAATCGCGTCCGCCCGCATCGACGGGCGGCGGCGGCGACCAGCAGCACTGACCCGGCTACAAAGCTCCATCACGATCAGCGCCAGCGCGACGGGCACCGTCGCCGGCAGCTCGGAGATGAAGAAGAACAGCAGGTCGAAGATCGCCGCGAGGACGAGCGTCAGGAGCGC
>DASXER010000069.1:0-5054 GCA_036490015.1 Solirubrobacteraceae bacterium | reverse complement strand
ATCTCGCGGCGGCTGAGCAGCTCCAGCGTGCGCGCGGCGAGCACGTAGTCGTAGGCGCCGGTCTGGCTGGCGAGCTCGCGCTGGTGCGCGATATGCGGCTCGGTCTGCGACCAGTCGACGCCGTCGTAGTCGGCCAGCCCGCCCTGCGTCAAGGCGACGAACGGCGGCACCATCTCTTCGGAGATCGTCGGCACCTCGACCTGCTCGACCGAGTGCCCCAGCTCCTCCAGCAGCGCGGCCGCCGAGCGTGCGGCCTCAACGCAGGCGGGGTCGGTCGGGATGCCGAGCGGCGCCTCCGCCATCAGGCCGATGCGCAGCTTGCGGGGCTTGGCCGACGATGCGCTGTCGGCGAACGAGCGCTCGGGCGCCGGCGCGTTGTACCAAGCGTTGTGGTCCAAGTACGCGATCGCGTCGAGCACGGCGGCCGCGTCGGCGACTGTGCGCGAGACAACGCCCTCGACGACCGCGCCGAGCCAGCTCTGCGCCAGGCGCGGCACGCGCCCGCGGCTCGGCTTGAAGCCGACGAGGCCGCAGTAGGAGGCGGGGATGCGGATCGAGCCGCCGCCATCGTTGGCGTGCGCGATCGGGAACATGCCGCCGGCGACCGCGCTGGCCGCGCCGCCGCTCGAACCGCCGGGCGTGCGGTCGGTGTCCCACGGGTTGCGGCTGATGCCATGGCGCAGGTTCTCGGCCGCGGTGATGACGCCGAAGGCGGGCGTGTTGGTGCGCGCGCAGAGCACGAAGCCGGCGCGCACAAACGCGTCGACGACCAGCTCGCTCTCCTCGCTCGGACCCTCGGGCGCGCCGTTGGAGCCGTATGTCACCGGCCAACCCTTCACAGGCGTCAAATCCTTGACCGGCATCGGCAAGCCGAGGAACGGAGCCTCCTCGCCCGCCGCGAGTCGCTTGTCGGCCTCGGCGGCACCGGCACGCGCTTCCTCGTCGTTGCGCCAGGTGACGGCGTTCAGCGCCGCGTTCTTCTCGTCGACGGCCGCGAGACACGCGTCGAGCAGCTCCGTCGCGGACAGCTCCTTGCGCCGCAGCGCGGCGGCCAGGTCGAGCGCCGACGAGGACGGGCTGAGGTCGGCCATGGCGACGACCCTACCACCACGAATCCGGCTCAGGAGCGCAGGCGTAGACTCCATTCCAGATGCCAGGACTGAACCTCAGAGGGCGAACCGTCTTCATCACGGGCGCGGCGCGCGGGATCGGCGCGGCGGCCGCCGAGCGCCTGCACGCGCGCGGCGCGAACGTGGTGCTCGCGGGGCTCGAGCCCGAGCGCCTGCAGCAAAACGTCGAGCGTCTCGGCGAGCGCGCGGCCTCGTTCGAGGTGGACGTGACCGACCTCGACGCGCTGCGCGAGGCGGTCGCCTTCACGGTCGATCGCTTCGGCAGCATCGATGTCGCGATCGCGAACGCCGGCATCTCCTACACCGGCACGCTCGCCGACAGCCCCGTCGAGCAGGTCGAGCGCACGCTCGAAGTCAACCTGATGGGCGTCTGGCGCACCGACCGCGCGGTGATCGAGGAGCTGAAGAAGAGCCGTGGCTACCTGCTCAACATCGCCTCGCTGGCGGCCGCCACGCACAGCCCCGGCATGGGCCCGTACGCGACCGCCAAGGCGGGCGTCGAGGCGATGACCAACTCGCTGCGAATGGAGAGCGCGCCCAGCGGCGTCGCCGTCGGCTGCGCCTACTTCGGCTTCATCGACACCGACCTCGTGCGCGCCGGCTTCTCGCAACCCTCGTGGGAGAAAGTCTCGGCGAAACTGCCGAAGTTCATCCGCGAGCCCGCACCGCTGTCGGTCGCGATCGACGCGATCGAGCGCGGCGTCGAAAAGCGTTCGGCGCGCGTGTGGGCACCGCGCTACGTCGGCGCGATGCTGGCGCTGCGCGGCGTCATGCAACCGCTGACCGAACGACGCACGCTGAGCGACATGCCCGCGCTCGAAGCGGGCCTCGCCATGTCAGGCTCCGAAGGCGAGCGGGACGACCCAATCCTGGGCGTCGCCGCGCGCGTCCTCGACGCCGAGCAGCAGGCCACACCAAGCCGCTGAGCGCAGTTCGGTCGGTGCCGTGCACCGACCGCGAAGCCGCGCACGCGCGGCTTCGGGCAGGGCCGTATACGGCCCTGCCTTCCCCGGACCGCCCCTACTCGGCGCGGCTGAACTGGACGATCGCCACCGACAGCATGATCATGCCGAGCAGAGCGACGACGCCGGCCTCCAACCCGCTCGGCACGTGCCAGCCCCACCAGGTCACGCCCGGGTCGAGCACGCGGCGTGCCGAGGCGGAGATGTCGAGGTGGCGGAAGACCGCGCGGCGGATCGGGTCGACCGCGTAGGTGAGCGGGTCGATGCGGTTGAGGATCGTCAGCCACTGCGGCAGCCCCGAGACGGGGAACAGCGCGCCGGAGATGAAGTACATCGGCATGATCGCCATCTGCATCAGCGCCATGAAGGACTGCATCTGCGCCACGCGCGCCGCCACCATCACGCCGAACGCCGTGATCGTGAACGCGAGCAGCAGCTGGATCGCGAACACCTCCAGCAGCAGGCCGCCCGCGTAGGGCACGCCGACCAACCCCGCCAGGCACAGCACGATCACGCCCTGGAAGCCGGCGACGGTCGCGCCGCCGAGGCACTTGCCGAGCACCAGCGAGCTGCGCCTGACCGGCGCCACCATCATCTCGCGCAGGAAGCCGAACTCGCGGTCCCAGACCAGCGAAGCGGCCGAGAACATGGCCGTGAACATCACCGCCATGCACAGCACGCCGGGGTACACGAAGGTTTTCAAATTGACGCCGTGCGTCCCGGCCGAAGCGATCTTCGACAGCCCCGTGCCGAGCACGAACAGGAACAGAAACGGCTGCATCAGCGAGGTCAGGATCCTGAGCCGGTCGCGCGAGAAGCGGATCAGCTCGCGCTGCCAGACGACCTTGATCGCGCGCAGCTCGCCGCGGGCGCTGCGCGTCGGCACGCGCACCTGCGCGAGCGGCGCGCGGGCGCCGGTGCTCGCAGGGGCTGTCAGCTCGCCGCCGGCCATCAGCGGCCCATCATGCGGGCCGCTTTTCGGCGCTGGTCATCGCCGCCCGAGGACTCCGCGTCGCGGATCGTGGTGCCGGTGTAGGACATGAACACGTCGTCGAGCGAGGGGCGGGCGACGTTGACCGACTGGATCGGGCGACCGAGTTCGGCGAATAGCTTCGGAACGAAGTGCTCGCCCTCGGGCACGCCGAACGTGACCATGCCCTCGACCACGCGCGCCTCGATCTCAAAGCGCTCGTGTAGAGCTTGGATCGCCGCCTCGTCGTCGTCGGTCTGGATCTGCACCCGGTCCTTGCCCACGCTCGCCTTCAACGCCTGGGGCGTGTCGAGCACGATGATCTTGCCCTGATCCATGATCGCGATGCGGTCGCAGTACTCGGCCTCGTCCATGTAGTGCGTGGTGAGGAAGATCGTGATGTCCTCGCTTGACTTCAGCTCGCGGATGTAGCTCCAGATCGAGCTGCGCGTCTGCGGGTCGAGGCCGACCGTCGGCTCGTCGAGGAACAGCACACGCGGCGAGTGGAGCAGGCCGCGCGCGATCTCCAGGCGCCGCTTCATGCCGCCCGAGAAGGTATTGACGAGGCTCGCGCGGCGCTCCCACAAGCCGACCATCTCCATCACCTGCCGCATTCGTTCGGCGACCGCCTCGCGCGGGACGCCGTATAGCTCGGCGTGCAGGCGCAGGTTCTGCTCGGCCGTCAGGTAGCCATCGAGTGTCGTGTCCTGGAAGACGAGGCCGATGTTGCGGCGGACGTCGTCGCGTTCGGTAACTACGTCGTGGCCGGCGACCTTGGCGCTGCCGGCCGTCGGCTTCACGAGCGTGCAGAGCATGTTGATCGTCGTCGACTTGCCGGCGCCGTTAGGGCCGAGGAAGCCGAATATCTCTCCCGCGCCGACCATGAGGTCGATCCCGCGCACGGCCTCGACCTCGCCATAGCTCTTGACGAGGCCGTCGACCGAGACCGCGGTGGTTGTGGTGGGGGTGGCCATTTGGTGTGGGTGGCGCCGGTGGGCGTTTAGTCCCTACGCGCGCTCCACCGTAGCGTCCCCGCCGGGCTCGTCGCCGTCGGCGAGGATCCGGTAGAGGTCGCGGCGGGCGGTGGCGAGGACCTCCTTGGCGCGCGCCGCCTGGGCGTCGCTGCCGGTGCGCATCAGCTGCGCGAAGGCGAACGCGACCTCACGCATCAAGCGTCCGAGCTCCATCGCCTCGTGGCTGACGTCGCCGCTCATCTCCGCCCAAGGGGCCGGTCGGTCTTCGCCACGCTCGGCGAGGACCTTGCGTCCCTCGTCGGCGATCGCGTAGGCCTTGCGACCCTCGACCTCCTCGGAGCGGATCAGGCCCTCGTCCTCGAGCTGCTGCAGGGCCGGGTAGACCGACCCGGGGCTCGGGCTCCAGACGCCGTCGCTGCGCTCCTGGACCTCCTGCATGATCTGGTAGCCGTTGCGCGGCTCCTCGGCCAGCAGCAGCAGGGCGGCCGTGCGGATGTCGCCGCGTCGCGCCTTGCGACCGCGACCGCGAGGGCCCCTGCCGCCGCCGGGGCCAAAGCCGCCGAACTCGCCGGGGCCGAAGCCGTGGCGGCGGTGCCGCTGGCGGCCACGCCCACGCTCGTGCTCGTGCTCGTCGTGTGGATGCTCGTGCTCGTGTGCGTGCGTTTCGTGTGTTGGGTGATGACAATGCATACTGGATAACTCCTTATCGTGTTCTATCTGTGTAGTTACACGATATATCGTGTTAGTCGATATTTCAAGTCCGGTCTCAAAGCCCGGTCTCAGTTGGCGCAGATCGTGATCGGAGCTACGATCGGAACCATGTGCAGAAACATCAGAACCCTCCACAACTTCGAGCCCCCAGCCACCGAGGACGAGATTCAGGCTTCCTCGCTTCAGTACGTGCGCAAGATCAGCGGCTTCACGAAACCCTCACAGGCCAATCAGGCGGCCTTCGACCGCGCCGTGCAAGCTGTGGCCGATGTCTCGCGCGAGCTGCTCGGCGAGCTGGTCACGAACG
>DASXER010000053.1:0-8179 GCA_036490015.1 Solirubrobacteraceae bacterium | reverse complement strand
GGGAGGTCTCCGACCAGAACACCCTGTACGGCGCGGACAAGCCCAAGCCGCTGGCGGAGTGGCTGCTCCGGCGCTCGGGCAAGCTCACCTCGACCGTGGCCGAGGTCGTCGCCTTCACGCGCACGCGCGGCGGCCTGCCGGCGGCCGACATCCAGTACCACATGGGCGCCGCCTACTTCGAAGATCACGGCGCCGAGGAATACGACGGCCACTGCATGGTGATCGCGCCGGTGCTCGTGTCCCCCAAAGCACGCGGACAGGTGTGGCTGCGCTCGGCCGACCCGACCGACAAGCCACGCATCGTCACCAACTCGCTTTCGGAGCCCGAGGATCTGGAGTCGATGCTGGCGGGCATGGAGCTGGCACGCGAGATCGCCTCGCAGCGCCAGCTCTCAGAGATCGTGCTGAAGGAGCTGAAGCCCGGGCCCGCTGTCGCCGACCGCTCCGAGCTGGAGGCCGACCTGCGCCGGCGGATGATGCTCATCTACCACCCGGTCGGCACGGCGCGCATGAGCGACACGCACGAGCAGGCGGTCGTCGACTCGCGCCTGCGCGTGCACGGGCTGCAACGGCTGCGGGTGATCGACGCGTCGATCATGCCGGTGATCCCCGGCGGCAACACGAACGCGCCGACGATCATGGTCGCCGAGCGCGGAGCCGACCTGATCCGCGAGGACGCCTGAGACGACGATGAGCGCGTCGATCAACTACCACCGCGAGGGCGAAGGCCCACCGCTGCTGCTGCTGCACGGCATCGGGCACCACTGGCAGGGCTGGCGGCCGGTGATCGACCTGCTGGCCGGCGAGTACGACGTGATCGCCTGCGACTCGCCCGGCTTCGGCCGCTCCGCCGCACTGTCGCAGGGCATCGAGCCGACGATCAGCTCCTACGCCGACGCATTCGAGTGGTTCCTGGCCGAGCTCGGCTTGGAGAAGCCGCACGTGGCCGGCAACTCGATGGGCGGCGCGATCGCGCTCGAGCTGGCGCGGCGGCGAGCTGTCAGCTCGGTCTGCGCCTTCTCCCCCGCCGGCTTCTGGAACGCCGGCGAGCTGCGCTTCTGCCAGATCTCGCTCGGAATGCTGGCCGGCGTCCCGCAGAGCGCGCGCCCGCTGGTGGAGCGCCTCGCACGCGCGCGCGCCGGCCGGGTGGCGCTGTTCTCGCAGACGTTTGGCTACCCCGCGCGCCTGCCCGCCGAG
Source organism: Solirubrobacteraceae bacterium (assembly GCA_036490015.1). Taxonomy (GTDB): domain Bacteria; phylum Actinomycetota; class Thermoleophilia; order Solirubrobacterales; family Solirubrobacteraceae; genus Palsa-744. The sequence goes on along the minus strand of DASXER010000053.1, from coordinate 6,982 downwards.
GAGGCCGTCGCGACACTCGAGGACGCGTGGGCTTCGCCCGCGTTCGCGGGCGCGCTGAAGGCCTTCTCGGACTATCGCTTCGAGAAAGGCGAGCAGCTGCGCAACACGCCCGTCACGATCGCCTGGGGCGCGCGGGACCTTCTGCTGCCTTACAGGCTCCAAGCGCCGCGGGCCAAGACGCTGCTCCCTTGGGCTACACACGTCACGCTCGGTACCGGCCACGTCCCCTACTACGACGACCCTCCGGCGGTCGCGGCGACGATCAGAGCTGCCACGCGCGCTCAGAGCCCGAAGGCGCGCGCGACCGCCTGAACGACCTTTTAGAGGGTCGGTTTCGCGTTGTTGTGAGCGACGCTGCCGGCGGCGGGGCCAAGCGGGGGCAGTGGTCTAGCATCGGGACGGTGACGAGCGAGGCTGGACGCGAGCTGACCAGGCGCGAGTTCTCCCATCAGGCGGAGCGCTTCGAGCGGCCCGGCTACATCTTTGGCGACCGCGAGATCCTCGACTGGATCCGTGCGCCGCTGCCGCTCGACTCCGCCTCGCTCGTGCTCGACGTGGCGGGCGGCACCGGCCGGCTCGGCCGCCACCTGGCGCGCGAGGCGGCCTGCGCGGTGATCGTCGACCTGACTTCAGAGATGCTCGCCGAAGGGACGCGCGCGGCGCGTGAGGAAGACGCTCGCAACGTCGTCTTCCTGTCCGGCGACGCCGGCTCGCTGCCGTTCGCCGAGCAGCAGTTCGACCTCGTCGTGTGCCGCTTCGCGCTGCACCACTTCGAGGACCCTGGCGTGGCGGTTGGAGAGATGGCACGCGTCTGCCGCGCGGGCGGGACGGTGGCCGTGATCGACATGGCGCGCGAGCCGGGCCACGCGGGCGAGCGGCAGAACGAGCTGGAGCGCCTGCGTGACCCCAGCCACATGACGGCGCTGACGGAGCAGGAGATGCTGGAGCACCTAACCGGCGCCGGCCTGGAGGACGTCCGGCGGCTCGGCGAGCGCCACCAGCCGATGCACGTCGGCCCCTGGCTCGACCAGGCATCCCCCGCACCCGAGACACGCGCCGAGATCGAACACGCGCTCGCCGGCGAGGGCACCGAGACGGGCCTTCACCCCACGCACGACCACGACGGCAGGCAGGGGATCGTTCACCGCTGGGTGATCGTCGCCGGTACGCGCGCCATCTGAGTAAACCGGCTTGTCGCGGAAGGTCCGAGTCGAGTACCTTCACGCTCAGTGACGCTTGACGAGCTATCCGCGGCGGTCGCCGAGGGCACGGTCGACACCGTCCTGCTCGCGCTCACCGACATGCAGGGCCGGCTGCAGGGCAAGCGCCTGACCGCAACCCATTTCCTGAACGAGGTCGTCGAGCATGGCGCCGAGGGATGCAATTACCTGCTCGCCGTAGACGTCGACATGGCGACCGTCGACGGCTACGCGATGTCCTCTTGGGAGCGCGGCTATGGCGACATGGTGCTGGCGCCCGACCTCGACACGCTTAAGCCCGTGCCGTGGCAGGAGGGCACGGTCGTCTGCCTGGCCGACGTGCAGTGGCTCGACGGCACGGAAGTCGCGCCCTCGCCGCGCCAGATCCTGCGCCGCCAGCTCGCGCGCTTGGCCGAGCGCGGCTGGAGAGCCAACGCCGGCACGGAGCTGGAGTTCATGGTCTTCCTCGACACCTACGAGGAGGCCTGGCACAAAGGCTTTCGCGAGCTGCGCCCGGCCAACCTCTACAACGTCGACTACTCGCTGCTCGGGACGGCGCGCGTCGAGCCGCTGATTCGCCGCATCCGCAACTCGATGGCTCAGGCCGGCATGGTCGTCGAGGATTCCAAGGGCGAGTGCAACTTCGGCCAGCACGAGATCAACTTTCGCTACGCCGACGCGCTGCGCACCGCCGACGAGCACGCGATATTCAAGAACGGTGCAAAGGAGATTGCCTCCCAGGAGGGCGTCGCTATCAGCTTCATCGCCAAGTTCGACCAGCGCGAGGGCAACTCGTGCCACATCCACTTCTCACTGGCAGACGAGAACGGCCCGCTGTTCGCCCACGACGACAAGCTGTTCGACTCGTTCCTCGCCGGCCAGCTCGCCTGCCTGCGCGAGATGACGCTGCTGCTCGCGCCGAACGTCAACTCCTACAAGCGCTATGCCGCCGCGAGCTTCGCCCCCACGACCGTCGCCTGGGGCCAGGACAACCGCACCTGCTCGCTGCGCGTCGTCGGCCACGGCGCCTCCAAGCGCTTCGAGAACCGCGCCGGCGGCGCCGACCTGAACCCCTATCTCGCCTTGAGCGCGATCATCGCCTCCGGCCTGCACGGCGTCGACGCCGGGCTGCAGCTGGAGCCGGCGCTGGTGGGCAACGCCTACGTCTCGGAGGAGCATCAGCGCGTGCCGGGCACGCTGCACCACGCGCGCGAGCTGTTCGCGCACAGCGAGGTCGCGCGCGAGGCCTTCGGCGAGGAGGTCGTCGCGCACTACTTGAACGCGGCGGACGTCGAGCTGAACGCGTTCCAGTCGGCGGTCACCGACTGGGAGCGCTACCGGGGGTTCGAGCGGCTGTGAGGCTCGAAACGGGGAACGATGGCGGGCTCGGGACGATCTGAGGCTCGGACCGCCTCCGCCGGCAGCTTCGCGCCATCCGACGCCGTCTTCGCCCCGGTCCGTTCGCAGACGGCCTTCGAGGAGACCGTCGACCGCCTCGGCACGGCCATCAAGCTGGGACTGTTGGCGCCGGGCTCGCGACTGCCGGCCGAGCGCGAGCTGTGCGCGCGCCTGGGGATCGCACGCTCCACCTTGCGTCAGGCTCTGACTGCGCTCAGCCAGAGCGGTCACGTGTTCGCGACGCGCGGGCGTGGCGGGGGCACGTTCGTCGCCGACCCGCAGCCGCCCGCCGTACCCCCTTCACAGCAGATGCTCGCGCGCTGGCGTGAGACCTGCGACCAGCGCCTGGCCGTCGAGCTGGGCGCTGCCCTCCTGGCCAGCGACCGCGCCCTGCCGGAGGAGCTCGACGCGCTCGACGAGATCGCCGCGGCGCTCGAGCAGGCGCTGGAGGACTTCGCCGCCTACCGTCAGGCAGACGTGCTCTTGCACGTTGGCCTGGCCGAAGCGGCCCACTCGGCGCGACTGCTGCGCGCGATGACCGAGGTGCAGGGCGCGATGACCGATCTGATCAGCCACATCGCCCATCCACCAGAGGTGCTGGCATCGTCGAACTCCCAGCATCGGCGCCTGTTGGCAGCGGTCCGCGAGGGCGACGGCACGCGCGCGATGGCACTCATGCGCGACCACCTGCAGGGCACCGAGCACATCCTCGCCGGGCTGCTCCCGGGGGGCTGAAAGCGAGTCGGAAATTCATCGCGCGGGCCCCTTGACTTCCGTCCGTCCATGAGCGTATTGTCACGATTGAAGGGCGGAGGAGCAAACCTTTTCTTTCTCTAGGGGGCGAGCGGATGAGCACAGCCGGGACCTTGACCAGCGACGAGCAAAGGCTCGCCGAGCTGGGCTACAAGCAGGAGCTCAAGCGGGGATGGAGCTCGTTTTCGAATTTCGCGATCTCCTTCTCGATCATCTCGGTGCTGGCCGGCTGCTTCACGACCTACGGGCAGGCGCTCAAGAACGGCGGCCCGATCGCGATCTCGATCGCGTGGCCGCTGATCAGCGTGATGATCCTGTTCGTCGCCTTCTCGATGTCCGAGCTGGCCTCCTCGATGCCGACCGCGGGCGGCATCTACTACTGGGCTTCGAAGCTCGGCGGCGCGGGCTGGGGCTGGTTCACGGGCTGGTTCAACCTGATCGGTCTCGTCGCCGTGGTCGCCTCGGTGGACTACGTGTGCGCGAGCTTCCTGATGAACCTGCTCGGCCTCTACAACGTCCACTTCATCTTCAACTTCACGAAGGCGGCGGCCTTCTCGGACGTGCACTACAGCGCCCATGTGAACTTCGCCCTGTTCGCCTTCCTGCTGATCATCCACGGGCTGATCAACGTGTTCTCCAGCCACCTCGTGTCGATCTTCAACGGCATCTCCGTGTGGTGGCACGTGATCGGCGTGACCGTGATCGTCGTGATCCTGATCGCCGTCCCCAGCCACCACGCGAGCTTCTCCTACGTGTTCGGGCACAAGGCCAACCACTCCGGCTTCAGCCACGGCATGTACTGGTTCTACGTACTGCCACTCGGCTTCCTGCTGACGATGTACACGATCACCGGCTATGACGCCTCGGCACACGTGTCAGAGGAGACGCACGGCGCCGAAGACTCCGCGCCGAAAGGCATCTGGCGATCGGTGTTCTACTCCGCCGTAATCGGCTGGATCGTGCTACTGGCGATCACCTTCACGATGCCTAAGTCCTCAGCGGCCGTCTACGAATCCGGCTTCCCGGCGCTGACGATCTTCGAGACGGCGCTGAGCTCCGCCGCGGCCAAGGCCGTGATCCTGATCTCCACGATCGGGCAGATCTTCTGCGGCATGGCCTGCGTCACCAGCGCCTCGCGCATGACGTTCGCCTTCTCGCGCGACGGTGCCATACCTGGGCACCGGCTGTGGCGTCAGCTGGGCCCGAACCGAACTCCCACGTGGGCGGTTCTGTTCGTGATCATGTGCGCCATGGTCATCACGATCCCGGCCTACTTCCCGAACCACCTCGGTACCCCGGTCGCGTTCCTCGCCGTCACCTCGATCTCGGTGATCGGCCTGTACATCGCTTACACGATCCCCGTGTTCCTGCGCTGGCGCATGAAAGACGAGTTCAAAGCAGGCTCGTGGACGTTGGGGTCCAAGTACAAATGGATGAACCCAGCGGCGTTCACCTGGGTTGGCCTGTGCGTGATCATCTTCTGCCTACCGTTCGCCCCCACTGGCGTGTTCTTCAAGAAAGGCTTCGAATGGTCGTCCGTGAACTATGCGCCGCTGGTGACGATCGGCGTGATGGCGGCGGTCACGATCTGGTACGCCGTATCGGCCAAGAACACCTTCAAGGGCCCGGTCAGCACGATCGACGACGCGTCCGTGGAGGGTCTCGCCGACATCGCCCAAGCGCCGTAGGAGGCAAGTTGGCACCTAGACCTCGCGGCGAGCATCGACGTCTCATGCCTGGACTACGGGCGGGCTGAGCGCTGAGCGAGCAGCTGGCAGTCCTTGAGCCCGCCACCGAGGCGGTGCTCGCGGAGATCCCGCGCGCCGGAGCGCAGGACGCTGATCGGGCAGTGGCGGCCGCCAAGGCCGCCCTGCCCGGCTGGCGCGCGATCGCGCCCGGTGAGCGCGCCGCGCTGCTGCACGCGCTCGCCGACGAGATCGCCGCCCACCACGAGGAACTCGCCGTTCTGGAGGCACGCAACGCGGGCAAGGCGATCGGCGACGCACGCGGCGAGATGCAGATGGTGATCGACACCTTCCGCTACTACGCGGGCGCGCCCGAGCGGCTGCTCGGCGACACGATTCCGGTCGTGGGCGGGCAGGCCTTCACGGTGCGCGAGCCGATCGGCGTCGTGGGACTGATAACGCCTTGGAACTTCCCGCTCACGATCGCGGCTTGGAAGCTCGGCCCGGCGCTCGCGGCTGGCAACACGGTCGTACTGAAGCCCGCCGAGCTGACGCCGCTGACGGCGCTTCGCTTCGCAGAGCTGGCGCTCTCTGCCGGCCTGCCCGAGGGCGTCGTCAACGTCGTCGCCGGCCCCGGCAGGACCGTCGGGCAGCGGCTCGTCGAACACCCCGACGTGGGCAAGATCGCCTTCACCGGCTCGACCGAGGTGGGCGCCTCGATCGCGGCCGGCGCGGCAGCGTCGATCAAGCGCGTGACGCTCGAGCTGGGCGGCAAGTCGGCCAACATCGTGTTCGCCGACGCGGACCTCGAGCGGGCCGCTGCCGCGGCGCCGCTGGCGGTGTTCGGCAATGCGGGGCAGGACTGCTGCGCACGCTCGCGCATCCTCGTCCAGGAGCAGGCGCTCGACCGCTTCCTTGAGCTGTTCGAGCAGGAGGTCAAGGCGCTCCGGGTCGGCGACCCGCTGGATGAGCAGACGCAGATGGGTCCGCTGATCTCCGCCGGCCAGCGCGAGAGCGTCGCCTCGTTCTTGGAGGACGGCGCGTCGGTCGCGTTCCGCGGCTCGGCCCCAGAAGGCAAGGGCTACTGGTTCGCGCCGACGGTGCTGGCGCCCGTGAGGCCCGACGAGCGCGCCGCGCGCGAGGAGATCTTCGGCCCGATCGCGGCCGTGATCGCGTTCCGCGACGAGGCCGAGGCGGTGGCGCTCGCCAACGACACGATCTATGGGCTGTCGGGCTCGATCTGGACGCGCGACGGCGCGCGCGCGCTGCGCGTCGCCAGGGCGGTCGAGACGGGCGTGCTATCGATCAACTCCAACAGCTCGGTCCGCGTCACGACGCCGTTCGGGGGCTTCAAGCAGTCCGGCTACGGGCGCGAGCTCGGCCCGCACGCGCTCGACGCCTACACCGAGGTCAAGACGATCTTCTATTCGACGGAGGCATGATGGGACGGCTCGACGGAAAGGTGTGCGTCGTGACCGGCGCGGCCGGCGGGATCGGCGCGGCCACGGTCGAGCTGTTCCAGCGTGAGGGCGCAAAGGTGGCGGGTGTCGACGTGCTCGCCGACTGCCCGGGCGATCTCACGCTGCAGATCGACCTCACCAGCGAGGATCTCGTCGCCGATCTCTACCGACAGGTTCGCGAGCGCTTCGGCCGCATCGACGTGCTGTTCAACAACGCGGGCATCTCGCCGAACGACGATACCTCGGTGCTCGACACCGCGCTCGATGCCTGGGAGCGCGTGCAATCCGTGAACCTGCGCAGCGTCTTCCTCTGCTGCAAGCACGGCATCCCCCACCTGCTGGAGAGCGGCGGCGGCTCGGTCATCAACACGGCCTCGTTCGTGGCCGTGATGGGCGCGGCGACTTCGCAGATCTCCTACACGGCGTCGAAGGGCGGCGTGCTGGCGCTCTCGCGCGAGCTGGGCGTCGAGTTCGCTCGTCGTGGCGT
>DASXER010000147.1:0-18126 GCA_036490015.1 Solirubrobacteraceae bacterium | reverse complement strand
ATCTACGAGTACAGGCGCCCTGACGGCACCACTTTCGAGCTGCAGCAGTCCTTCAGCGACGAGCCGCTGAAGAAGGATCCCGAGACGGGCGTCCCCGTCGAGCGCGTCCTGCACGCGCCGGCTGTGCACTTCAAGGGCAAGGGCTTCTACAACACCGACTACGGCACCCGTAGCCGCAATCGCGAGACGGCGGCGGCCGCGGATCGCTCCTCCAACGAGAAGTCCTCCTCGGACTCCTCCAGCTCCTCCAAAGGCGATTCGTCCTCGTCCTCTTCCACCAAAGACAAAGCCAAGGACAAGGGCACCGGCGCCAAAGACTCGAAACCGGCGTCCGGGGCCAGCAAGAGCTGAGCGCCGGCTCAGCCGCTCATGAAGCGCGCCACGGCGGCGCGCTTTTCCGCTTCTGAAACCGTCAACCCATCCTCGCCGTCCGGCAGCGTGATCGAACCGGAGGGCTTCAGCACGCGTGTGGGTGGCGTGCCGCCGATTGCGAGCGCGCCGAACAGCCCCATCAGTTCCACGCCGCTCATGTCGGAGATGATCGCCGGCGGGGCGTTCCAGGCGATCAGCGGCAGGCGCACGAAGCTGGAGAACGACATCAGCCGGCCCTTCATCGCGTTGAACAACACCTGCTGGTGTTCCTCGCGTTGCAGGTCGGTCTCGTTCGGCGCGCACAGGTTCTCGCGTGTGCGGGCGATCGCCAGCGCCTGCTTGCCGTTGATGTGATGGCTGCCGGCCGGCAGGCGCAGCGTGTAGCCACCCTGGCTGAAGCCGCCGTCGAGTCGGGAGACGATGCAGCCCCCGGTGTATGTGACACCGCCCATCGCGTCAATCAGCTGCGGGAAGTTTTCGAAATCGACTTCGACGAGGTGGTTGATGGGGATGTTCAACCAATGCTCGATCACGGAGATCGACAGCGCCGGGCCGCCGAAGGCGTGCGCGGCGTTGATCTTCTGCAGGCCGTGGCCGGGGATTTCGACGACGGTGTCGCGGGGGATCGACAGCCGCGCGGCGTGGCCGCCGCCGGTGCGGATCAGCATGATCGTGTCGGAGCGTCCGAAGCCGCTCGTTTCGGCGCCCGGTTCCTTGCTGTTCTTGGGGCGCCGGTCTGAGCCGAGCACGAGGATGTTGTTGGCCGAGGTGAGCGGGTAGCCGGCGTGGTCGAGCACGGCCTTCACGTCGCTTGGCGGGGAGGTGCGCTCGAAGTGCGAGCTGATCAGGAACAGCACGAGCGACAGCGCGACCCACGCGACGGCGAGGCTGAGCAGGAAGAGCACGACCCGTTTCGCCGTCCAGCGCGCCAGCCAGCCGCCGATGCCGGGCCTCCTCGGCGGCGCCACGATTCTCCCGGCGCGGCGACTGCGTTTGAGGAGACGCGAACCTATCCCAGAACCTTGCTTGGGCTGGGCGCCCGCTCGCGGCTGCTTCGCTTCGGATGACGGCGTCGAGCCGCCACCGCCGAAGATCCGTGGTCGCGCGCGGTAGCGCGTGTACTGCGGTTGCTCGTCGTCTTTGCCAGCCATCGGGGGGACCCTATAGTTGCGAAATGACTCCCTCGGCGGCACCGATCGGCCGGTTGAGCGTGTGCCCGACGCCGATCGGCAACCTCGAAGACGTGACCTTGCGCGTGCTGGAGCGCCTGCGCGAAGCGGACGTGATCGCCTGCGAGGACACGCGCCACACGGCGCGCCTGCTGGAGCGCCACGCGATTCGCGCCAAGCGCCTGCTGAGCTTTCACGAGCACAACGAACGCGCGCGCGGCGCCGAGCTGGTCGAGCGCGTGCGCGCCGGCGAACGCGTGGCGCTCGTGTCCGACGCGGGTATGCCGCTCGTGTCCGATCCCGGTCACGTGCTGCTCACGGCGGCGATCGAAGCGGGCATCGAGCCGGAGGTGCTGCCGGGGCCGAGCGCGGTGCTCACCGCGCTGCTGGCTTCCGGGCTGCCGGCCGACAGCTGGCGCTTCGTCGGCTTCCTGCCACGCCGGCGCGGCGAGCTGGAGCGACTGCTCGCCGAACAGACGCAGACGGAGACGCTCGTGGCCTTCGAGTCGCCCAAGCGGATCGCGAAGACACTCTCGCTGCTGGCCGAAACGGACCCGGAGCGCGCGGGCGCGGTCTGTCGCGAGCTGACCAAGCTGCACGAGGAAGTGGTGCGTGGCAGCGTGGCGGAGCTGGCCGAGCGATTCGCTCAAACGCCGGCCAGAGGAGAGGTTGTGCTCGTGTTGGCGCCCCGCACGGCATCTCGCGGCGAGCTAGATCTCACAGACGCGCTCGCGGCCCTGAGGGAGCTAGTCGCGGCGGGCGCCAAGCCGCGCCCGGCGGCCTCGGCGCTCGCGCGCCTGTGCGGCCTGTCGGCCAACGAGCTGTATCGCGGGCTGACCGACGACTCGGACAGTAGCCTGCGTGACGGGTGAGCAGATGTCCTTCTACGTGACCACACCGATCTACTACGTCAACGCGGCGCCACATCTCGGGCACGCCTACACGACGATCGCCGCCGACGTGCTCGCCCGCCACCACCGTCAGCGCGGCGAGGAGGTGTTCTTCCTGACCGGCACCGACGAGCACGGCGAGCCGGTCGCCGACGCCGCCCATGCGCTCGGGATCGCGCCGCAAACGCTGGCCGACCGCAACGCCGAGCGTTTCCGCGCGCTGGCCCCGCAGCTGGGCGCGAGCAACGACTTCTTCATCCGCACGACCGACCCACAGCACGAAGCCACCGTGCAAGCAGTGCTCTCGCGAGTACGTGACAACGGCTTCGTCTACGAGGGCACCTACGAGGGCTGGTACTGCCCGCGCTGCGCGGACTTCAAGGCCGAGAACGAGATCGACGACGGCAACCGCTGCCCGATTCACCACATCGAGCTGACGCGTGAGCAGGAGGAGAATTACTTCTTCAAGCTGTCGGCCTTCCAGCAGCGGCTGGAGGATCTGTACGGCGAGCACGAGGACTTCGTCTGCCCCCGCACTCGCTACAACGAGGCGCTGTCGTTCATCCGCTCGGGTCTGCGCGACGTGCCGCTGACGCGCCACAAGCTGACCTGGGGCGTGCAGGTGCCGTGGGACCCCGAGCACGTCTTCTACGTCTGGTTCGACGCGCTGCTCAACTACTACTCGGCGCTCACCTATGCGCCCGCCCCCGCGCCCGAGGCCGGGACCGGCAAAGACCTGAAGGAGCTGTGGCCGGCGAGCTTGCACCTGATCGCCAAGGACATCCTGCGCTTTCACACGATCTACTGGCCGGCCCTGCTGATGGCCGCCGAGCTGGAGCTGCCGCGACGTGTGTTCGTGCACGGCTACCTGCTGATGGAAGGCGAGAAGATGAGCAAGTCGCTCGGCAACGTGCTCGACCCGTTCGCCGTGATCGAGCGCTTCGGCGCCGACGCGCTCCGCTTCTACCTGCTGCGCGACGTCCCCTTTGGCCAGGACGGCTCGGTCTCGACGGCCGCCTTCGAGTTGCGCTACGAGACCGAGCTGGCGAACGAGCTGGGCAACCTCGCGAGCCGCACGCTCGGCATGATCGCGCGCTACCGCGACGGCGAGCTGCGCCAGACCGAGCCCGACCCGGCGCTTGCCCCCGACTTCGCCGGGCTCGGCGAGCGCTTCTGCGAGCTGATGGACGGCGTCGAGTTGACGCTCGCGCTGGACGAGGTCTGGCAGCGCGTGCGGCGCCTGAACCGCTACGTCGAGGAGCAGGCACCGTGGAAGCTGGCCAAGGACGAGAGCCGGGCGGGCGAGCTGGACCGCGTGCTGGGAACGCTGGTCGAGGGTCTGCGCAGCGTGGCCGTGCTGCTGTGGCCGTATCTGCCGACGAGCTGCGAGCGGCTGCTGGCCGCGCTTGGCGCCCCCGACCTGTCGCTCGACGGCGCGACGCTCGGGGCGGGCTCGATCGAGCGCGTGGCGCCGCTGGAGGTGCTGTTCCCGAAGGAGCCGCCGCCCGGCGCAGCGCTCGCCGAGGCGAGTTGATCGACTCCCACACCCACCTGGAGCTGTGCGAGCCGTCCGACGAGGAGCTGGTGCAGGCGGCGCGCGCGGCCGGTGTCACGCGCATGGTCACGATCGGCATCGACGGGCCGTCCTCGCGCGCGGCGCTGGCGGCGGCCGAGCGCTTCCCGGACGTCTACGCGGCCGTCGGTCGCCACCCCAACGCGGCCACCGGTTTCGATGCCACGCGCGACCTCGACGAGCTACGCGAGCTGGCCACCCACCCGCGTTGCGTGGCGATCGGCGAGACGGGCCTCGACTTCTACCGCGAGGGCGCGCCGGCCGCGGACCAGCAGCGGGCCTTCGCCGCCCAGATCGCGCTCGCGCGCGAGACGGGCAAGCCGCTCGTGATCCACACGCGTGCCGCCGAGCAGGACACGCTCGACCAGCTCGCGCGCGAAGCGGACGGCGTCAGCGTGGTGATGCACTGCTTCTCGATGCCCGATCACCTGGATGAGTGCCTCGAGCGCGGCTACGCGATCTCGTTCGCCGGCAACGTCACCTACAGGAACAACGCGGACCTGCAGCAGGCGGCGGCGCGCGTGCCCGAGACCGACATCCTGATCGAGACGGACGCGCCATACCTGACGCCGCAGGCGGTGCGCAAGCAGCGAAACCAGCCGGCCTTCGTCGCGCACACGCTCGGCTTCCTGGCCGATCTGCGCGGCGTCTCGCCCGAGCAGTTGGGCGCCGCCGTCGAGCGCAACGGCGAGCGCGTCTTCGGCTGGGCGTGAGGCACACCGACAGATGAGCGACGAGCTGCCGACGCAGCCGACGCTGCGCCGGCTCAAGCGCTTCGGCGTCAGGCCCGACCGCGACCTGGGCCAGAACTTCCTGATCGACTCCAACATCCTCGGCGTGATCGAGCGCGGTGCGGAGCTGAGCCAAGGCGACGTGGTCCTGGAGGTCGGCGGCGGTCTCGGCGTGCTGTCCGAGCACCTCGCCAGCAGGGTTGCGCACCTGCACGTGATCGAGGTCGACGAACGCCTACGCGACGCGCTCGTCGATGCGACCGCGCCACATGGCAATGTCACGCTGCTGTGGGGCGATGCGATGCGACTGGACCTCGGCGCGCTGCGCCCGGCGCCGAACAAGCTGGTGGCGAACCTGCCGTACGGGATCGCGGCCAGTCTGCTGCTGCGCACGGTCGAGGAGCTGCCCCACGTCGAGCTGTGGGTCGCGATGGTGCAGCGCGAGGTCGGTGAGCGCCTCGCCGCCAGCCCCGCGACGCCGGCCTATGGCGCGCCGTCGGTGCTCGCGCAGTTGGAGTGCGAGGTGAGCGTGCTGCGCGCGATCCCGCACGCGGTCTTCCATCCGGTGCCGAACGTCGACTCGGTGCTCGTACGTATGCGCCGCCGGCCAGCGACGACAAGCCAGAGCCAACCAGAGCCCTCGGCCGTTCGCGCGCTCGTCTCGGCAGCCTTCGCGCACCGGCGCAAGACGATCGCCAGCTCGCTCGCGCTGTCCGGGCGGCACGGCAAGAACGAGGTCCGCGCCGCGCTCGAGCGCCTCGGCCAGCCGCAGGACGTCAGGGCCGAGCGCCTCACCCCGCAAGACTTCACCGCGCTCGCCCGGGAGCTGGCCACGCGATGACGGTCTTCACCACGCTCGCGCCGGCGAAGATCAACCTCGGCCTGTTCCTCGGTCCGACCCGTCCCCAGGATGAGAAGCACGAGCTGGCCACGGTCATGCAGTCGATCTCGCTCGCCGACGAGCTGACGCTGAGCCCGGCCCCGGAGGAGGCGAACACGAACACCGACACCGTCATCTGTCCGGGAGTCGAAGGCGACAATCTCGCGGCCAAGGCGCTCAGCGCCTTTCGCGAGGCGACCGGCTGGGACGCCCCACCGCAACAGCTGGAGATCGTCAAGCGCATCCCGGTGGCGGCCGGCCTAGGCGGAGGTTCGGCCGACGCGGCCGCCGCGCTACGCCTGGCCCAAGCGGCCTCCGGCCTCGGCAACGAGGACCTGCTCAGAGCGCTGGGCGCCCAGCTGGGAGCAGACGTACCGGCGCAGGTGACGCCAGGGCGCTGGCTGGCGACGGACGCAGGCGAGCGCTTGGATCGCCTACCCGACCCGACAACACCGCTAGAGATCCTGATCCTTCCGAGCGACGAGCAGCTCTCCACAGCCGCCGTATACGAAGAGGCCGACCGCCTCGGAGCCCAGCGCACGAGCAGGGCCCTGGCCGAAAGAGCGGACGACCTACGAAGCGCCCTGAGCCACGGAGCGGCCCTACCAGCAGCGGGAGAGCTACTCCACAACGACCTGCAAAGAGCAGCAGTCGCGCTGTGCCCATCGATAGCCACCACGCTAGAGCAGCTCCAAGAAGCAGGGGCAGACCCAGAGCGAACATTCGTAAGCGGCTCAGGCCCAACAGTAGTGGCGGTCTTCGCAAGAACGCCCGGGGCCCCAAAGGCAGAGTTGCTAGCCGAGCTAGTGCGGGAGCGGCTCGCCGAGCGCCGCCCCCCGGCGGCGATCGCGAGGCCGCTGCCCGCACCGTTTGTAACAATCTGCCACGAGTCCCGATGAGCAGAGACACGATCAACCTCATCGTCGCGATCGGCAGCGGCGTCCTTGGCCTCGGCCTCTACACGGGCCTGATCCTGTGGCCGGCCTGGACGTCCTACTCGCGCGGGTGGGAGCGCGTCGCGGCGACCGTGCTGACGTTCTACGTGGTCGCCGTGCTGATCGGGATCGGCGTCGCGGCCTCGCTCGCGGCCGTCTATTTCTGGAACTGAGCCCGTGTCAGACCTCGCGGGGCTCGACGCGATCACCGAGGCGGTCGAGTCGGGCGCCGGGCTACCCGAGGTCGTGCGCGCCGCCGCGCGCGCGCTCGAAGCCAGCCTGGCGGTGACAGACGCCTGGGGCGCGACGCTGGCCGTCGCGGCGCGCTCCCCGGCCGAGGAGCGGGCGCTGCTGTCGGGCGCCGACGGCGTCCACAGCGCGCCGCTGCGCGTCGCCGACACCGTTGTGGGGACGCTGCACATGCGCGCCAAAGCCGAGCCGAGCGCTTCGATGACGCGTCTGCTGTTGACGATGATCGCCTCCGAGGTCGAGCGCGTGCGCGCGCCCGAGCGCGCCTCGGAGTCGGCCGCGGCGGACTTCCTACGCGCGATCCTGCGCCGTGAGCTGACCGACCGTGACGCGCTGCTGGCGCGGGCGCACGAGCTGACGCTGGCGATCGAGGAGGGCGCGAGCATGATCGTCGCCCGCGCGCACCCGCAGGCGCCGACCGACGAAGGCTGGCGCGGTCGCGTGAGGGCCGTCGCCGAGCGCGGCGCGCGCGCGGTCGCGAGCCGTTCGATTGCGGCGCTGTCCGAGCGCGAGGGGATCCAGGCCGCCGAGGTGCTGGTGCTCGTGCCGGGCGCTGAGGAGGCGACGAGCGCGCGCGCGGCGGACTCGGTGCTGCACGAGATGCGTGCCGGCCTGTCGGGCTACACGTTCGCGCTCGGTCGTAGCCGCATCGCCGAGGACCCGAGCGAGCTGCCGCGCGCGGCGAGCGAGGCGCTGTTGGCGGCCAACGTCGCGCAGGGCTCGGCCGACAGCGCGCTGGCCTTCGACGAGACCGGCGCCTATCGGCTGCTGCTGTCGTCGATGAGCGAGAACCCGCGCGAGCTGCAGCGCTTCTACGCCGAGACGGTCGAGCCGCTGGCGGCCTACGACGAGCAGTACGAGACGGAGCTGGTGAAGACGCTCGCGACCTTCCTGGAGGCGGACGGGAACGTCGCCGGCACGGCGCAGCGGCTGTTCACCCACCGCCACACGATCTACTACCGCCTGGAGCGCGTGCGCGAGCTGTCCGGGCTCGACGTCAGCTCCAGCGACGGTCGCGAGAAGCTCAGCCTGGGCCTCAAGTCGATGCGCGTGCTCGGCATCTCCGCACCCGGCGGTCCGGCCTCGGAGGCGGGCGCCGAAGGCGGGCGCGTGCCCCGGCGCGGCGGCGGCAGAACCTGAAGATCTTCGGGAGACCAGGCCGTATACGGCCTGGTCCGGGGCCGCACATGTGCGGCCCCGCGGTGGGCGCGTGCGCCCACCGAACAGCACCCAGCGCTCAGTGTCTGCGGACGCCGAACTCCATCGCGTAGGTCGCGCCGGCCGGGGTCGTGCCGCCGTCGACGATCGACGGGATCGCCGGCGTCACCGCCACGCCGGCGTCGCGGTATTCGGAGGTCAGGATGATGCGCCGGTGCGGGGGGGAGGCCATCCAGGCCGCGACGATCTCGCCCGGGGTCGCGTCGCTGCCGGTGCCCCAGGCGATGTTCTGGCCGATCGAGACCTGCGCGCGGCGGGCGTAGGGGGTGCTCGCGATCAGCGCCAGCGGCGTCTGGCCGGTCGGTCGCACGTCGGCGAAGTAGTCGAGCTCGACCATCGTCGTGACCTGGCTGGCGGCGACCGTCCCGAGCGCCGGGTTGCCGTGCAGCGGCGCGAGCCGGTGGCTGGCACGGATGCGGTTGATCAGACACAGCGTCGCGCGCTCGACGGTCGCCTCGTCGCTCCTGGCCGGCGTCAAGCCGCCGCCGCTGCAGCGGTGCGGGGCGCGCGCGAGGGCGGGCGTGGGGAGGGTCCCAAGCAGCGCCGTGCAGGCCGCCAGAGCCGCCGCGAGCAACGTGCTCGCTGCGGTGCTGGGCCTGCTGCGCGGAGGGGATCCGCTTCTCTGGACGAGGGCTCGCAGAGTGCAGGAATACTTGCAAGACGGCCCGACGGGCGTGTCACCGCCCTGTGAACGTCTTGTCATCGAGGGGTCGAGATCGGCACGCGGCTCGACCTACCCGGCCCGGTGCGCGACTATTCTCTAGAGCGTTGCATCCAGTCCCTTTGGGGGGTCGTCCAATGGCAGGACATCAGGTTTTGGTCCTGAGAATCGGGGTTCGAGTCCCTGCCCCCCAGTGTCTTTCCCCGCGCCGGTGCGGCCTACCCCACCCAATAGCATCAGCCCTGTGAGCGACCCCACCGTCCTGATCCTGGCCGCCGGCCAGGGCACGCGTATGCGCTCCAGCCGCTCAAAGGTCCTGCACGACCTTTGCGGGCTACCGGTGCTGCTGTGGCCGATCCGCGCAGCCCAGGCGGCAGGGGCCGCGCGGATCGTGGTCGTGCAGTCGCCCGACGGGGGGCTGGAGGAGGTGCTTCCAGAGGGCGTTGAGCTGGCGGTGCAGCCGCGCTCGGACGGCACTGGAGGCGCCGTCAAGGCCGCGCTCGACCATGTCGGCTCAACATCCGATCTCGACGGCGCCGCGCCCGTGGTCGTGCTGGCCGGCGACGTGCCGCTCGTGAGCGCCGAGGCGATCGGCGAGCTGGTCGCGTCGCACGTCGACGAGCAGGCGCGGGCCACGATGCTGACCGCCGTGCTCGAGGACCCCGGCAGCTACGGCCGCGTGGTGCGCGACGAGCACGGGGAAATCGTCAAGGTGGTCGAGACCAAGCGCCGCGGCGACGCGACCGACGACGAGCTTCAGATCAAGGAGATCAACACCGGCATCTTCGCCTTCGAGCTGGCCGCGCTGCGCGACGCGCTGCCGAAGCTGAGCGCCGAGAACGCCCAGGGCGAGTTCTACCTGCCGCAGGTGCTCGACCTGATCCGCGCCGACGGAGGCGTCGTCGCCGGGCACGTCGCCCAGGACGAGCGGCTCGTGCTCGGCATCAACGACCGCGCCGAGCTGGCGCAGATGCGCCGCCTGGCCCAGCGCGCGATCCACGACCGCCACATGCGCGCGGGCGTGACGATCGTCGACCCGGGCGCGACCGTGATCGACGTCGACGTCGAGATCGGCCAGGACACCGTGATCGAGCCGTTCACGACGATCCGCGGCCGCACTTCGATCGGCCGCGACTGCGTCGTGCGGCATTCCTACCTGGTGGACTGCGAGCTGGAGGACGGCGTCAGCGTCGGGCCGTTCGCCTACCTGCGCCCGGGGGCGGTGCTCAGGCGCGGCGCGAAGGCGGGCACGTTCGTGGAGATCAAGAACTCCGACATCGGCGAGCGCAGCAAGGTGCCGCACCTGTCCTACATCGGCGACGCCGACGTAGGTGCCGGCACGAACCTCGGCGCGGCCACGATCACCGCCAACTACGACGGCCGCGCCAAGCACCGCACGACGATCGGCGAGGGCGTGCGCACCGGCGTCGACACGACTTTGGTGGCGCCGGTGGAGCTCGGCGACCGTGCAGTGACCGGCGCCGGCTCGGTCATAACCGAGGACGTCGAGCCCGGCGCGCTGGCGATCGCGCGCGCCCGGCAGACGAATGTCGACGGCTACGCGGACCGCGAATCGTGAGCGATCGCCGCCCGCCCTTTACACTTGCGAGTGAGATGAGCGCGATCGACACGCGCACCGAGCCCGCTTCCCGGGTCAGCCTGCCGATCGATTACAACAAGCGGCTGATGCTGTTCAGCGGTCGCTCCAACGAACAGCTGGCGCTCGACATCGCCGACAAGCTCGACGTCGACCTCGGTCCCGTGGTGCTGAAGACGTTCTCCAACGGCGAGGTCTACTGCCGCTATGAAGAGTCGATCCGCGGCGCCGACGTGTTCATCGTGCAGTCGACCTGCGGCAACCCCAAGACCGGGCTGACGGCCAACGACGCGCTGATGGAGCTGCTGTTCATGATCGACGCCGCGGTCGGCGCCTCCGCGCACCGCGTGATCGCCGTCACGCCTTGGTTTGGCTACTCGCGCCAGGACAAGAAGTCCGCGCCGCGCGAGCCAATCTCGGCGCGCCTGGTCGCGCGTATGCTCGAGTCCGCCGGCGCGGACCGCGTGCTGACGATGGACCTGCACGCCGGCCAGATCCAGGGCTTCTTCCAGAAACCGGTCGACCACATGACCGCGCTGTTCATGCTGACCCAGTACTTCAGCGACCTCGGCCTGCCCGACCTGGTCGTCGTCGCGCCGGACGCCGGGCGCGTGAAGCTGAACAAGAAGTTCGCTTCGAAGATCGGCGCTGAGCTGGCGATCCTCGACAAGGAGCGCCCCGCCCAGCAGGTCGCCGAGATCGGCTACGTCATCGGTGACGTGAAAGACAAGACCGCCCTGATCGTCGACGACATCATCGACACCGCCGGGACGTTGAAGGCCGCCGCGCGCACGGTCAAGGAAGCCGGTGCAAAGCGCGTCTATGCCGCCGCCACCCACGCCGTCTTCTCCGGCAACGCGTTCCAGAACCTGGACGAGGCCGGCTTCGAGGAGATCGTCGTCACCGACACGATCCCGGTTGGTCCCGGGCTGCCCGAGAACGTGCGCGTGCTGCCGTGCGCGGAGCTCTTGACCGACTCGATCCGGCGCATCTTCGTCGACGACTCCGTGAGCGAGGTCTTCGGCGGCGAGAACCAGCTGTTCTAGTTCTAGACAGCGTCGGCGGTTACCAGCTCTCCACGGTCCCGCACACGCGGGCCGCGTGGAAGATGGCGCCGGACTGAGTGCGGCCGATCCTGAAGGCGTTGCCGTTCAACGACCGCACCGCGATCGAGTAGGAGGCCGGTGTGCCGGACGCCGTGAGCACGTATGCGCGCTCGGGCGACCCAGCGGCTTGACGGCTGGTCGTCGGGATCGACGGTTCGATGGCACGCAGCTTGGCCGGCGAGACACGTGCGTAGGATCCGTTTTCGTCGGTCGCGATCGTCTCGGCCGCCGTCTCGGCGGTGCGTGCGAGCTGCTTGGCCCGCATGTCGAGCCGCTGTCGCTGGCAGGCCTTCGTCGTGGCCGCGTTCGCTCGGCGGCTGCTGGGGGCGGCGGGGCCGATCGTGGTCGCCGGCGGCGCGGGCATCATCACCGCCGCGGCGATGACGGCAAAGCTCAGAATGGTCTTCACGAACGGCTCCCGAGGCGCGTCATGCGTGCAGCATCGGTCTGTGTCCTCGGCGGCTTGAGCCCGCCGCGTGCCGCGCGCTGGGCCGACCTCGCCCCGGAGCTGGAGCGCGTTAGCGAACGCACGGCGCGCGCCGCATCGCCATCATGGCGGGATGGTCTCCGCGCGTCGCCCGCTCGCAGAGGGCGCCGAGGGCGCCGGCGAGCCGACGCCTGAAATCGGACCGCGCGCCTATGCCCGCAAGCTCGTCGCGACGCCGCGGCGGATAGCGATCCTGTGTCTCGTGGCGGTCGTGTTCCTGGTGCTGAGCGCGCTGCTCGCGCGCTGGCTGCAGGTCGAGAACACCGAACGCGACGACGACCTCGCGCTGATCGAATCCGAGATACGGGGGGATGCACAGGGGATGATCGATCAGCTCAGCGGCTGTCGCGTCGAGCCGTCGTGCGTGGCGTTGGCGAAGACCAACGCCGCCAACCCGCGCCTGCGGCGCACGGGCGAGGTCAAGATCCTGCAGCTGCAGTCGCCGACCGCCTACGCGCTCGGCGACAAGACCGGCAAGACGCGCCTGGCGTGGACGGTGATCGGCAAGCTGCCGGTGGTGCAGTGCGTGGACGTGCGTCGCACCGGCAACGCGATCGGCGGCATTCACGTGCACCTGATCGGGTTGAGCGCGCCGATTCAGAACGAAGCTGATTGCTAGAGTCTCTGCTCGCCATGGCCAACACGACCACCAAGCTGAGTGTCAACAGCCGTTCCGCCGAGGGTTCCCGCGCGGCGCGACGCCTGCGTCGCAGCGGCCGTGTGCCCGGCGTGCTCTACGGCGGGGGCGAGGATGCGCTCGGCTTCGACGCCGACGAGCGCGAGCTGCGCCACGCCCTGGCGGGCGCCGGCGCTGTGCTCGACCTGAGCATCGACGGCGGCAAAGCGACGCCGGTCGTGCTCAAGGAGGCCCAGCGTCATCCGGTGCGTGGCGAGACGGTCCACATCGATCTTCTGCGCGTGCGCCTAGACCAGGCCATCAGCGCTGTCGTGCCGCTGGAGCTGCACGGTGCCGACGACGCTCCCGGCGTCAAGGAAGGCGGCATCCTCGAGCAGATCACGCGCGAGCTGAACGTCGAGGCGCTGCCGACCGCGATCCCCGAGTCGATCGTCCACGACGTCGGCGAGATGCAGATCGGCGAGACGATCCTCCTGTCCTCGATCGCCGTGCCCGAGGGCGTGACGCTGCTCGACGACCTCGAGGAAACGGTCGTGGCGACGCTCTCGCCGCCGCGTCTACAGACCGAGTCCGACGACGACATCGAGGCCGAGACGGAACTGGTGGGCGAAGCCGAGGCGGCTTCCTCCGACGAGGGTTCCTCCGAGGACTCCTCAGACGAGGGCTAGGCCCCTCCTGCGCGGACTCCTCGGCGGCGGCTCAGGCGCCGTCGACTGGCTGATCGTCGGTCTCGGCAACCCAGGCCAGCAGTACAGCGGCACTCGGCACAACGTCGGCTTCATGGTCGCCGAGGAGTTGGCCAGACGCTGGGAGCTGACGCGTGGCAAGGACCGCTTCAAAGGCCGCCTGCTCGAAGGCGCCGTGCGCCTGGCCGGGCCCGGTACGAAGCCCGTGCGGGTGGCGCTTTTGTGCCCGCAAACGTTCATGAACGACGCCGGGCGCTCGGTCGGCCCAGCGCGCGGTTCGTTCAAGCTGCCGCTCGACCGCGTGTTGGTCGTGCATGACGAGATCGACCTGCCGTTCGGCCAGATCCAGAGACGCGTCGGAGGCGGTCTCGCCGGGCACAACGGCCTCAAGTCGGTCCGCCGCGAGCTGGGCGACCCCGGTTTCGCGCGTGTGCGGGTCGGCGTCGGACGGCCCGACTCGACAGATCCCGAGATCGTCTCCGCGCACGTTCTCGGACGCTTCGGCGAGTCCGCCGACGAGGTGCGCCGGCTGATCGGCGAGGCCGCCGACGAGGTCGAGCGCGCGCTCGACGTCACGGAGGAGGAGCGCTAGATGGCCGGTGAGCTGCGCGGCCTGCTCGGCCTGATCGAAGACGACGAGCAGGCACTCCGGTTGGCGCGCGAGGGCGGGCACGCGTTCGTGTCCAGCTCGCTGCGTCCGTACCTGATCGCCGCGCTGGCCGAGCTCGACGACGCGCCGAGCCGGCCGCTGATGGTCGTCGTCGGAGACGACCGCGCGGCGCGCGACCTGGCCGGCGACCTGCGCGCCTGGCTCGCGCCGCGGCGCGTGCGCTACTACCCCTCGCGCGGCGTCGCCTACGAGTCGCACCTGGCGCCGCCGCCGCACCTGGTCGGATTGCGCGTCGCGGCGCTCGACGCGCTGCTCGGCGCCGAGCAGGGAGATCAGCCGATCGTCGTCGTCAGCGCCGTGGCGCTGTCGGAGAAGGTGCCCGACCCCGAGCTGCGCCCGCGCTCGTTCCGGCTGCGCGTCGGCGAGCTGCTCGACCTCGACGAGTGCGCCGAACAGCTCGTGGGCGCGGGCTACGAGCACGTCGACCAGGTGCAGGAACGCGGCCAGTTCGCGATGCGCGGAGGGCTGATGGACATCTACCCGGCGACCGAGGAGCGCGCCGTGCGGGTCGACATGTTCGACGTCGAGATCGAGTCGCTGCGCTGGTTCTCCACCTTCACCCAGCGCTCGCTCGGCGACGTCGAGGAGGTCGAGATTGCGCCTGCCGCGGAGCTAGCGGCCGAGTATCGCGAGCTGGCCGAGATCGCCGCTGCCACTGGCGCCTTCGCGGGCGCTGGCGCTGGCGAGGAAACGGGTGAGGGCGACGGCGACGGCAAGGCGAGCGAACGACCGGACATCGCCGAGCTGCTGCCGATCGAGCGCTTCGGCGCGCTGCTCGACCTGCTCGGCGAGCGCGCCGACGTGCTGGTCGCCGCCGAGGAGGAGCTGTCACCGGCGCTGAGCGACCACTGGAGCGACGTCTGCGCCGCCTTCGCCGACGCCGACGCGCACCACCTGTACGTGAACCCGGCCGAGATCGAAAGCACGCTCGCGCGGCGCGCCCGCGTGTGGCTGTCGGCGCACGCCGGCGGCCAGGAGATCGAACTGCGCGCCCAGACCGCGGATACCGCCGCGCGCTCGCTGGCCGAAGCCGAGCCCGCGCTCGAGAAGCTGGTGCGCTCCGGCTACCGCACGGTCGTCGCATTCCCGCGCAGAGGCGAGGGCGAGCGCACCGCCTATAACCTCGCGCGCCTGAAATCGAGCTGGCTCGGCGAGTCCGATGCCGGCGCCCAGCCGCTCGAGCCGTCGCTCAAATTCGTCGCGGCCTCGCTCAGGGAGGGCTTCGTCGCGCCGCAGCTCAAGCTCGCCGTCTACCCCGAGCACCGGCTGCTGCGCCGCCGTCGCGCCGAGCGCTCCGATCGTCCGGGCGGTGGGCGCGGGCTGGGACGGCGCGGCGCGCTGCGCTCGTTCACAGACCTGCGCACCGGCGACATAGTCGTCCACGAGGATCACGGCGTGGCGCGCTTCGCGGGCTTCGAGACGCGGACTGTCGCGGACGTCACACGCGACTATCTCTACCTCGAATACCAGGGCGACGACCGCGTGTTCGTGCCCACCGACCAGCTGGAGAAGATCTCGCGCTACGTCGGCGCGGGCGGCGGGGAGCATGTCGCGCTCTCGAAACTCGGCGGCACGCGCTGGGAGACGATGAAGGCGCGCGCGCGCCGCGCTGCGCAGGAGCTGGCGGGCGAGCTCTTGAGCATGTACGCCGAGCGCCGGCGACGCAGCGGCCATGCCTACGGGCCCGACTCGGATTGGCAGCGGGAGTTCGAGGAGCGCTTCCCGTTCACCGAGACGCGCGACCAGATGGAGGCGATCGAACTCGTCAAGGCCGACATGGAAGCGCCACGACCGATGGACCGCTTGATCTGCGGCGACGTTGGCTACGGCAAGACCGAGGTCGCGCTGCGGGCCGCCTTCAAGGCCGCCGAGGACGGCAAGCAGGTGCTGATGCTGGTGCCGACGACGATCCTCGCCCAGCAGCACTTCGGCACCTTCACCGAGCGCCTGGCCGACTACCCATTCACGCTCGAGCACGTCTCGCGCTTTCGCAGCGCGGCCGAGCAGCGCGAGGCGATCAAGGGCTTCGCCGAAGGACGCGTGGACATCTTGATCGGCACCCACCGCGTGCTCTCGCGCGACGTGCGGGCGAAGGACCTGGGACTGCTGATCGTCGACGAGGAGCAGCGCTTCGGCGTCAAGCAGAAGGAGCTGCTGCGCCAGCTCAAGCTGAAGGTCGACGTGATCGCGATGTCGGCGACGCCGATCCCGCGCACGCTGCAGATGTCGCTGGCCGGGTTGCGCGACATCTCCGTGATCGAGACCCCGCCCGAAGGGCGCCGGCCCGTCAAAACGTATGTCGGCGAGTACGAGGAGGAGCTGGTGCGTCGCGCGATCGAACGCGAGCGCGAGCGCGGCGGGCAGGCCTTCTTCCTGCACAACCGGGTCGAGTCGATCGAAGAGACGGCTGAGCGCCTGAGGGCGCTGTGTCCCGGCGTGCGCTTCGCGGTCGCCCACGGCCAGATGGCCGAGGGCGAGCTCGAGGAGGTGATGATGGACTACCTGCAGGGTGGCGCGGACGTTCTGGTCTGCACCTCGATCATCGAGTCGGGCATCGACATCCCGCAGGCCAACACGCTGATGGTCGAGCACGCCGATGCCTTCGGCCTGGCCCAGCTGTACCAGATCCGCGGTCGTGTCGGACGCAGCCGCGAGCGCGCCTACGCATACCTGATGTACGACTCGGCGGCCGCCCTGACGCCCGAGGCGGCGCAGCGGCTGTCGGCGCTGTCCGACCACACCGAGCTCGGCGCCGGCTTCCAGATCGCGATGCGCGACCTGGAGATCCGCGGCGCCGGCAACCTGCTCGGCGACGAGCAGTCGGGCCACGTCGCGGCGCTCGGCTTCGAGCTGTACATGCAGATGCTCGACGAAGCTGTCGCGGCGGCGGGTCCCGAAGGCGAGGAGGCGGCCGAGCAGGTCGAGCTGGTGCGCCTTGACGTCAACGTCGACGCTTACGTGCCCGCCGACTACGTGCCCTACGAGCAGGCCAAGATTGAGGTCCACCGGCGCATCGCCGCCGCGGTCGAGGTGGCCGACGTGGAGAAATTGCGCGAGGAGCTGGTCGACCGCTTCGGGCCGGTGCCCGAGCCGCTCGAGAACCTGCTCGCGCTGCAGCGCGCGCGCATCAAGTTCGGCCAGGCCGGTGCGCGCACCGTCAGCTTCCGTGGTGACCGCTTGGCGGTCGTGCCGATCGAGCTGGACTCGGTGCGCGCCAAACGGCTGCGCGAGGAGCTGCCCGAAGCCCTATACGAATCCGGCCGATCGCAGGTTTCGGTGCGCGTGCCGAAGGACGGCGCCGAGCGTTTTCCGAGCGTCGTGCGGGCGGCCGATGCGCTGCTGGCGGTCGTGCGCGAGGCCGCGTGACGGACTCTCTTAAGCAAGGGCTTAGGACATTCGCTAGAGTGCCCGTCGACGTGTCCAAGACTTTCCGCTCCATCACGGCGCTAGGCGCCGTTTTGTTTGCCCTAATCGGCCTCTCCGCCTGCGGTGGTGGCGGCATCCCTGGCGATGCTGTCGCCAAGGTCGGCAGCGACTCGATCACGAAAACGACGTTCGACCACTGGATGAAAGTCGCGGCGGTTTCGACGATCGGAGCGGCCGGCGGCGAAGTCGTGGTCCCGGATCCGCCCAACTACTCGCGCTGCATCTCGCACCTTGAGCTGACCAGCTCGAAAGTCAAGGGCGCGAAGCCGCCGACATCCTCAGCGCTCAAATCACAGTGCGAAACGCAGTACAAAACACTGCTGAACGAGGTCATGGGCTACCTGATCTCATCCGAATGGGTGCTGCAGGAAGGCAACTCGCTCGGCATCAAGCTGAGCGACAAGGAAGTCCACAAGCGCTTCGAAAGCATCAAGGGCGAACAGTTCCCGAAGCCCGCCGAATTCGAAAAATTCCTCAAGACTTCTGGCCAGACGGTGTCGGATCTGCTCCTGCGCGTGAAGCTGAACCTGATGTCGGAGAAAGTTCAGTCGCACATCGTCAAAGAACACAAGAACGTCACCGAAGCCGAAGTCAAGAAGTTCTACGAAGAAAACAAGTCGCACTTCGGATCGCCTGAAAAGCGTGCCGTCTACATCGTCCTCACGAAGACCGAAGCGGCCGCCAAGAGCGCCAAAAACGAAATCGAATCCGGCAAGAGCTTCTCGACCGTGGCCAAGAAGGACTCGATCGACCCGACCAGCAAGTCGACCGGCGGCCTATTGCCTGAAGTCATCAAAGGCGAGGAGGAGAAGCCGCTCGACGAAGCCATCTTCTCCGCC
>DASXER010000145.1:0-22694 GCA_036490015.1 Solirubrobacteraceae bacterium | reverse complement strand
GGCGCTGACCGATCGGATCGAGGCCAGCGCCTACAGTTACTTCAGCATGATCGACGAGCTCGGCGGGATGGTCGAGGCCGTCAAGCAGTCCTTTCCGCAGCGCGAGATAGCGGACGCCTCCTACCGGCTGCAGCAGGAGATCGACGCGGCGGAACGCATCGTCGTGGGCGTCAACAGCTTCGTGGCCACCGACGAGGAGGCGATCCCGACGCTGCGCGTAGACCCGGCGCTAGAGCGCAAGCAGGTCGATCGCCTGCAGTCGACGCGCGCGCAGCGCGACGGCGCCACCGTCGAGCGCACGCTGGCAGCGTTGCGCGAGGACGCCGCGAACCCCGGGCGCAACCTGATGGAGCCGCTGCTCGCCTGCGCCCGCGCGCACGCCAGCGAGGGAGAGATCGTGCAGTCCCTGCAGCAGGTGTTCGGCGACTACTCCGAGACGCCCGTCTTCTAGCGCCAGCCAGCTCGCCACAGCACCCAAATGCCGCGACAGCGGCACGCGTCTTCGTAACTTCTTAGTGCTCCGTGGTGTTCACAATCTAGGATTTACGCCTGTCGGCGCCCCAACGGGCCGGCTGCGCTTTCCCCCTGCATGAGTTCCTCCGCGCGCAAATCCATGACCCGCCATCGTCGGCTGCTCCTGGGCGGCTGCCTGTTGGTGCTGCTGTCGAGCGTCACCACGCTCGTCTTCGCCTCGCACCGCATCGAGGCCGAGAACGCCGCCTTCAGCGTGCCGTCGGCGGGACGCTGCACACCAACCACCTTGAACCGCTCCGACGTGCTGCCCGGCACCTCGCTCGCGGTCGCGCCGCTGCCCGGCTCTTATGACGCGAGCTATCACACGCAGATCAGCCTCCTGGGCGTGCCCGTCTCCGAGCTGTCGCACATCGTCGTCAAGGGCTCGGTGACCGGCAACCACAGGGGCCACCTGCGCGCCTACTCCCAGGGCGACGGCGGCAGCTTCGTGCTCTCGAAGCCGTTCACGCAGGGCGAGAGCGTTTCCGTCAGCGGCGTCGACAGCGCTAGCGGCAAGGGCGTCGGCTTCTCTTTCCACTTCGTCGTCGCCCACAAGGACATCCTGCCCAGCTTCAAATCGACGCGCCCGAAAGCGGTGCCGGGCGTCAACATGCACTTCCACGGCCGCCCCGAACTGCAGCCGCCGTCGCTGGCGATCACGCAGCGCTCCAGCGCCGTCTCCCCCGGCCTGCTGTTCGCCGCGCCGTACAGCGGTCCCGGCGCCGACGGGCCGATGATCTTCGACGAAGCCGGCAACCTCGTGTGGTTCAAACCGCTGCCGCTCGGCACGCAGGCGACCAACCTGCAGGTGCAGCAGCTCGGCAGCCAGCCGGTGCTGACCTACTGGCAGGGCCGCATCCCACCGCAGGGCTTCGGCGAAGGCGAAGAGATGATCCTCAACTCGCGCTACCAGCAGATCGGCACGGTGCACGCGGGCAACGGCCAGAAAGCCGACCTGCACGACTTCCACATCATGCCCGGTGGCACCGCGCTGCTGACGGTCTTCGACCCGATCGACTGCAACATCTCCTCGCTCGGCGGCCCGACCGGCGGCGCCGTGACGGACGCGATCTTCCAGGAAGTCGACATGAGCACGGGCCTCGTCAGGCGCGAATGGCACAGCGTCGACCACGTGCCGTTGAGCGACTCCTACAGCTACCCGGTCACGACCAGCACGAAGTGGCCGTTCGACTTCTTCCACATCAACTCGATCGACCAGGAGACGAACGGCAGGACGCTGATCTCCGCGCGCAACACCTGGACGCTGTACGAACTGAACACGGTCACCGGCCAGGTGCTGGCGAAGCTCGGCGGCAAGCACTCGAGCCTCAAACTCCAGCGCGGCGCCAACACCGCCTACCAGCACGACGCCACCGTGCAGCCGAACGGCACGATCACCGTGTTCGACAACGGCGCCGTGCCGACCGTCCACCCGCAGTCGCGCGCACTGGTCTTGTCGGCCAACACGAGCGCCCACACCTTGTCCGTGGCAGGCGAGCTGGAGCACCAGCCCAACAAACTGATCGCCGGCAGCCAGGGCAACGTCCAGGTGCTTCCGAATGGCGACTTCTTCGTCGGCTGGGGTGCCGAGCCCTACTTCACGGAGTTCTCGCCGAGCGGCCAGCAGATCTTCGACGGCCGCTTCCACGGCTCCTACCAGTCCTACCGCATCTACCGCTTCCCGTGGACGGGCGAACCGGACAGCACGCCGACGGCCGTGGCCAGCAACTCCTCCACGCGCACGACCGTGTACGTGAGCTGGAACGGCGACACGCGCACGGCTACCTGGCAGCTGCTCGCGGGCAGCTCGCCGACGGCGCTCGCGCCGGTCGCCACGGCCGCGCGCAAAGGCTTCGAGACCACGATCGTCGCACCGGCCAAGGAGAAGTACGTGGCCGTCGAGGCGCTCAGCAGCGAAGGCGCCGTGCTCGCCACCTCGAAGCCGGTCTCGCCTAAGTGACGTAGCCGTAGCGTCTTGACGTAAGGTCGCCTTTGCGAAACCAGGGTTGACCTGCGGGCCACGGTTGCTAGGCTCGCTGGCCCAGGCGCCGAGCCGTTGTGCTCGGCTGCTCAGGGAGAGGTCGGATGCCAGTTCGTAAAGACAAGTCCCCGTCAGGGGACGGCCCTTCCGAGGGCTCTAGCGGCGACAAGGAGGAGCGCTACCGGCGTCTCCCCACGGGCAACCACGGCCTCGACCCCGAGCAGGTGCGGCTGGACCAGCGGCGCCGTCTGCGCGAGGCGATGCTCGAGCTGATCGTCGAGCGCGGCTACCCCGGCGTGCGGATCGCCGATCTGGCCAAGCTAGCGCACGTCTCCGCGCCAACCTTCTACGACCTGTACGCCGGCAAGGAGGAGCTGTTCCTCGACGCCTACGCCTCGATAACCAGCCGTATGGCCGAAACGGTGCTGGGCGCCTACAGCGCCGATCGGCCCGATGACGAGCGTCTGTCGGCCGCGATCGAGGCGGCCTGTCATTTCGCCGCCGACGAGCCGGAGACGGTCTCGCTGCTCGTGCTCGGCGCGTTCGGCGCCGGCCCGGGCGCGCTCGAACACCGCCGCGCGAGCCTGGCCGAGCTGGAGCGCAGCATTCAGCGGAGCCGCGACGGCGGTGGCCAGCTCATCGCCGGCGACTACACCGTCAAGGCGATCCTCGGCGGCATCCGCGAAGCACTCGCGAACCGCCTGCACGAGCTGCGCTACGACGCCCTGCGCCAGATGGCGCCGGAAATCGTCGCCTGGGCGGGCTGCTATCCGCGCCGTCTGCCGGACGGGCTGGCGATCGCCGCGCCCCCGGAGGACGGCGGCCCTGCCCCGGCCGCGTCCGAGCGCGCCAAGCGCGCCGAGGGGCCGCTGCCGAGCGGGCGTAGCGAGCTGCCACGCCAGTCGATCGTCAAAAGCCAGCGCGAACGGATCGTCGACGCGACCGCCTCGATCGTGGCCGAGAAGGGCCTTGCGGGCCTCACGATCCCGGAGATCGCCCGTCGCGCGAGCATCTCGCATCAGACCTTCTACTCGATCTACCCCTCCAAGCAGGACGCCTTCCTCGGCGCACAGAAGGTGAGTATGCACCAGGCCGTGCAGGTCACCGGCCAGGCCTTCACAGCCCAGGGCCCGGACTGGCCGCACGCGGTCGCGGCCGGCCTGCAGGCGCTGCTGGAGTTCCTCGCCAGCGAGCCCGCGCACGCACGCCTGACGCTCGTCGACACGTTCGGCGCGAGCCGCGAGTCGATGGAGATTCGCGGCGCCTCGATGGCCGCCTTCCGCGAGTTCCTGAAGCCGGGCTACATGCTGGCCGCCAAGCGTCAGCAGTCGGCGCACCCCCCGGCGCTCGCGGCCGAGGCGGTCACTGGCGGCATCTGGCAGATCTTGCACTACTACATCGAGCACAGCTGGTTCAGCGCGCTGCCGGCGCTCGCGCCGCAGCTGACCTACTTCGCGCTGACGCCGTTCCTCGGACTGGAGGCAGCCGTCGCGACCGCGCGCTCGATCCCACCGCCGCCGGCGGAGCAGGAGCAGGCCACACCGACCACCTGGAACGCACCGCAGCGGGCCGAAGCCGCGGACGACGACGAGCTGTCGCTCGCCTGAGCGCCAGCTCACCCAGGGCGCACGTCGAGCACGACCTTGCCGAGCGCGCGACGCTCGTCGAGCGTCTTCAACGCGTCGGCCGCGCCATCCTCGAACGCGAAGCGCTGGCCGACCACCGGCCGCACGTCGCCGGAGGCGATCATCTCGCCGATGGCGGCGCCGACCTCGCGGTTCAGCTCGGGCTTGCCCATCACGTAGGCGCCCCAGCCGGCGCCGATCACCTCGGTGTTGCGCAGCAGCAACCGGTTGACCTTGACTTCGGGGATCGAGCCGCCGGTGAAGCCGACGACGACCACGCGCCCGTCCTCGCGCAGCGAGCGCAGCGAGTCGGTGAAGCGGTCGCCGCCGACGGGGTCGAGCACCATGTCCACGCCGCCGCCCGAGCGCTCGACGACCTCGTCCTTCCAGCCGTCGGACAGCAGCACGACCTCATCGGCACCCGCGTCGCGCGCGACGCCGGCCTTCTCCTCGCTTGAGACGAGTGCGATCGTCTTCGCGCCGAGCCCTTTGGCGACCTGGATCGAGGCGGTGCCGACGCCGCCGGCCGCGCCGTGGATCAGCACCGTCTCGCCGGACACCAAACGCCCGCGCAGCTTGAGGCAGAAGTAGGCGGTGTGGTAGTTGAGCACCAGCGCGGCGCCTTGGGCGAAGTCGAGCGAGCCCAACGGGAAGGTGAAGAACTCGGGCGCCACGCACACCTCGGCCCAACCGCCCAATGCGCAGAAGGCGGCCACGCGGTCGCCCGCTTTCACGGCCGCCCCCTCGGGCGCGCTGCGCACGACGCCGCCGACCTCGCTGCCGGGCACGAACGGCAGCGGCGGTTTCATCTGGTACATGCCGCGCGTCTGCAGCAGCTCGGGGAAGGAAACACCCGCCACGTGCACGTCGACCACGACGCCACTGCCGGGCGTGAGCATGTGCGACGGCTCGGGCTCGGGGATGTCGACTAGCGCGAGCGCGCTGTCCGGTCCGGTCTCCTCGACGATCTGGATCGCTCTCATGGCCGGGGATTATGCTCGACCGACACAACTCGCGGAAGGGACCCGCCCTGGCCAAGGTGCTCCGCGTGCTCTACGAGGACCGCTCGACGGCTATCTGATCAGAACGTGCGGTAGCTCTGGATGCTGATGAAGAAGCCGTGCCCGCTCTCGGTGTCGCGGCAGCTGAGCCCGTCTTCCTCACTCACGCAGAGGAAGTCGCCGACCTGCGTGCCGGTGCCGTAGGCGAGCTTCGGGCTGGACGGGTCGCGTGCGGTGTCGCCGGCGCAGACGAACCCCGCGGCGGTGCCCTCGGCGGAGACCTCCAGGCCCTGGCCGAAGTCGACGACGTTGGGGCAGCTCGCCGGGCGCGGCGGCGGCGACCAGCTGCGCTTTTCGATGTCGCAGCGCGCGAGGCCGTCGATCAGCTGGCAGCCGATGTTGCCGCTCGGCGTCTGAAACGCGCTCTCGTGAATGATCTGGGTGGCCGTCGGAAATGCGTTTTCCTTTTTAGGTTGAGTCTTGCCAGGCGCGGCTTTCGAGCTGGCGTGTGTGCTTGTGAGGGCGGTGGGCGCAGCCGTGGGAGGACCTTTGACGGTGACGGTCGTGGTGCCGCCGCCGCAACCGGCGAGCAGCGTGGCCGTCATGAGTGCGATGAGCGCGAGCTTTCTCATGCGCGTGCACCCTAGCTACGCTCGCTAGCGATGAGACGCGTGGTCCTACTGCTCGCGCTGGCGCTCGCCGGCTGCGGGAGCACCAGCACACCAAGCACGACCGTGGCCCCGGCGGCGGTCACGACGACCGAACCCGCCGCTCCGCCATCCCCGCTGCCGCTGAGCGGCAAGGTGGTCGTCGTCGACCCGGGGCACAACGGCGGCAACTTCACGCACCCACAGCAGATCTCGCGGCTCGTCGGAGACGGCAACGGCGAGAAGGAATGCGACACGACCGGCACGGCGGCGCCTGACGGCTACCGCGAGACGGACTTCAACTGGAGCGTGGCGGTGCGCCTGCGCGTGCTGCTCGCGGCGGCCGGCGCGAAGGTCGTGATGACACGTCACAGCAACGACGGCGTCGGCCCTTGTGTGAACGAACGCGCGGAGATCGGTAACCGCGCACACGGCGACGTGGCGATCTCGATCCACGCCGACGGCGGCCCGCCTGACGGCTCGGGCTTCGCGATCCTCACCCCGGCGGCGATCCCGGGCGGCGGCGACCACCGGATCATCGCGCCCTCGCACCGCTTCGCGCTTGACCTGCGCGGCAGCCTGCTCGGCGCCGGCTTGCACACCTCCACCTACGACGGCGTGGATGGGATCGCCCCGCGCACCGACCTGGGCGGGCTGAACTTGTCGCGCATCCCGAAGGTGTTCGTCGAGGTGGCAAATATGCAAAACGCACCTGACGAGGCACCGATGCAACGGCCCGGCTTTCGCGAGCGCGTCGCGCGGGCGCTCTTGCGCGGCATCGAACGCTTCCTCAGCTAGGGGTCAGTCGACGTGTAGGACGGCCTTGCCGGCGATGCGCCGCTCGATCAGCGCGTCGATCGCCTCGGCGGCTGAGCGCCACGAGTCCTCGCGATCGAGCGAGCAGTCGAGACGCCCGTCGGCGACCAGCTGAGCGAGCCGCGCGAGATCGCGCGAACCCGAGCCGTAGCGGCGTAGGTGCGCCCACAGCAGAAAGCCGTGCAGCCGCGCGCCGGGTGCCCGCCCGAAGAACGAGCGCGGCGGGAACTGGACCGGCGTCGTGTCGCTGGAAGCGAACGAAACGATCGCGCCGAACGGGGCGACGCGCTGGATCGCCGCGCCGAGCGTCGCGCCACCGACGCCCTCGACGATCGCGTCGAACTCCGGCCCCTCCGGCGAGAGGTCGTGGATCACCTCGTGCGCGCCCAGCTCGATCAAGCCCTTGGCCCGCTCCGCGCTGGCCGAGACGGCGGTGACGTGCGCGCCCGAGGCCCGCGCGAGCTGAATCGCGAAGCGACCCACGCCGCCGCTCGCACCGGTCACGAGCAGGCGCTTCTCGATCACCGGCCCGATGATCTCCAGCGCGCCCAGAGCGGTCAGCCCGGCAACCGGCAGGCAAGCGGCCTGCTCGTCGCTCACCTGATCGGGAAGGGGGGCGAGCGCATCGCTGCCGACGGCCGCCAACTCGGCCCACGCGCCGCGCTCGGTCAGGCCGACCACGCGCGTCCCAGCCGCCGGACCGCTGCCGTCAGCCGCCGCGCGCTCGACGATGCCCGCCAGGTCCCAGCCGGTCGGCGAGCCGTCCTCCATGTCGGCCAACCGGCGCGCCTCGCCCCGGTTGAGCGAGAAGGCCTTCACGCGCACGAGCGCTTGCGAGGAGAGCGGCTCGGGGTCCGGGTGCTCGCGCAGGTCGACGTTGCCGGAAGCGCCGGGGGAAGCGGTGAGGGCAAGCATGGGCCCGATGCTAGAGGCTCACACCATGACGACGGCAAGGGCTGCGTGAGCCTCGGCCATCTGGATGTAATCGTCGTCCTGGGTGATAACTGATAGGCCATGCTCGACGGCCGTGGCGGCTATCAGCGCATCGGTCAGCTTGACCTTGCGCTGGATGCCCGCCGTGCGACAGTCGGTCACGAGCCGGGCCCAGGTGGTCATGACGGCTTCGCTGATCGGGATCGGGTCGGCGGCACGGGCGAGCGCCAGCGTGTCGGCACGCCGCGCCCTCGAGATCGCGTCCTTGGCGGCGAGCACGCCGAGTTGTAGCTCGCCGATGCTCACGACGGAGACAGCGACATGGTCGGGGAGATCGCAGATCGGTCGCCCGCTCTCACGGGCGATGAAGACGGACGTGTCGAGCAGCCCGACCGCCGGTGGAGTGCTCACAGCTCGTCCAAGGTATGGCCCGCGAGCTCGTCGAGCTCGCGGGAGAGAGCGGGATCCGCGGCGCGGTTCTGCAGCTCGCGCTGCAAGCTCGGGCCCGACAGCCAGCGCCCCCGTTGTCGGTGCGGGACGATGTCTGCGATCGGTTCGCCGCGTACGGTCAACGTGACCCGCTCCCCGGCCCGGACGGCGTCGATTACCTGGCTCGTCTGATTACGTAGTTCACGAACCCCAACATCCATGTGCGACAGCGTAGCACATGTGATTACATAGCTCCGAGGAGGACAGACCCTGTCCTTGACGCCTTCATGAGCGCCTTCGCGTAGCGCACCTGCTCACGCTCGAATCGAGGAGTCGGTACCGGGATCGAAAGCGCGGCCGCTGGGCCGGCCTGGTCGAAGACGACCGCGCCGAGGGCGCAGATTCCCTCGCTGTGCTCTTCGCGGTCGTAGGCGACGCCCGTCTTTCCTACCTGCGTCAACTCTGCGGCCAGGCGCGTGCGGCTCGTGATCGTGTTGGGCGTGAGGCGTGGGAGGCGGGCCGATAGCAACGACAGCGCGACGCGCGGTTCGAGCGCGGCCAGCATCGCCTTGCCGTTGGCGGTGCAGTGCAGCGGGAACTCAGCGCCGATCGCCGAGACGGCACGCAGGCGCTGCGGCCCTGGGACCTGGTCGACGAAGCGCATCGCGGCGCCGTCGAGCACGGCCAGATCGACGGTCTCCTCCAGTTCGACGCTCAGCTGCTCGATCAGAGCGCGCAGGCGCTCGACGAGCGCGGGTCGCGTCGCGGCGGCCAAGCGTGCGAGCGCCGGGCCGAGGTGCACGCGTCCGCCGGCTTCGACGTCCGTCAGCTCCTCTGTCGCGAGCGCTCCCACCAGCCGGTGCACGGTCGACTTCGGCAGCTCGACGGCCTGCGCCAGCTCGGCCAGGCTGACGCCTTCCGGTCGCTGCTCCAGCGCGCGCAGCACGGCTCCGGCGCGAGCTATCGCCTGGATACCACCGGTTCGCGCGTCTTGCATCATGGAACACTCATACTGTATCGTGGAACGATGGTCGCAGGCTTCGAGGGCGCCGTGCTGCATCGCGGAGAGGACGGTTACGAACGGGCGCGCCGCGCCGCGATGTGGAACGCGCTGACGCCCGAGCGCCACCCCGAGCTGGTCGCGATCGCCGCCACCGAGGCCGACGTGCGTCGTGCCGTGCTTTACGCGCGCGAGCACGGCATGACGATCGGCGTCCGCTCGGGTGGGCACAGCTGGGCCGGCAACCACGTGCGCGACGGCGGCATGTTGCTCGACCTCTCCCGCCTGCGAGAGTTCGAGATCGACGGCGGGGCGATGACGGCCAGCGTGCAGCCCGGCTGTCGTGGTGAGGAGCTGATCGCGGCACTCGGCGCGCAGGACCTGTTCTTCCCCGCCGGCCACTGCCCCGGCGTCGCGCTCGGCGGCTATCTGCTGCAGGGCGGCTACGGCTGGAACGGACGCCTGCACGGCCCCGCCTGCATGAGCGTCGAGGCGATCGAGCTGATCGACGCGACCGGCGAAAAGCTGCGCGCCGACGAGCACGAGAACGCTGAGGTCTTCTGGGCCGCGCGCGGCTCCGGGCCGGGCTTCTTCGGCGTCGTCACGCGCTTTCACCTGCGCCTGCAGCGCAAGCCAAAGGTCACCGCCAACGGCGTCGTCACCTACCCGCTCGAGCTGCTCGACGAGGTCTTCGCCTGGGCGCACGAGCTCGGCCCGCGCGTGCCGCGCGAGATGGAGCTGATGCTGATCGTCCACCACGACGAGCACGGCGAGGTCGAGATCGCCGTCACCGGGCCGGTGCTGATGGACGACGAGCGCGAAGCGCGCGCCGCGCTCGGGCTGCTGCAGAGCTGTCCCGTGATCGACCGGGCCAAGATGAACGTGCCCTACATCGAGGTCGCGCTCGAGGACCTGTACGCGGGCGTGCACGCCTCCTATCCCGACGAGCACCGCTACGGCGTCGACAACATGTGGACGCACGCGCCAGTAGCCGACCTGCTGCCGGGGCTCACGCGCATCGCCGAGACGCTGCCGCCCGCCCCCTCGCACATGCTGTGGATGAACTGGGGCCCGGGCGCGACCGCCGCACCCACGCGCCCAGACATGGCCTACTCGGTCGAGGACGACACCTACATCGCGCTGTACGCCGTCTGGCAGGACGAGCACGACGACGAGGCCAACACCGCCTGGGCGACGGAGCGAATGCGCGAGATGGAGCCCCACGCCAGCGGCATCCAGCTCGCCGACGAGAACCTCGGCCGCCGCCCGGCGCGCTTCGTGACGGCCGAGCGCATGGCGCGCCTGGACGAGCTGCGCGCCCGCCACGACCCCGAAGGACGCTTTCACCCCTGGATGGGACGGCTGTGAGCACCGTACCCACGCGTTTGCGGCACCTCTGGATGAGCCGACCGTGACCGACGAGGAGCTAAGCCGCTATCTGGAGGTGCCGATGGCGCCGCCCGAGCCGAGCGTGCTGGAGGCGATCGAGCGCGGGCCGCTGCCGCCGGATCAGGTACTCGCGCTGAGCGAAGTCGACCGTCTGGCGCGGCCCGACGAGCTGCCCGGCGAAACCGGCTGGCATCTGGACTCCGACGGCGTCGGCTACGTCGCCGTGCGCACGGCGATGCCCGGCGTCAGCGCCGAGATGATCGACTGGTGGTTCGACTGGCATCCGCGCGCCGCGATCCGCTATCGCATCTGGCACCCACGAGCGCACTACGACAATCGCGTCGAAATGCCTAGGGCGCGTGGCGCGAAGGCCCACTGGGGGACCGTCCACCACCCGGTCGAGGACGTCGGCGCGGGGGTCGTGAAGGCACGCATCGCGTTCCGCTCACCGCGCGAAATGAGCATGGCGAGCGACTACCTCGACGACCCGGCGGTCGCCACGATCGTGTGCGGACACGCCGGCGATGACACGCGCCACGTCCAGCACACGCCGATGTTCCACGTCTTCCTCAACGACGACAACGGCGGGGTCGTGCTGCGCAGCCGCTTCTGGCTCGGCGCCGCGATCGCGCCGTACGGCCCGTTGAAAGAAATCGGCGGGGCGTTCCTGAACCGGTCAGCGATCCGCCGCCGCGCGATGCCGCGTGGGGTCGCACCCGCCCTAGCCCGCCACTGCGCCGAGGAGTACGCCCGGCTCGGCGCGCTGCTGCCGGAGCTATACGAGCGCTTCGGTTCGAGCGCCTAAAGGCGTCGGCCACCGGCCGCGGCGAGCACTTCGGCCTCGGCGCGCCAACTGGCGCTACGAGCGCTTTGGTTCGAGCGCCGGCGGCGCCGCGTCGGCGCGCACGTAGGTCAGAGCACCAATCGCCGCCGCGCACACCAGCACCGACGGCCAGGCGCCGATCGCGAGTGCGAGCACGTGCGAGAGCACGAACGCGCCGAGCATCGCGCCGGCCAGCTCTCCGGCTGTGCGCGGGCCGTGACGGTCGAGCCACAGCTTTCCGCAGCAGAGCCCGCCGGCGAGCAGCACCGCGCCGCCCAGCGGACGCGAGCCAGTCGCGGCGACCGCGCCCCAGCCGGCGATCAAAGAGCCGGCGGCCAGCGGCGCCGAAGGCAGCCTGCGCGACGGCTCGTGGCGGAACTCGAACACACGGCGAGTGTAGAGCCGGAACGCCGCGCGAGGGCGCGATACTGGCGGGCACGATGGCCACCTACGCCGCCCCCGCGCGCCACCTGCTGCGCGCCAAGGACCTCGTCGACGCGCGCTACTCGCAGCCGCTGACGGTCGAGGACATGGCGCGTGCCGCCGGGCTGTCGCGCGCCCACTTCAGCCGCGAGTTCCGCCGCGCCTTCGGCGAGCCGCCCCACGCCTACCTCCTGACCAGGCGCCTGGAGCGGGCCGCCGCCCTGCTGCGCGGCACCGACCGCTCGATCGCCGACATCTGCCTGTCCGTAGGCCTGCGGAGCCTCGGCTCGTTCACGACCAGCTTCACGCGCACGTATGGGTTCTCGCCGGCCGCCTACCGCGAGCGCTTCCCGCCCGCGGCCGAGGCCGCGCTCGTGCCGAGCTGCGTGCTGCGTGCCTACGCGCGTCCG
Source organism: Solirubrobacteraceae bacterium (assembly GCA_036490015.1). Taxonomy (GTDB): domain Bacteria; phylum Actinomycetota; class Thermoleophilia; order Solirubrobacterales; family Solirubrobacteraceae; genus Palsa-744. The sequence goes on along the minus strand of DASXER010000145.1, from coordinate 10,704 downwards.
AAAAGGCGCACGTTTCGAGAAGACAGCCCGGCCGCCCAGCTCTAGCTTGCACCGGGCAACTTCGAAGCCCGCCGACGACTAGAAGGAGAAAAAAAATAATGATCAACATCTCGACCGCCCAGCTATGGGTCGACGACCAGGACGAGGCGCTCGCCTTCTACACCGACAAGGTCGGCCTAGAGGTGCGCATGGACGTGACGCTGCCCGAGCTAGGCGGCTTTCGTTGGCTGACGGTCGGCGCGCGCGGCCAGGAGGACATGGCGATCGTGCTGATGGCGATCCCCGGCCCGCCGATGATGGACGAGGAGACGCACGAGCAGGTGCGTAGCCTGATGGCCAAGGGGTTCGCCGGCACGGTCTTCCTGACGACCGAGGACTGTCGCGCCTCCTGCGAGGAGCTCAAGGCGCGCGGCGTCGAGTTCACCGAGGAGCCCGAAGACCGTCCGTACGGCGTCGACGCGGGCTTCCGCGACCCGTCTGGCAACTCGCTGCGCCTGACCCAGGTGCGTGACCTGTCGGAGATGAACGCCGCCTGAGGGCCTGTGCGAAGATCGCCGTGTGGCGAGCGGCGGTTACACGCACGGCCTGCACGAGGTCGGCGACGGGCTCTACGCCTACCTGCAGCCCGACGGCGGGTGGGGCTGGAGCAACGCCGGCCTCGTCAGCGACGGCGAGCACTCGCTGCTGATCGACACGCTGTTCGACCTGCAGCTCACCGAGCGGATGCTCGCCGAGATGCGCCGCGCCGTTCTCGGCACCGCGCGGATCGAGACGGTGCTGAACACGCACGCCAACGGCGATCACTGCTACGGCAACCAGCTCGTGGCGGACGCGCGCATCCTCGCCTCCCAACGGGCGTTCGAGGAGATGTCCGAGCTGCCGCCCGCGGCGATGGCGACGCTCGTCGAGCAGGCGCCGAACATGGGCGAGCTGGGCGAGTTCTTCCTGCGCTGCTTCGGCGGCTTCGACTTCTCTCCCATCGAACTGACGTTGCCGAGCGAGACCTTCACTGGCGAGCTGACCGTCGGCGTAGGCGATCGTGAGGTGCGCCTGATCGAGGTCGGGCCGACCCACACCGGCGGCGACACGATCGCGTGGCTGGCGGCCGAGCGCGTGCTGTTCACCGGCGACGTGCTGTTCAACGGCGGGCACCCGATCGTGTGGGCCGGGCCGGTCTCGAACTGGATCGCCGCCTGCGATCTGATCGTCTCGCTCGACCCGGCGGTCGTCGTGCCCGGGCACGGGCCGCTCGCCGGGCTAGCCGAGGTGCACGAGCTGCGAGCGTACTTCTCCTATCTCTACGAGCGCGCCCGCGAATGCCACGGCGAGGGCATGAGCGCGCTGGAGGCGGCGCGCTCGCTGTCGCTCGATCGCTGGGCCGAGTGGGGCGAGCGCGAGCGACTGGTCGTCAACATCGCCTGCATCTACGCCGAGATCGAGGGGCGCGAGCCGCCTGGTGCACTCGAAGCGTTCCAGCAGATGGCCGAGCTGGCTGCGCCGGGCAAATGACGATGGGTCTACGCTGGTTGGTGGGTGGAGTCGACTAGCGAGGGGAGCTGAACGGCATGAGCACGCAGACCAGCATCGAGTGCAGCGAGCACTTCATCGGCGGCGAGTGGGTCGAGCCGCAAGGCGAGGGGCGCATCGAGGTGATCGCCGCCAGCACCGAGGAGCCGATCGGCTCGGTGCCCGAGGGCGTCGACGCCGACATCGATGCGGCCGTGGCGGCGGCGCGACGCGCGTTCGAGGACCCGGCGGGCTGGTCGAGCTGGTCGGCCGAGGAGCGCGCGCAGGCGCTCGAACGGCTCGCGGGCGCGCTCGTCGCGCGCAGCGAGGACACCGCGCGGCGCGTGTCGCTACAGAACGGTATGCCGATCACGATCGCGCTGCAGACCGAGGCCGTCTTTCCTGCCGCGCTGGCGAGCTACTACGCCGCCCTGGCGCGGCAGACGCCGTTTGCCGAAGACCGCCAGGGGCTGCTCGGCGGAACGATCGAAGTCGTCTCGAAGCCCGTCGGCGTTGTCGGCGCGATCGTGCCGTGGAACTTCCCGCAGGCGCTGACGATGTTCAAGCTCGCGCCGCTGCTCGCGGCCGGCTGCACGGTCGTCATCAAGCCGAGCCCCGAGACGGTTCTGGACTCGCTGCTGCTGGCCGAGGCCGTGGTCGAGGCCGGGCTACCCGCGGGCGTAGTCAACATCGTCCCCGGCGGGCGCGAGCTGGGCGCACACTTGGTTGAGCATCCCGGCATCGACAAGGTCGCCTTCACCGGCTCGACGGCGGCGGGCCGCGTGATCGCGCGCCGCTGCGGCGAGCTGCTGCGCCCGGTGACCCTGGAGCTGGGAGGCAAGTCGGCGGCGATCGTGCTCGACGACGCGGATCTGGTTCAGTCCGCCGAAGCGCTGTTCGGCGCAACGCTGTTGAACAACGGGCAGACCTGCTTCCTCGGCACGCGCGTGCTGGCGCCACGGCGGCGCTACGACGAGGTCGTCGAAGTGCTCGGCGGGCTCGCCGGCTCGCTGCAGGTGGGCGACTCGATGGACCCCGAAACGCAGATCGGCCCGATGGTCAGCGCGCGCCAGCGCGAGCGCGTCGAGGGCTACATCGAGAAGGGCCGCGCGGAGGGCGCACGCGTCGTCGTGGGCGGGGGACGACCGGACGAGCAGCAGCGCGGCTGGTTCGTCGAGCCGACCGTGTTCGCCGACGTCGAGAACAGCCACACGATCGCGCGCGAGGAGATCTTCGGGCCGGTGCTGGCCGTGATCCCGTATGGGGACGACGACGAGGCTGTGGCGATCGCCAACGACTCCGACTTTGGACTCGGCGGCAGCGTGTGGACCGGCGACGCCGAGCGCGGGCAGGCCGTGGCGCGGCGCGTGCAGACCGGCAGCATCGGCATCAACCACTACTCGATCGACCCGGTCGCCCCGTTCGGCGGCGTCAAGGACAGCGGCCTCGGGCGCGAGCTGGGTCCGGAGGGGCTAGCGGCCTACCTGCAGCAGCAGTCGATCTACAAGACGCCGCCGCCGGAGGCGGTCGCCACTCCATAGCGATCCGGCCCCGGCGCGGGGTCAGCGATGGCTCACCGATGCGCGGTGTCTCGGCGCGCGGCGAGCGACGCGGTGCGGATGGCGGGAGGATGCGCATCCTCCCGCCATCCAGCAGCGTGAGCTGCCCGGTCGCTAGGTGCCGATAGTCACGCCCATGTCCGCCGCCGCGAGGCGAGCGCTCGTGAAGTACACCGGCCGCCCACACTCGCCGCCTTCACTCCGGCTCGCGGTGATCGCATCGAAGATCCCCTTCGCATAGGCGGTGAATGGATCGAAGACCGGCCCGCCGCTATCTCCGAAGTACGCACACAAACCAGCTCCACCGGCACGAACGACGTGGATGTTGCTGATCCCCTCTTCCGCGTACGAGATCGGAACGTCCAGCTCTTCGACCGTCCCGCACGATGTGCCGACGCTGTGTTCAGCTGAGGCGTATCCCGTGTGACAGACCGTCTCGCCGAGTTCCGGTTCCGTGGCGCCGAGGACTGGCAGTGTGCCGCTGCAGCAACTCCAATCGATGAACGCCGGGTACGGCGGCCATTCGGTGGCGTGGTTGTCTTCGATCAACCCGTAGTCCCCACCGGGTCCCACGAAGCCGCCGAAGTTGCTGCCGAAGGTCGAGCACGAGCTCGCAGAGGTACACGCCGTGTCCGTCCCAGAAGCGCTCGCGCAGTGTCCCGCCGTCAGGTAGAACGGGTTGGGGTTTACAGGCGAAGTCGCATAGAAGCCAAGCGTGCAGGACCCACCCGTGGTGCTGTAGTACATCCCGGCAATCAGCGGCGGGCCACCGTACCCGGGCGATTCATAACCTGTTGCCGGCGCGACCGTGAACGTTTCTTCTTCTGAAGACCGAATGACAGGGGTGACGATGTTGCCCGCCAAGGCTGCGACTTTCGTCACTTTGTTGCGCACCGCTGTCGTCGCGCTCGTGGCCTCGGTGATCAAGACTTCTTCGCCCGAGGCAATCCCGACCTGTATCTGACCCGCCCCGAGCGGGGCTTTCAGCTTTTTGACCAGGAATGTCACCTCCTGTTCGGCTTCAGATTCGGAAGCCGCCGCCGTGGCCGAGAAGGCGAGTAGCGCGACGAGACACGCCGCCGCGACACATACCGCACGCCCCACGCCAATCCGCCGCATCGGATGCCGTCTGCCTACGACGACGGATGCCGCACTCACTGACTCGTGCATTTGAATCCTCCTGCTGTCGGAGAAATGGATTCTCGACAGGTCGCCGAGCTGGCGACTGGCCCCTCCCGCACCCCGGCCGTGTAGGCGTCGAATGGAAGCCGCGAGCACTGTAGCCCGTCGAAGCCAGGCGTTCAACAGCCCTCGTCGTTCGTTGTGGCCCTCGCCGAAAGGCCGACGAGGGTTGGAGCCTCGGTCAGGCGCCCACGTAGGCCGCGAGGTGCTTGCCGGTGAGCGTGGATGGGCGTCCCGCCCGCCCCGCGACGAGCTCGGCGGGCGTGCCCTCGAACACGATCCGGCCGCCGTCGTGGCCGGCGCCGGGGCCGAGGTCGATGATCCAGTCGGCGTGCGCCATGACCGCCTGGTGGTGCGCGATCACGATCGCCGACTTACCGGAGTCGACGAGCCGGTCGAGCAGGCCGAGCAGCTGCTCGACGTCGGCGAGGTGCAGCCCGGTGGTCGGCTCGTCGATGATGTAGACGGCGGCCCTCTCGGCCATCTGGGTGGCCAGCTTGAGCCGCTGGCGCTCGCCGCCGGACAGCGTCGTCAGCGGCTGGCCGAGAATCAGGTAGCCGAGCCCGACGTCGGCGAGCCGCTCGAGGATCGCGTGAGCGGCCGGCGTCGGCGCCTGGCCATCGTCGGCGAAGAACTCTTCTGCCTCCGCGACGGACATCGCGAGCACCTCGCTGATGTCACGGCCGCCGAGATGGTGCTCCAGCACGGAGGCGTCGAAGCGCTTCCCTTCGCACACCTCGCAGACGCTCGCGACACCGGCCATCATCGCCAAGTCGGTGTAGGTAACGCCGACGCCGCTGCAGTTCGGGCAGGCGCCCTCGGAGTTGGCGCTGAACAGCGCCGGCTTCACCTTGTTGGCCTTCGCGAACGCCTTGCGGATCGGGTCGAGCAGCCCGGTGTACGTCGCGGGGTTGCTCCGTCGCGAGCCCCGTATGGGCCCCTGGTCGATCGACACGACATCCTCGTCGGCGGGGATCGAGGAGTGCACCAGCGAGCTCTTGCCCGAGCCGGCGACGCCGGTGACGACGACGAGCACCCCGAGCGGGATGTCGACGTCGACGTTCTGGAGGTTGTGCTTTTCAGCGCCGCGAATCTCGAGCGTGCCGGTGGGCGCCCGCACCGTCTGCTTGAGGGCCGCTCGGTCGTCGAGGTGGCGACCGGTCGTCGTGCCGCTGGCGCGTAGATCCGCGACGGTTCCCTCGAACACCACCTCGCCACCGGCGCTGCCGGCGCCCGGGCCGAGGTCGACGACGTGATCGGCGATCGCGATCGTCTCCGGCTTGTGCTCCACGACGAGCACCGTGTTGCCCTTGTCGCGCAGCTCCAGCAGCAGGTCGTTCATGCGCTCGATGTCGTGTGGGTGGAGACCCGTGGTGGGCTCGTCGAAGACGTAGCTGGCGTCTGTCAGCGACGAGCCGAGATGACGGATCATCTTCACGCGCTGCGCCTCGCCACCCGACAGCGTGCCGGACGGCCGGTCGAGCGAGAGGTAGCCCAGCCCGATCTCCACGAACGAGTCGAGCGCCTGTCGCAGAGTGGCTAGCAGCGGCTTTACGGAAGGCTCGTCGAGGCCGCGGACCCAGTCGGCCAGGTCGCTGATCTGCATCGCGCAAGCATCGGCGATGTTGACCTTTGCGATCTTGGACGAGCGGGCGGCCTCGGTCAGCCTCGTGCCGTCGCACTCGGGGCAGACGGTGAAGGCGACGGCCCGCTCCACGAACGCCCGGATGTGCGGCTGCAGAGAGTCCGTGTCCTTGGACAGGATCGAGCGCTGGATGCGCAAGATCAGCCCTTCGTAGGTCATGTTGATGCCCTCGATCTTCATCCTGGTGGGCTCGTGGTGGAGGAAGTCGTGCAGCTCGGCCTTGGTGTACCTGCGGATCGGCTTGTCGGGGTCGAAGAAACCCGACGAGCTGTAGAGCCGGTAGTTCCAGCCGCCCGCCGTGTAGCCCGGGATCGTGATCGCACCCTCAGCTAGTGACTTGGAGTCGTCGAACAGCTGTTCGAGATCGATGTCGGAGACCGCGCCCCGGCCTTCGCAGCGCGGACACATGCCACCAGTCCGGCTGAAGGAGGCCTTCACGGTCTTGCGCGCCCCGCGTTCGACCGTGATCGCGCCGCTCGCTTTGACCGAAGGCACGTTGAAGGCGAACGCGCTGGGCGAGCCAACGTGCGGCTTGCCCAGCCGACTGAAGAGCACACGCAGCATCGCGTTGGCGTCCGTGGCAGTGCCAACCGTCGAGCGAACGTCGCCGCCCATCCGCTGCTGGTCGACGACGATCGCCGTGGTGAGCCCTTCGAGCACGTCCACCTCGGGCCGCGCCAACGTCGGCATGAAACCCTGCAGGAAGGCGCTGTAGGTCTCGTTGATCAGCCGCTGCGACTCGGCGGCGACCGTGCCGAACACGAGCGAGCTCTTGCCCGAGCCGGAGACGCCGGTGAAGACCGTCAACCGGCGCTTCGGCAGCTCGATGCTGACGTCCTTGAGGTTGTTCTCACGCGCGCCATGCACACGGATCAGGTCGTGGCTGTCGGCCGCGTGCGGTCTGGGTGACGGTTGGGTCTTATTACCCGTGCCCTTGCTCATGTTCTCTGGATCCGCGTGGGTCTGTAGGGATCGTCGTTCACGGATCCTGGAGCAGCCCGAGGACGTTGCCGTCCGGGTCGGCGACGGTGGCCACGAGGCGCCCCTGGCCGACGTCGTGCGCGGGTTCCTTCACGATTGCGCCGGCGGCGGTCACTTCGGCGAGCTTCGCCTCGATATCCGGCACGTGCCAGAAGGCCACCGGCGAGGTCATGCCCTGCGGTCCGCCCCCCGGCACCAGCCCGATGTGCTGGCCCTCGGCCTCGAAGCCGACGTAGTAGGGAGCATCGGCCTGCGGCTCGATGCCGAGCAGAGCCGCGTAGATCGGCTTGGCCTTCGCCAGGTCGGACACGGGATGCAGCACCGTCTTGATTCCCTCGGTGGAAGAACCGGTCATGGTCGGGTGGGCTCCTTGGGTCGGTTGCGTCGGTCTGTGTCGGGCTCTGTGACGAGCCAGAAGCCGGTGGGTTGGCTACTTGGAGGCCACTCTAGGTGAGCCCGATCAGCGGCGCTTCTCAATTCCTGATCGGTTTGTCAGGGCGGTCGTCGAGCTGCCTCTCCTTTCGTGCGAGAGACGCGCACCAGCCGAGCGGGTCCTGGGCACATGCGCTCCCTATAGTCACGGTATGGCAGACGCGACGAGCGACGTTGCAGACGGGGAGACAGACCAACAGGGAACCTCCACACCGACTCGCCTGGTCGAGCGGTTCTTGGATCTGCTCCAATCGAACGACATCGCAGGCGCCACGGATCTGTTGGCGGTGGATGTCGATTACGTGAACGTCGGGCTACCCACCGTGCGTGGGCGTGAGCGCGTCCGGAGGGTCCTGCACGCGACGCTCGGCTTGGCCGGCGCCGGCTTCGAGGTCTACGTCCACACGATCTCGGCGGATGGATCATCGGTCCTGACCGAGCGCACGGACGTCTTGACGTTCCGTCGACTTCGCATCCAGTTCTGGGTCTGCGGGCGCTTCGACGTTCACGACGGCCAGATCGTGCTCTGGCGCGACTACTTCGACCAGATGAACTTCTGGGTTGCGACCGTGCGTGGCTTGCTCGGCGTGGTTCTCCCCGCGGTGCGGGCGAAGCCGCCCACCATCTGAGCTCTTCGGATCAAGTTCGCGTGGGGACACCTCGGCGGTTCACGAGGCGCTCGCGGCGCGCGATCCCGCACCGGGATAGATCGAGCGCCTCGCCGAGACGGCGACCTCCAGGGACCGCACCTCATAGACACCGAGTTGCACCACGCCCTCCGCCGGATGAACATGAACCACGAGATCAGCGACGAGCGTGCGGAAGACGCCCGCGGCTACTTCGCCGAGCTCCCACTCACCCGCGACCGGCATCAGCCCTTCAACGACCGAGTCGGGAAAGTGCGTGGACGCGCTACTCCCGGAGCACTGACGCACCGCCGCCTGGCGGCTCTTAGAAGACCGTGTTGATCTCGACTGGTTCTTCGCTCGTTTGGGTCGATGTCAGCTTCAGTCCGATCTGTTCAGGCGTGGCGGCGTTGAGTGACTCGTCGAGGACATCTACTGGCGCTTCCAAAAAGCTTTCCGGGTGCTGCCGTCCTTTGGCTGCGACCGCTTTCCATACGTCGGCGATACCCATTTTGTTCTCTGCGACCGGCACGATGACCGACCCCGTGATCGATGCGCTCGTGCCGGCGCAAGCGAACATCATGAGAGGCCCGGTCTTTCCCACCGGATAGAGGTCGAGGCCGATCTTGTTGGCCGAAGGAGTCGCACCCAGTGCTTCAACGCCCAAAATCCCTTCGAGCGGATGACTGACGACTTCCCCAGCCGCCGCGCCGGCACTCGTGCATGCGACTGAGCCCTTGACCAGTTCGCATCCGGTAAAGCTGAGGGCGACATCTTGAACGGTCTTGAACCCGGCGTATTCGCCCGTGCCCGTCTCCCCAGCGCACACCATTTTCGCACCGTTGACTGTTTCCAGCGTGACTTTGGTGGGTTCTTTGATCTGGGTCGTGAAGTGGGCTTTTGCTACACCCGCTTCCCATTCGTATTTGCCCGTATGGGATTCGCTCGCTTCCAGACAGGTCGCGGCGGCGAACCCGCCGTGATAGAACGTTTTGGATTTCACTTTTTCGCCGGCTACTTTGACGCAGCGTCCGAATTCTGGCGGTTGGGCGACGCCGATCGGGGGAAAGACCGTCGCCAGTTCCGCCGGAGCGTAGGCGCGACGGTTGCCGAACGCGTCCCACAGTTCGACCTGCGGGCTCCAGCTGCCCTGCTGGGAGAATTGCGGGAACTCGAGCGTCGCCGTCCATTCGCCTTCCTGCGGGCTTCCTGAAGTGAGACTTGCCTCGCCGTAGACGTGCTCGCCGCCGTTCGGGGAGGTGAACGCGACCCGCACGAGCTCCGTTCCGGACTGGACGTCCGCCACATGTAGGTGCACGCTCACCGATACGGGGTGCTGTGAAGTGTCGAAGCTGCTCGGCGCGATCGAGCCACTGCTCGCGGTTGGCGCAGTGCTATCGCCTTCACCGGTCTGCGCGACCGAATCCGGCAGACCCAGCGCCGTGACCTGCGAGGGCGACAGCGAAACCGAGTTGCCGACCTGATCGGTCACGATCAGGTCGAGCCGCCACGTTCCCTGCTGCGACCAGCGCGGCAGCGTGATCGTCGCCTGCCATGTCCCGTCGAGCACCGTGCCGGATTGCAGCAACGCCGACGCGGACTGGGACTGACCACCGGAGATCAGCGTGGCCTGAAGCGAGGCCACACCGGAGAGGTCGTCAGTCGCGTGGACATCGAGGACGACGGCGCGTGAGCCCGTACTCGTGTCGACCGTTTCAGGTGCGAGGGCTACGCTGGCGATCTGGGGCGGATTCGTGTCCCCGGCGCAGGTCTGCTGCACGACGCTCCCGAACCCAGCTGCGCTGAGCTGCGCCGAGGAGATGTACGTCGGGTTGCCGGCAGTGTCGCCCATCTGGATAGAAATCGCCCACGAGCCCTGCTCAGCGTGCTGGGGCAGTGTGAGCGGCGCCGACCAGTGACCGCTCGCCGCGCTGCCGCTGTCGAGCACCGCTGGAGCGGACAGGCTCTGGCCGCCGGGACCGGTGAGGTCGACGTTGACGTAGGCGACGCCCGAGCTGTCGCTCGCCTGGACGCCTATCGTCGTGCTGGCCGGCGTGCCGCAGGTACTGACGCTCGCCGGGGAGGCGCTGGCCCCGGAAAGCCACGGCGGCGTCGCGTCGCCGCCGCCGGTCTCCGTCAGCGCGCTTGGGAGCCCGAGGACTTCGAGTTCGTGCGCCGAGTAGGTCCGATGGTTGCCGATGCTGTCGATCACCGCGACACTCAGGGCGTACGACCCTTCCGCCGAGCCTTTGGGAACCGTGAGCTTGGCTTCCCACGTGCCGTCCAGGCGGGTGCCGCCTGCCGTGAGGCTGGCCGGTGCGCTGATCCAGCGCGAGCCGTTCGAGAGACTCACCTGGACCGCGGAGACACCCGAGAGATCATCAGTTGCATGCACGACGACGACCACGGACTTCGAGGCCGTCGACGTGTCGACGCTCGCCGGGGAGAGGGTGAGCCCCGCGACGCTAGGCGGGGTTTCGTCGCCGAGACCCGTCTGGCAGAGCCGCACCGATTCGCCACATTCGCCCGGTTCGACGACGATGTAGTGGGCCGTGCCCGAAGAGCCATTGCCGGCGTGATCGCTCGCGGCGACGGAGAGCGTGTGTTCGCCGAGGGACGAGGTGTCCAGCGACGAGCCCGAGGGAACCGAGCCTTCGCAGGAGGCGACGCCAGATTCCCCATCGCTGCACACGTAGCTGGCCGTAAGCTTCGTCGCCTGATTGACGATCTCGCCGTCTTCCGGGGAGCTGATCGAGATCGTTGGCGGCGTCGT
>DASXER010000135.1:0-2464 GCA_036490015.1 Solirubrobacteraceae bacterium | reverse complement strand
CGCTGCGGTGTTCGCCCGCCGTGTCGGCGCGAACGCGATGACGCTGTACCGCTGGCGACGCGAGATGAGGAGTGCGGAGTCGGGGCCAGCGCTGTCGAAGATCGTCGAGGTGCGCCCGGCGCGGATGGCGACGAACGATCGGTTCGAGGTGCGACTCGGCGACGGGCGGAGCGTGGAGGTGCCGCCGTCCTTCGACGCCGGCGCGCTTGAGCGACTGCTGCGCGTTCTGGAGTCGGCGCGATGATCCCGTCGGGCGTGCGGATCTTCGTCTGCACCGAGCCCGTCGACATGCGGTACGGGTTCGACCGGCTGGCGCAGTTGGCGCGCGAGCGCGTGGGTCAGGACCCGATCGACGCGGGCGCATTGTTCGTGTTCGCCGGAAAATCAGCGACGCGGCTCAAGGTGCTGTGGTTCGACCGCAACGGGCTGTGCCTGCTTTACAAGCGGTTGCACAGGGCGGTGTTCGAGTTGCCGGCCGCCGCGAACGGTGCGGTGTCGATCCACATCGACGGTGCGGCGCTGGCACGGTTGCTCGCGGGCGTGCCGAAAGAAGAGAAACGACGCGCAGCCGCTTGACGGATCGATCGCGGCATGATTTCTGACAAGCATCGCCGTGATGGATGGAGCCGCCATCTCGATCGAAACAAAGCTCGCCGAGTTGAGCGCGCGCCTCGACGTGCTGGCGGCGGAGCGGGACGAGTACCGGAAGCTGTACCTGCAGGCGCTGGAGACGTGCCGCAAGCTCGAACTCGGACTGGTGGGCCCAAGGCGCGAGCGGCTGTCAGGCGGCGACGCGCAGCTGACGATGTCGATGCTGGGCATGCTGCTCGGCGACGGTGCTGCGGGGAGCGCGGCACCGCCCGCGCCTGCGCCACCTCCGGCGGAGACGTCGATCGCGGCGCACACGCGCGCCAAGCCGACCGGCCGCAAGCCATTGCCCGAGAAGCTGCCGCGGGTCGAAGTCGAGCTGCTGCCGCCCGAGGTCCAGCAAAAGGGCACCGACGCCTTCGTGCGCATCGGCGAGGACGTGACCGAGACCGTCGAGCGGCGGCCCGCCTCGCTGGTCGTCGTGCGCGTCCGTAAGCCCAAGTTCGTTCCCAAGGGGCGCGACGCCACCGCCGAGACCACCGTCCTTCAGGCGCCACCCCCGGAGCTGCCGATCGATCGTGCCCTCGCCGGGCCAGGGCTCCTCGCCGACACGATCGTCCGTCGCTGGCAGGACCACCTGCCGCTGCACCGCCTGGAGCGGATCTACGGCCGCGAAGGGCTCGAGCTGGCGCGGTCGACCATCTGCGGATGGCACGAGGCGCTGGGCGGGCTGGTCAAGCCGCTGCTCGATGCGATGTGGGCGGACGCGCGGGGCGCGCCCTACCTGTGCACGGACGCGACGGGCGTGCTGGTGCAGGCCCGCGAGAAATGCCGCCGCGGCCACTTCTGGGTGGTCATTGCGCCGGAGCGGCACGTGCTGTTTCGGTACAGCGCCAAGCACGACAGCGCGGCCGTTGACCGGTTGCTCGAGGGATACGAGGGCTACCTGGTCGCCGACGCGCACGCGGTATTCGATCACCTGTACAGGCGCGGGACCTTGATCGAAGTCGCGTGTTGGGCGCATGCCCGACGGTACTGGTGGAAGGCGCTCGAGACCGATCCGGAGCGGGCGCGCCAGGCGCTGGCGTACATCGGTGGCCTGTTCCGCGTCGAGCGCGCGGCCGGCGCCGCACTGCCCGAGGTGCGGCTCGCGGCCCGGCGGGCCGAGTCCAAGGCCATCGTCGACGCCTTCTTCACCTGGTGCGAAGTGGAGGCGGGGAAGGTCCTCGACGAGACCCCGACCGCCAAGGCCATTGGCTACGCCCTCAATCAACGTGTCGCGCTCCAGCGCTTCCTGGACGACGGTCGGCTCCCCATCCACAACAACAGCTCCGAGCGGGCCTTGCGGCGCGAAGCCGTCGGAAGAAAGAATTGGCTCTTCGTCGGCACCGACGACGCCGCCGAGATCAACGCCGCCTTCGTCTCTCTGCTGGCGAGCTGCCAGCTCCACGACCTCGAGCCCTATGCCTATCTCCGCGACCTTTTCTGCCTGTTGCCGAGTTGGCCGGCCCGCCGGGTCCTGGAGCTCGCACCCCTCAACTGGAAGAAGACCCTCGAGCACAAGGACGCTCAGCAGCGGCTCGACGCCAACGTCTTCAGGCGCGCATCCCTCGGCTCGCTCGACCAACATCCCCAGACCAAGTAGCACCCGCCATCGCCCCCGTCAGCGACGGTGTTCGTCGAACGGATACAAAGAGTACGACATCGCCTTCCCCGAGCGATTCGACGAGTTCGCGTGGGAGGCGGAAGCCAAAGGCTGGCTCCAGGGGGTGGTGGTGACCATCGATGGGCGACGGTACAAAGTAACGTTCTACGAGCCGACACGGCTCGCGCAGGACATCGAGGGCGAGCTGCAGGAAAAGTCAGTCTATTTAGA
>DASXER010000095.1:0-47848 GCA_036490015.1 Solirubrobacteraceae bacterium | reverse complement strand
CCCGTGGCTGTTCGGCGAGCTGCTCGGCGAGCGCGAGGGGCCGCCCACGCGCGACGAGGTCCTGGCCGAGCTTCGGTGGACGATCGAGCGCGCCGTCGAGCACCTCGGCGAGCCGCGCGCGACGCGCTACCTGCGCAAGTTCTACCCCTGGTATGTGACGCGTCTGGGGCTGGAGCCGAAGGCCACGCGCGAGCTGCAGGAAACGCTCCAGAGCGCGCCGAGCCTCGCCGATGTGCGGGCGCTGTTGATCCCACGTGAGGCGCCGCTTGCAGCTGTCCCGTGAGCGTTGGAGGGCTCGCTATACTGCTGCGCTCGCAACAGCCCCCGGCACGTGCTCAGCCCCGCAAAAGGCGGGTTTTCTTGTGCCGCCGGCGGGCGTGATCTCGATCGAGGGGCGCATGCCGAAGGACGTCATCCTCACCCCAGAAGGCCTCCAGAAGCTGAACGACGAGCTAGAGCTGCTCTCGACCGAGAAGCGGCGCGAGGTCGCCGAACGCATCAAGGAGGCGCGTGAGTTCGGGGACATCTCCGAGAACTCCGAGTACGACGACGCCAAGAACGAGCAGGCGATGATCGAGAGCCGCATCGCGCAGCTGCAGGAGAAGCTGCGCATGGCGACCGTGATCGACGCCAAGGACCTCTCGACCGACGTCGTGCAGGTCGGCTCGGTCGTGCACGTCAAGGATGAAAAAACCGGCAAGTCGGTCAAGTACACGATCGTCGGCTCGGCCGAGGCCAAGCCCGACGAACACAAGCTCTCCAACGAGTCGCCCGTCGGTCGCGCGCTGCTCGGGCACAAACGCAACGACACGGTCGCCGTGAAGGTCCCGCGCGGACCGGCGCGCAAGCTCAAGATCACGAAGATCGACGTCGGCCTCGAGTAGGCTCGCCGCGATGAGCGCAGGCGAGGAAGAGCCCTCCTCGCAGGACGGCTCCGCGAGGCATGGTCTCGATGAGCTGATCTCCGAGCGCCGTGCGAAGGCCGCACGGATTCGGGCCGAGGACGCGAGCGCGTTCCCGTACTCGTTTGCGGGGGTGGAGCCGATCGCTTCGGTGCTGTCTGGCTATGAGCGCTTGGAGGCCGGGGAGGAAACCGATGAGAAGCATCGCGTCGCGGGACGGATCGGCGCGCGCCGGGGCGCCGGCAAGGCCGCCTTCTTCGACTTGGTGGATCGCAGCGGCAAGCTGCAGCTGCACGCGCGCGTGGACGTGCTCGGCAAGGAGCGCTTCGACCTCTTGTGCTCGCTCGACCTCGGCGACCTGATCGGCGTCGACGGCGCCGCCATGCGCAGCCGCCACGGCGAGGTGTCGCTGCGCGTCGAAGGCTTCGAGATCCTGAGCAAGGCATTGAGGCCGCCGCCCGACAAGCACCACGGGCTCAGCGACGTCGAGACGCGCTACCGCCACCGCGAGCTGGACCTGATCGCGAGCGAGGACGCGCGGCGCCTGTTCGTCGACCGCGCGCACGTGATCACGGCCGTGCGTGGCTATCTCGATGGTGAGGGCTTCGTCGAGGTCGAGACGCCGGTGCTGCAGCCGCTCTACGGCGGCGCGATGGCGCGGCCGTTCACGACCCACCACAACGCGCTCGACCGTGACCTGTACCTGCGTATCGCGACCGAGCTGTACCTCAAGCGGCTGATCGTGGGCGGGCTGGAGCGCGTCTACGAGCTGGGCAAGGACTTCCGCAACGAGGGCATCTCCTACAAGCACAATCCCGAGTTCACGATGGTCGAGTTCTACGAGGCCTACGCCGACTACGAGGGCGCGGCCACGCGCCTGGAAGCTATCGTGCGCGCGGCCGCCGACAAGGTCGGCTACGAGGGTCCGCTCAGCTTCGCGGGGCCCTGGCGGCGGGTCGGCTTCGTGGAGTCGATCCAGTCGGCGACCGGCGTCGACCTGATGGCCTTTTCAGACGCCGAGGCGCTCGCGGGGGAGATCCGCCGCCTCGACCTGGAGGTCGCGACCGGCGGGCAGGCCTGGTTCCAGATGGCCGACGACCTGTTGTCCAAGTACGTCGAGCCGAGCCTTTTGGAGCCGACGTTCGTGATCGACTACCCGGTCGAGATCTCGCCGCTGGCACGCGAGCATCGCTCGAAGGCGGGGCTGGTCGAGCGCTGGGAGGCGTTCGCCGGCGGCATGGAGATCGCCAACGCCTTCAGCGAGCTGATCGACCCCGACGTGCAGCGCGAGCGCCTGATGGCGCAGCAGCGGCTGGAGACGGTTCACGCCGATTCGGAGACGATGCCCTACGACGAGGCGTTCGTGGAAGCTTTGGAGCTGGGTATGCCCCCGACCGGGGGGGTGGGCCTCGGCATCGACCGGCTCGTGATGCTGCTCACTGGGCGCGATTCGATCCGCGAGGTCGTGCTGTTCCCGGCGATGCGCGACTGACGCGGCTCGCGCGTCGGCGGCGGGGCGTCGCGGTCGGCCCTCTAGGCCTTTGATCGCCTGGCAAACCCGATAGTCAAGGCGCCTCTCGCGCCTGCCGATGACCCCGATGGAGCCGTTAGACCGATTGGTAGACTGCTCACGAGGCGTCATAAGGACCATCAAAAGACCCTTTGGGGGGCGCGCGGCCCCGCAGGAAGGACTCACAAATGTTCGAGCGATTCACAGAACGGGCCCGACAGGTGGTCGTTCTCGCGCAGGAGGAGGCGCGCACGCTCAAGCACAACTACATCGGCACCGAGCACATCCTGCTCGGGCTGCTGCGTGAGGAGGAGGGTCTCGCCGCGCGTGTGCTGGAGAGCCTCGACATCACCGTCGAGCGCGTACGTGCGCAGGTCGTGCGCATCGTCGGCTCCGGCGAGGAGGTCACCTCCGGGCAGATCCCCTTCACCCCGCGTGCCAAGAAGGTGCTGGAGCTGGCTCTGCGCGAGGCGCTGAGCCTGGGTCACAACTACATCGGCACCGAGCACATCCTGCTCGGTCTCGTGCGTGAGAACGAGGGTGTCGCCGCGCGCATCCTGCTCGACTTCGACGCCGACTCCGAGAAGATCCGCAACGAGGTCATCCGCATGTTGAGCGGTCCCGGCGGTCGCCGCCAGGGCGCGTCCAGCGGCGCTGGTGCCGGCAGCGGCGCCGGGCCGGCCGGCGAGGGCAAGAAGTCATCCAAGCTGCTCGACCAGTTCGGTCGCAACCTGACCAAGCTGGCCGCCGACGGCAAGCTCGACCCGTGCGTCGGGCGCGAGACCGAGATCGAGCGGATCATGCAGATTCTCTCGCGGCGCACGAAGAACAACCCCGTGCTGGTGGGCGAGCCGGGCGTCGGCAAGACGGCCGTGGTCGAGGGGCTGGCTCAGCGCATCACGTCATCCGACGTGCCCGAGCTGCTGAAGAACAAGCAGATCTACACGCTCGACCTGGCGGCGCTGGTCGCTGGCTCGAAGTACCGGGGTGAGTTTGAGGAGCGCCTCAAGAAGGTGATGAAGGAGATCACCCAGCGCGGCGACATCATCCTATTCATCGACGAGCTTCACAACCTCGTCGGCGCGGGCGCCGCCGAGGGCGCGATCGACGCCGCCTCGATCTTGAAGCCGGCACTGGCCCGCGGCGAGCTGCAGACGATCGGCGCGACCACCCTGGACGAGTACCGCAAGTACCTGGAGCGCGACAGCGCTCTGGAGCGCCGCTTCCAGCAGATCCGCGTGGACGAGCCGACGATCGACCAGACGGTCGAGATCCTGACCGGCCTGCGCGACCGCTACGAGCAGCACCACAAGGTGCAGATCACCGACGAGGCCCTGAAGGCCGCCGGCGAACTCGCGAGCCGCTACATCTCCGACCGCTTCCTGCCCGACAAGGCGATCGACCTGATCGACGAGGCCGCCTCGCGGATGCGCATCAAGTCGATGACCTCGCCGCCGGCCAACCGCGAGCTGGAGGGTGAAGTCGAGACCACGCGGCGGGACAAGGAGAACGCGATCGAGGCGCAGGAGTTCGAGAAGGCCGCCTCGCTGCGCGACAAGGAGCGCAAGCTGACGAACAAGAAACGCGAGCTGGAGCAGGCCTGGGAAGCCGGAGAGTCCGGCGAACGTCCTTCGATCGGCGAGGAGGAGATCGCCGACATCGTCTCGATGTGGACCGGCATCCCCGTCTTCAAGCTGACCGAGGCCGAGACGGCCAAGCTGATGCGCATGGAGGACGAACTGCACAAGCGCGTGATCGGGCAGCACCCGGCGATCGAGGTCATCTCGAAGGCCATCCGCCGCTCGCGCGCGGGCCTGAAGGACCCCAAGCGCCCGACCGGCTCGTTCATCTTCCTCGGACCCTCAGGCGTCGGCAAGACCGAGCTGGCACGCACGCTGGCCGAGTTCCTGTTCGGCGACGACGAGGCGCTGATCCGCATCGACATGTCCGAGTACATGGAGAAGCACGCCGTCTCGCGCCTGGTCGGCTCGCCCCCGGGCTACATCGGCTACGACGAGGGCGGCCAGCTGACCGAGGCCGTGCGCCGCAAGCCCTACAGCGTGCTGCTGCTGGACGAGATCGAGAAGGCCCACCCGGACGTCTTCAACATCCTGCTGCAGATCCTCGAGGACGGCCGCTTGACCGACGCCCAGGGGCGCACGGTCGACTTCCGCCACGCGATCGTGATCATGACCTCGAACATCGGCGCCGCCGAGATCGCGCGCAACACGCCGCTCGGTTTCGCGGTCTCCGACGACGAGACCGGCATCACCTACGACGACATGAAGAACCGCATCACCGGCGAGCTGAAGAAAGTCTTCCGGCCCGAGTTCCTTAACCGCATCGACGACGTGATCGTCTTCCACAAGCTGCAGAAGGAGGAGATCAAGCAGATCGTCGAGCTGCTGCTGCTGCGGATCCGTGCGTCGATGGCCGAGCGCGAGCTGCAGCTGGAGCTGACCGAGCCCGCCAAGGACCTGCTGGTCGAGAAGGGCTGGGACCCCGCGATGGGTGCGCGACCGCTGCGCCGCGCGATCCAGCGCTACATCGAGGACCCGCTGGCGGACTTCGTGCTGCGCGAGCAGCTGACCCCCGGCGCGACCGTGGTCGTCGACCCGGCGGAAGGCGAGCAGGAGGGCGAGGTACGCCTCTCGATCGTCCAGCCGAAGAAGCAGAAGACCCCGGTCGGCGTGGGCGCCGAAGGCGGCAGCGAGGAAGCGGAGATCGCCGAGGGCGAGAGCGCCGCCGCGGACGAGCCCGCCGACGAGCAGTAGGCGCGGCTCGCTGGCTGACACGGTCGGTTCTTCGGACGAGGTTGAGGTCGGGCTCCTGACGGAGGCCGACTGGCCCGTCGCCGCGGCGATCTACGAGGCCGGGATCGCGACGGGCGACGCGACCTTCGAGGCGCACGCCCCGAGTTGGGATGAGTTCACAGCCAAGCGCGAGGGGATGCCGATGCTGGCGCTGCGCTCGGTGGACGGTCTGACGCTGTACGGCTGGGCCGCGCTCTCGCCGACTTCCTCGCGCCACGTCTACCGTGGTGTGGGCGAGGTGAGCATCTACGTCGACCCGTCGCACGGGGGCCGCGGACTCGGGCGGCGGCTGCTGGAAGCGCTGATGACCTGCTCCGAGGAACAGGGGTTCTGGTCGCTCGGGGCGGGCATCTTCCCCGAGAACCTCGCCTCGATCGCGCTGCACGAGCGGTGTGGGTTTCGGCTCGTCGGCCGGCGCGAGCGCATCGGGCAGATGCCCGACGGGCGCTGGCGCGACGTGCTGCTGTACGAGCGCCGCGCGCAGACGCTCACGGCATGACGCGCGCCGTACGGCTTTCGATCGTCTGTACGATCGCGTCGATGCAGCCGCGATGCCAGCCGGCCTCCAGGGCTTCGGCGCGCAGCTGCTTCGCCTCCGCAAGCGTTTGCTCGCACATCGCCTGACGCAAGCTCCCGAATGCGCGCGGGTTGAGCCCGAAGTCCTCGGCTAGATCGGACCAGTGGATCGTGGAGATCGCATGGGGATCGAACTCGTCACCGATGCCGAGCGCAAGACGGTCGTCCAGCTCGGGATAGGCCACCGTCGACACCACGTCGTAGAGCGGGGCTAGGCGCACCCCGTCGTCGAGGTGCATCAGGGAGACGTTCTTGGCGTGCGCGTCGGCGTTGCCAACGAGGAAGTGGAAGACCGTCGCTCGCGCCCCCTCCAGACGGTCGAGTCCGGGCTGAGCAGCGTGGCGGTCGAGCAGCTCGGCCAGCGCACGGTAGGACGGGACGGCCCTGCCGGGTTCCTGGTACTTGAAGGTCGGCGATATGCCGAGGGCTTGGCAGAGGTCCTCTTGGTGCAGCCGCCGCGGAGGCCATACGGAGGTGTCGCGGTCGAAGCGTGTCACGACGAGGCACGAGCGTCCCGCGATCTCGGTCAGCTCGACCTCGGCGGCCGCGAGACTGGAGCGGGCGGCGAGTCGCATGCAGAAATACTCGTTGGTGGCGAGATCCGGGTAGGTGACACCGGGCAGTTCGGGCTTCAGGATGTGGGTGCTGGGCATGCCGTCCAGCGGCCTGCCGAAGCGCCCCTCGCGATCGCGTACGAGCGTCGCCTTGTTCTGTACGCCGGCCAGGCTCAGCCGCATGCGTTTGCTGCCCGGCCCTATCCCCAGCGGATAGCGCGGGAGCTGTTCGATCAGCTCGTCGAGATCGGGCTCGCTGAGCCACTCGACAGCCGGCGGAGAGTGTGGTGGCGGCGTCTCGAAGATCTGAAGTGCGCCAGCGCAGTCGTGGCCGAGCTGCTCGAGCAGGGCGAAGGAGTCGCTCGACGCGACTTTGAGCTGGCGTGCGACCTGGTCGCGGATGGTTCCCTCCGGCAGCAGCGCCTCGAAGAACGGTCGGCTGGCCGCGGGGCTGAAAGGCTCCTCGCCGAGCTTCAATGACAGGGAAATCGGGCGTGACGCCCCCGTGTAGCGGAACGAGTAGGACTCTGGCTGCCCGTCGACCTGCTCGAGCACGCCGATCTGCTCTCGATCGTCCCAGCTCACGAAGAGGAGTTGCTGCGTCATCGGCGCGGGCCGACGTCCATTTCGAGCCCCAGTGCTGTGAGGATCCTGATCAGCACGTCCAAGCGAACGGTTTCCTCGCCACTCTCGACACGGTGTACGGAGCTGACGCCCACGTTCGCGATCAGGGCGAGCTTTCGTTGATCAATGCCTTGACGTGTTCTCGCGTCGCGGACGATCGTTGCTATTCGTTGGGGTGTTGTGCGAGCCATATTTCAGATCACAAAGATCAACGGTTATCTTGCCGCAATTTATCCCTTATCTTTGTGATCGCAAATAAACATGCAATATGGCTCTCATCTTGGGTCTTTCTTTGTGATCGCAAATACGCCTGAATAGTCGCTCGTTTTTAGGACGCGTTCTGCGATCGCAAAAGCGGCCGTCTAGCGCCGTCCCCGCCGGCGCGTAGCCTCCCGCCCAGCGCCGATGCCGAGAACCACGATCCACGTCTGCTCCGACTGCGGGCTGCAGTCCGCACTGTGGCACGGACAATGCCCCGGCTGTGAAGCCTGGAACACGCTCGTGGAGGAGCGCCTGCCGCCCTCTGCGGGCTCAGCTGCGAAGAAGAAGGCCTCGCGCGGCGGTGGCAGCGTAGGTGGTGGCGGTGGCGGGGCTCGTCATCTGAGCGCCGTCGGCTCGTCCGTGGGGCCACGGCCGCTGAAGGACGTCGGCGCGGCTCCGGTGGCGCGCATGTCGAGCGGCATCGGTGAGCTCGATCGCGTGCTCGGCGGCGGGCTCGTGCCGGGCTCGCTCGTGTTGCTCGGCGGCTCGCCCGGGATCGGCAAGTCGACGCTCACGAACATGGTCCTCGGGCATCTGCAGCGCGCCGGTCAGCGCACGCTGTACGTGAGCGGTGAGGAGTCGGCCGAGCAGATCCGTCTGCGCGCCGAGCGACTCGGCGAGGGCGCGCTCGACGTGCCGGTGCTCGCCGAGACCGATCTCGGAGTGGTGCTCGACACGCTCGCCGCCGAGCGCCCGGCTGCCTGCGTGATCGACTCCGTGCAGACACTGCGCTCGGGCGAGCTGTCGGGCGCGCCGGGGTCGGTCGGGCAGGTGCGCGAGGTCGCGGCGCAGATCATGGAGCTGGCCAAGCAGCAGGGCACGGCGGTCGTGCTCGTCGGCCACGTCACCAAGGACGGCGCGCTCGCGGGGCCACGCGTGCTCGAGCACCTGGTGGACTGCGTGCTGCAGTTCGAGGGCGAGCGCGAGCGCCCCTACCGCGAGCTACGCGCGCTGAAGAACCGCTTCGGCTCGACCAACGAGGCCGGCCTGTTCGAGATGCGCCACGGCGGGCTGGTCGAGGTGCTCGACGCCTCGGCGCGCTTCGTGGCCGAGGCCACGCGTGCGCCGGGCAGCGTGGTGCTCGCGACGATGGAGGGATCGCGCCCGCTGCTGGTCGAGGTACAGGCGCTCGTCGCCCCTTCCGAGCTGGAGCAGCCGCGGCGGGTCGTCTCGGGCCTGGACCGCAACCGCCTGGCGCTCGTGCTCGCGATCCTCGGCCGCCACGGGCGTGTCGGCACCGGCTCGGCCGACGTGTTCGTCAATGTCGTCGGCGGCGTGCGCGTCGACGAGCCCGGCTGCGATCTGGCGGTCGCGCTCGCGGTCGCCAGCGCGAGCCGTGGGATAGCGCTGGCGGGTACGCCGCGCGCCTGCTTCGGCGAGCTCGGCCTGACCGGCGAGCTGCGCTGGGTGGGACATCCCGAGCGGCGTCTGGAGGAGGCCTCCAGGCACGGCCTGAGCGACGTCATCTGCCCGCCGGACAGCGGCTCGGGTTCCCGTCCGGTGGCGAACCTGCGCGAGGCCCTGGCGGTCGCGCTGCCGGGTGTCAGCGCTGCGCGCGGCAAGCCGCGGCGGCAGTCGGCGGAGCCCAGTTTCGCCGACACCGTGTCCTGATGCGGATTGTCTTCGCTTTGCAGGGTCCTTGGCGCGGCTTGGCGGCTGTGTACGAGCCGCTGAATGATCGCTAAATGCCCTAGAATCAACTAACGTGGCACCTAGATCCGGCGAAGATCTCGACAACGAAGTCAGACCGGATCCGGGCTTGATGAGAGCCCTGGAGATGATCGCTCCGGGCACCGTCCTGAGGGAGGGCATCGAGAGCATCCTCCACGCCCGCACCGGCGGTCTGATCGTGATCGGCGAGCCCGAGGACCTGAGCTTCCTCAACTCGGGTGGGATCAAGCTGGACATCGACTACAGCCCGGCCTTCCTCTACCAGGTGGCGAAGATGGACGGGGCCATCATCCTCAACGCCAACGCGACCAAGATCGCGATGGCGAACGTGCAGTTGATGCCGGACCCGACAATCTTGTCCCACGAGACCGGCACCCGTCACCGCACCGCCGAGCGCGTCTCCAAGCAGACCAACGCGCTCGTGATCGCGATCTCGCAGCGCCGCGAGGTCGTGTCCGTCTACGTCGACGGCGCCAAGTACATCCTCGAGGACATCCCGGTCGTGCTCGCCAAGGCCAACCAGGCGCTCGCGACGCTCGACAAGTTCCGCACCCGTCTCGACCAGGTCTCGACGCGCCTGACCGCGCTCGAGTTCGAGGGCGGCACGACGCTGCACGACGTTTTGACGGTCATGCAGCGCTCGGAGCTGGTGACGCGCATGGCGGTCGAGATCGAGCGCTACATCGTCGAGCTGGGCAGCGAGGGTCGGCTGATCGAGCTGCAGTTGGAGGAGACGATGGTCGGCGCGGCCGCCGAGAAGGCGGCGCTCGTGCGCGACTACCTGTCGGACTACTCCGACGAGGCGTTCGCCGCCGCGCTGGAGGAGATCGGTCGTCTGGCCCACCAGGATCTGCTCGACTTCGGTCGCCTGGCCGAGCTGCTCGGCTACGACCGCAAGCTCAACACGCTCGACTACCCCACCTCGCCGCGCGGGTACCGGGTCTTGGGCCGGATCCCACGTTTGCCCAAGCTCGTCGTCGCGCAGATCGTGGCCGAGTTCGGCGGCCTGGACGAGCTACTAGCCGCGACCGACGCCGAGCTAGAGGCGGTCGAGGGCGTGGGCGAGATCCGCGCCAAGGACATCCGCGAGGGCCTGCGCAGGCTGCAGGAGCTGAATCTCGTGGACCGCTACCTACAGACTTGAATCAAGGGCCGTCCCAGGGGCGGTCGCAATCGAAGGAGGACACCATTTCGGCACAAGCAAGCGAAGAAGCAACTCTGATGGATGACGAGCTCGAGGTCACCCGCGAGGTCGAGTACATCGAGTTCGAGCTCGGAGATCACGTCGTGTACCCGCATCACGGCGCCGGAAAGGTTCTTAAGAAGGAGGAGATGGAGATCCTCGGCGAACGCCGCGAGTACCTCACCATCAAGATCCTCCACAACGACATGACCGTCCGTGTGCCGACCGAGAACGCCGCGCTGGCGGGGCTGCGCCGGGTTATCGACGAGGAAACCGTCAAGAAAGTCCTGGACGTGCTGAGCGACGAAGTCTCAGAGATGCCCAAGAACTGGAACCGCCGCTTCAAGCACAACCGCGACAAGATCAAGACCGGTGACATCTACGAGCTGGCCGAGGTCGTGCGCAACCTTTCGCTGCGGGAGAGCGAGAAGGGGCTCTCGACCGGCGAGAAGCAGATGTTCACCCGTACGAAGAAGATCCTCGCCTCCGAGCTGATGTACGCGCTCGACAAGGACGAGGAAGAGGCCGAGAGCTACCTCGACGAGCTGCTCGCCGACTCGGCCAACCAGCAGATGGCCCTAGCTGGCGCCAAGTAGCGAGGATTTCGCGCACGCGGCAACCACCACGGTTGACGTGCCGCGTGCGCGAGACCCCCTCAGCCGATGACGCTGGCGCTGATCCTGGCGGCCGGTAGCGGCGAGCGTTTGGGCGCCGACCGCCCCAAGGCGCTGGTCGAGCTGGCGGGCCGGCCGATGCTCGCCTGGAGCCTCCAGGAGCTGGTCTCGGTGGCGAGCGTCGAGCGGATCGTGCTTGCGTTGCCGCCAGCGCTCGTGGAGGCTAGCGGCCGGAGCGATGACTGGCGGCTGCCGCGCGAGCTGGATGGGCGCGCGCTGCCCGAGCTGTCGGTCGTGGCCGGCGGTGGCTCGCGCTCGGAGTCGGTGCTCGCGGCACTCGGATCGGTCACGGGCGCCGCGGGCGAAACGGTGCTGATCCACGACGCCGCCCGCCCGCTCGTCTCGACGGCGCTCGCCGAGCGGGTGCTAGGCGCGCTGGAGGCCGACGCCGGCGCCGACTGTGCGATCGCCGTGACCGCCGTGACCGACACGATCAAGCGCGTCGAACCGGGCGAGGTCGTCGTGGAGACGCTCGATCGCGCGTCGCTGCGAGCCGTGCAGACGCCGCAGGTCTTCCGTCGCGAGGCGCTGGAGCGTGGGCTGGCGCGTGCGCGGGCCGACGGCGAGCTGGCACGCGCGACCGACGACGCCTGGCTGATCGAGCGCTGCGGCGGGCGCGTGCTGGTCGTCGACTCGGGTGGCGAGAACCTGAAGGTCACGACGCCGCTCGACCTGCGCGTGGCCGAGCTGCTGCTAGCCGGGCGCGACGGCTGATTCCTGCTTGAATCGCTGACCCGCCGACGATGCTGACCGACTACCACCTCCACCTACGCCCCGACGACGCGGATGCCCGGCCGTCCGACTTCTTCACCCCGGCCAACGCCGAGCGCTACCGCGCGGTCGCCGAGGAGCGCGGCATCGCCGAGCTCGGTGTGTCCGAACACGTCTACCGCTTCACGCAGGCCCTGGAGCTTTGGCGCCATCCCTTCTGGGAGCAGTACGCGATCGACGATCTCGGCGCCTACTGCGAGTTCGTGCGCGAAGAGACCGACCTGCGCCTGGGTATCGAGATGGACTTCGTCGCGGGCGCGGAGGATCGCACCGCCGCGCTGCTCGACGCGCACGACTTCGACTATGTCGTCGGCTCGGTGCACTTCATCCGCGACGGTGCCGTCGACATGGACGACTACAGCGTGTGGGGCAGCGGGCGCAGCCCAGAGGAGATCTGGAAGCGCTATTTCGAGACCGTCGCGGCGAGTGCCGCCAGCGGCCTGTTCGACATCATCGCCCACCCCGACCTCGTCAAGTACTGGGGCTCGGCTGACAGGAGCCGCCTGCCCGACCGCGACCCGCGCTTCTACTACGAGCCGGCGGTCGAAGCGATCGCAGAGTCTGGCGTGGCGGTCGAGGTCTCGACGGCCGGGCTGCGCAAGCCGGCGGGCGAGATCTATCCGGCGCCGGCTTTCCTGGAGATGCTGCTCGAAGCCGGGGCGCCAATCGCGCTCTCCAGCGACGCGCACCGGCCCGGCGACGTCGGCGCCGGTTACGAGCAGGCGCTGGAGCTCTTGTCCTCGCTGGGCGTGGGAGAGCTTTCCGTGTTCGAGCGCCGCGCGCGCCGCCAAGAGCCGGTCGGATGACGATCCGATGAGCAGCGGCATCGGCTACGACTGCCACCGTCTGGTGGCCGGGCGACCGCTGATCCTCGGTGGTGTCGAGATCGTCGGAAGTGAGCGTGGCCTGGACGGGCACTCCGACGCCGACGTCCTGACCCATGCCGTGATCGATGCGTTGCTCGGGGCCGCGGGTCTCGGAGACATCGGCGATCACTTCCCCGACACCGACGAGCGCTGGCGCGGGGCCGACTCGATGGCGTTGCTCGCCGCGGTGCTTGCGCTGCTTGCCGGGGCCGGCCGCGAGCTGGTCAACGTCGACTGCACGCTGGTCATGCAGGCGCCCAAGCTCGGCGAGCGCAAGCGGGCGATCCGCGAGCGCCTGGCGGCGGCTCTCGGTCTCCCGTTCGAGCGCGTGAACGTCAAGGCGACGACCGGCGAGGGCATCGGCTTCGTCGGTCGCGAAGAGGGCGTCGCGGCGCTCGCGATCGCGGAGCTACGCGAGCGCGATTGAGCGCCGCGCGGTCCTCGCGACCATGCCGCGCTCACGGCAGCTGCCACACGATCGGACAGTCGACCATCTAGGGTTGGGCCCGCGATGGGCGGCCAACCGACACGCGACATATCGATCGAGGACACGAGGACCGGGCGTCCGCAGCGGCTCGCGCCGCGGGTCCCGGGGCGCGTCGGCATCTACGCTTGCGGCCCGACGGTCTACAGCCGCATCCACATCGGCAACGCGCGTCCGTTCGTCGTCTTCAGCCTGTTCAAGCGCTTCTTGGAGCACGAGGGCTACGCGGTCGATCTGGTCGTCAACGTCACAGACGTCAACGACAAGATCTACGACGCCGCCAAGGCCGCCGGGCGCCCAAGCGCCGAGCTGGCCGCCGAGATGACGGTCCGTTACAAAGCCGACACCGACGCGCTCGGCCTCGGTCGCCCCGACCACGAGCCGCTCGCCTCGGAGACGATGGACGCGATCGTCGCCTACATCGAGTCCTTGATCGAGCGCGGCCACGCCTACGCGGCCGGCGGCGACGTCCACTTCCGCGTGCGCTCCGATCCAGGCTACGGAAGCCTGTCCCATCGCCAGCTCGACGACATGGACCAGGGCGAGGAGAATTCGGATCCCGCCCACCTCTCGCGCAAGGAGGACCCGCTCGACTTCGCCCTCTGGAAGGCCCACAAGGAGGGCGAGGACACCTACTGGTCCTCACCGTGGGGGGATGGGCGCCCTGGCTGGCACATCGAGTGCTCGGCGATGGCCGAGCAGCTGCTCGGCGCCGGCTTCGAGGTCCACGGCGGCGGCTCGGACCTCGTCTTCCCGCACCACGAGAACGAGGCCGCGCAGACGCGCTGCGCGCGCGGCGAGGAGCTGGCCGCGATCTGGATGCACAACGGCATGATCCAGTCGACCGGCGAGAAGATGGCCAAGTCGGTCGGCAACATCGCCCTGCTGCACGACGTCGTGGCCGAGCACGGCGCCGAGACGGTCGTCATGTACCTCATCTCCGGGCACTACCGCCAGCCGCTCGCGTTCTCCGAGGACACGCTCCGGCAGGCGCGCGCGAACGTGCGACGGATCCGGGAGGCCGCCCGCAAGCTGTCGCCGGGCGAGACGGGCGACGAAGGGCTGCGAACGTTCCGCGACGCCTTCTTCGCGCAGCTCGCGAACGACTTCAACACCCCGGCCGCCCTCGCTCAGATGAACGAGTGGCTGCGCGGTGCGGCTCAGCTGGGCGTGACGGGCGACGGGGATCTGCGCGAGATGCTCTCGGTGCTCGGCCTGGAGTCGCTCCTGGAGCGTCCCGAAGGCGCTCCAGATGACGTGGTGAAGCTGGCCGAGGACAGGGTGACCGCCCGCTCGCGGCGCGACTTCGAGGCATCGGATCGCCTGCGCGACGAGATCGCCGCCCAGGGCTGGGAAGTTCGCGACGTCGCCGGTGGCTTCGAGCTGCTGCCGCTGTCGTCGTGATCCTGTACGGGCGAAACCCCGTGCAGGAGGCGCTGCGGGGCCGGCGCGCAAAGAGCGTGGGGGAGGTATGGGCGACCGCGGCGGCGGCCCGCGAGCCGTGGCTGTCCGGGCGTCAGGTGCACGTCGTGAAGCGCCCGGAGGAGTTGAGCGAGCGCTGCGGCTCGGACTCTCACCAGGGCGTCTGCGCCGAGGCTGGGTCCTATCCCTATGTGGGCGTCGAGGAGCTGTTCAACGGACCGCCGCTGCTCGTGGTGCTCGACCAGGTGCAGGACCCGCAGAACCTGGGCTCGATCTGCCGCACGGCCGAGTGCGCGGGTGTCGCCGGGGTGGTGATCCCCGAGCGCCGCGCGGCCGAGGTCACGCCGGCCGTCTGCAAGGCCTCCGCGGGCGCCGTGGAGCACCTGCGCATCGCGCGCGCTTCGAACCTCGCGGACTTCATGCGCCGTGCCCGCGAACGCGACTTCTGGTGCTATGGCGCGAGCGCCCCGGACGCCTCCGAGGAGCACCCCACAGTGCCGTACGACAGTCCCGACTACAGGGGTGGCGGGGTCGTGCTCGTGCTCGGCAGCGAGGGCCGCGGGCTGCGGCCGCTGGTGGCTCGCGAATGCGACCAGCTGATCGCGCTGCCGATGCTGGGACGGATGCAGTCGCTGAACGTCAGCGCGGCCGCGGCGGCGCTGCTGTACGAGATCTTGCAGCAGCGTGGCGGCGGGGTTGACATGGCTTCATAACTGTGTAAGTGTGCGCGCCCATAACGCTGTACCTAAGGTTGAGAAGCCTTGGGAATTGAATAGCTTTGGCGCCAGGGGAGGAGTGCGCCACTGAGCAAACTTGAGCCTGCCATGGAGGCGGCTCGTAAGAAAGGATCTGCTCGTGGCCAGAATCTCCCACAACCCTAACTCTGAACCTAAGGTCGAGGATACGTTCTTGATCGCCCTCGCCAAGCAGGGCGACCGCAATGCCTACGACCGTCTCGTGCGTCGCTATCACGGCTTCGTGCGGCTCAAGGCTTCGTCCTACTTCCTCGCCGGCGGCGACTCCGACGACCTCATTCAAGAGGGTCTGGTCGGTCTCTACAAGGCGATTCGCGACTTCCGTACCGACCGCGAGTCGAGCTTTCGCAACTTCGCCGAGCTGTGCATAACGCGCCAGATCATCACGGCCGTCAAGACGGCCACGCGCAACAAGCACACGCCGCTGAACCAGTACGTGTCGTTCTCCTCGACGCCGGCTGGTGCTGGCGACGACGTGCCGACGCTCGACCAGATGCTGCCCGGCCCGACCGTGCACGACCCGGTCAACCAGGTGATCTCCTCCGAGGAGCTGCGCTCGCTCGTCGGCTGCCTCTCGACGGCCCTCTCGGAGCTGGAGAGCCGCGTGCTCTCGCTCTATCTGGACGGCTACTCCTACGAGCAGGTGGGGGAGCGGTTGACCTGCGACACCAAGACGGTCGACAACGCCCTGCAGCGGGTCAAGCGCAAGGTTGGCGCCCACCTCGAGTCACGCGCGGTAGCGGCCTAGCGGGATCGGACGCGACCGTTGGCCCGCACGGGGTTCTAGGCCCTTCGCCGTCGCGTCCGTTAACGACTGTGGCCGCCCCTTGCGGGACGGCCACATATCTCCGAGGAACGGCGCCGGCCGCTATGTGCCGGCGGTTGCGCGGGTCAGACGCTGCCTTCCGGCGGCAGGCCCGAGTTGCCCGGAGCTTCGGGCGTCAGCGGACCCGGCGTGCGCGGCGTCACGGTGATCGTGACGGCCGTGCCAGCGGTGCCGTTGTGGTCAGGGCCGCCGGGGACCTTGATGCGGAACGTGTAGGTCCCTGGGGTGTAGACGGTGTGCGCGATCGAGTATTCGCCGACCGCGTTCTCACTGCCCGTGCTGGAGACGTGGAAGCCGGTGCCGAGGGCGTTCTGCTTCTCCAGGTAGACGGTGTGGCCGGCCTCGGCCGGTGTCACCAGGCCGCTGAACGTGAACGGCGAGCCAGCCTGCACCGTGGCCGTGTCGACGGCCGAGGTGAGGATGTATTTGACGCCCTGGTAGAGGACGGCGGACTTGCGGTCAGCGGTGCGCACCTCGTAGAAGGTGCTGGTCTGCGGGCTCGTGGCCGGGAACGTGTACGCCCCCGTGGAGTCCGTTTTCACGGAGTCGACGGCCACGTAGGGCTGGCCTTTGCCGCGCGCCATCAGCGTCACGACCGTGTTCGGCTCGCTGGCCGCCAGGCCGCTGATCACCGTCGAGCCGCCGAACTGGATCGGGTCGGTCGCGGTTTCGATCGTCAGCGAGGGGTTCTGCGTCTGTGAGATCTCGAACGTCAGCACGTTCGACGGGCTCGCGATGTTGTGGCGGCCACGACGCACGAGCACGCGGATGTTGGAGTCGCCCGGGACGGCGAAGGAGTGCGTGATCGCGAATGTGTTTTCCGCCGTCACGACGCCCTTCCCGATGCGACGCCATTCGTTGCCGCGGATCGAGTTCTGGCGCTGCAGCACGACCTCGTCGCCGGCGTTGCCGGGCGAGACGCTGCCCTTGAACATGACCGAGTTGCGCCGACCGGTCGCGATCGACAGCTGCTTGCCTTCTTCCGGGCCGACGAGGCCGACCTGAGCCGCGACCTTGACGTTGCGTTCGATGCTCTGCGCGTTGTCGGCAACCACGTAGAAGGCGCTGTTGCCGGTCAGCGCGGCGGTCGTGATCTGGTAGAAGCCATGCGAGTCGGTCGCCGCGGTGCCGGCGGCCGCGAAGCCACCCGGCGTGCCGACCGTGTGCTCGAACAGCGTCACCGTTTGGCCGGCTTCGGCGGCCGGCTTGCAGCCGAGCTGCCCGTAGGCGAGCGCGGTTTCGCCCGCCGTCAAGATGTGCGGCGCGACGTTCA
Source organism: Solirubrobacteraceae bacterium (assembly GCA_036490015.1). Classification (GTDB taxonomy): domain Bacteria; phylum Actinomycetota; class Thermoleophilia; order Solirubrobacterales; family Solirubrobacteraceae; genus Palsa-744. The sequence goes on along the minus strand of DASXER010000095.1, from coordinate 30,683 downwards.
TGGTGACGTGACATGCGCCCCCACGGATGCCGTGATGCCGTTTCGCGTGCGGATGTACGCGGGCTGCCGCCATGCCGGCGGTCGCCAGCGCCAAGACAGCCGCGGCCAGCACGGCCGACGTCAGCTTGATTGAGCGCATTTGTGCCATCTCCTTGTAGGGATTCGTGTGTTTCGCGTTGCCACTCCGACCCCCTAAACCCGGGTGTCGAGGATTCGATGCGGTCGGCTCGACGATCGTCCAGAAGCTGCAATTCGTGCTTCAAAGACGGCAATTTGGGTACGGGCCGGGCGCCGCCCGGGATGTCAGTGCCGAGTGCTGCCGAGTGAGAGCTGGTTGAGCGAGGCGCCGCCGTCGACGGCGATCGCTTGGCCGCTGATCTGGCCTGCCTCGGTGCTCGCCAGAAACGCCACCAGAGCCGCGATCTCCTGCGGCTCGACGAGTCGTCCAGAAGGCGCCGCCGCGAGTGCGCGCTCGCGGATCTCGGCCGGCATCGCCAGTACCTGCTCGGTCGCCACTAGGCCCGGCAGCACGGCGTTGACGGAGATTCCATGGGGGGCGCACTCAGTCGCAAGCGTTCGCACCATGCCGAGTTGGCCCGCCTTCGAGGCGGCATAGGCGACCTGGCCGGGCAGCCCGCCGATCGCGGCGGTGCTGGAGACGATCACGATGCGTCCGTAGCGGCGCTCGCGCATACCGGCGAGGCATGTCTGAACAGTGCGGAAGGCGCCGGTCAGGTTGACGTCGATATCGCGCTGCCACTGCTCGGCGGTCATGCTGTGCGCCGGTGCGACGGTGGTCGTGACTCCCGCGTTGGCGACGCACACGTCGACTTCGTCGAGCTCGGCCGGGAACTGGTCGCGGGCCACGTCGAGCGCGATGTCGCAGCCCGGCGCGCGGTCGAGCGTGCGCACCTCCATCCCGTCGGCGCGTAGGCGCGCGGCGATCGCGGCGCCGATGCCTCGCGCGGCGCCGGTGACGAGCGCCGTGCGCGGTGTCGACTTCTGGCTGGCCTCGGTCACAATGGCCTCACATTCATCCGCAGAGGGAGAGAACGATGACAGACCGCTGGTTCTCCGAGCAGGAACTGGAGCAGCTCTCGCGCCCGACGATGGACCGTGCGATCGAGGCGATCGACGCCGGCGACCTGGACGGGGCGCGGCGCCTGTGCTCAGAGATGAAGCACGAGTGGCAGATGCTGCACGACCTGATGGCCAGCGGCCTGCTCGACCTCGTCTCCTTCGTCCAGCAACGCCTCGGCGACGAGGGCGTGGCCGAGGCCTGGCGCGAGAGCATGGGTCGTGGCTGGCGCCGCCATCACGACGCGATCGTCGCGCTCGAGCGCCGTGACCTGGTCGAGCTGCTGGCGGCGACCTGGCGGGCGCACTCGTGCTCGGGCGTGGGGCCGAACCCCGGCAGCTTCACGGTCGAAGAGGACGAGGAGAAGGTCACCTTCACGATGAACCCGTGCGGTTCGGGTCAGCGGCTCGTGCGAAACGGCGCTTACGAGGGCCTGCCCGACGGCGGCGGCACGCGCGAAGCGCACGACTGGTCGTTCAACCGCAAGGGCTTCCCCCTGTATTGCACGCACTGCAGCTTCATGAACGAGTCGATGCCGATCCAGTGGTCGGGCTACCCGCTGTATCCCTCAGAGCCGCCCGAGGACTACTCCAAGGACCCGTGCACCTGGTACTGGTACAAGGACCCAGACGCAATCCCCGAGCGCCACTGGAGCCGCTACGGCGCCGTCAAGCCGGACCGGGACGGGCGGGAATGACGTTCTCGGGATTGGGCTGCTCAGCGGCCGGCGCCTGGCTGTAGTCGCCGAACGGGGCGTCGCGACGGGCGACGGCGGCGCCCACGCCCTCGCGCTCGGCCAGCTCGATGAACTCGTGCGCGTCGGGCGTGTTGCGCATCAGCCCGTCAAGGATCGGACCCAGCATCTGCGTCGAGGCGAGGCCCATGTTCTCGTAGGCCTGGTTGACGATCAGCTTCATCGCCGTGAGCTGCGAAAGCGGTATTTGTGCCAGCTCGCGGGCGCGCCGCCAGACCTCGTTCTCGAGCTGCTCGAACGGAACTGACGCGTTGATCAGCCCGACGTCCACCGCTTCGATGCCCGACAGCGGTTTGCCCGTCAGCGCGTGTTCCTTGGCGCGCGTGAGGCCGAGGCGATACAGCCACATGCCCGACAGGTAACAGCCCCACATGCGCGAGTAGGAGGTGCCGATGCGCGCGTCCTCGCTCGCGATCACGAGATCGGCGCACAGCGCCATGTCGCTGCCGCCACCGACGCACCAGCCGTGGATCTGGGCGATCACCGGCTTGGGCGAGCGCCACAGGCTCATGAAGCTCGGCACCGGTCCGAGGCCAGGCGACGTCGCCATCGTGAAGTCCTTGCCCGGGTCCCAGGCGCCGTCGGTCGTCAGTGTCTCGTCCCAATGGTGAAAGCCGCCGCCGAAGTCGAAGCCGGCGCAGAAGGAGCGCCCGGTGCCGCGCAGCACGATCACCTTCACCTGCTCGTCGTGGACCGCGCGCCCGACGGCGGCCTCGATCTCCTGTGGCATCGGCGGCACGATCGTGTTCAGCCGCTCGGGGCGGTTGAGCGTGATCGTCGCGATCGGCCCATGCGTTTCATAGATCAGCGTCTCGAAGGCGGTCATGGTCACGGATGCTATTTGCTCACGCGCGGCCCGAGACCGCGTCGACGAGACGGCCGAGCCGCGACGGATGCCCGCTGCGGCGCTCCTGGCGGTCCGCCGCGCGGTAGAGGGCGTAGACGGCGTGGATCGAGGCCCAGCGGATCGGCTCGGGCTCCCAGCCGCGCGGCTGGCGTCCGACGATCGGCAGCTTTGTCAGCTCGCTCGGCTCGCCAAGGATCAGGTCGCGCAGCGTGCGGCCGGCGAGGTTCGCGGCGGCTACCCCTTCGCCCACATAGCCGCCGGCCCAGGCGAAGCCGCTGGCGGGGTCCGCGTAGACCGACATGCACCAGTCGCGTGGCACGCCCAGCACTCCCGACCAGGCGTGCTCCAGCTCGACGCCGGCCAGGAACGGAAACATCGCTTCGAGCTGGTGCCGCAGGCTCAGCACCGTGCCCGGCGCTGTCTCGCCGCGCCCGTCGTTGCGCGAGCCGTAGCGGTACGGAACGCCGCGCCCGCCGATCGCGATGCGCCCGTCGGCCGTGCGCTGCGCGTACACGTAGACGTTGGCGGCATCGCCGAGCACCTCCGATCCCTGCCAGCCGATCTCCCGCCAGACGCCCTCCTGGAGCGGCCGGGTGACGATCATCGAGCTGTTCATCGGCACGAGCGCGCGTCGCATTCCGCGCAGCGTGGAGGTGTAGCCCTCGGTCGCGCGCACGACCCAGCGCGCCCGCACCGCGCCCATCGGCGTAAGCGCGCGATGCGCTGAGATCTCGCTGACGGGCGTGCGCTCGTAGATAGGCACGCCCAGCTCCTCGACGACGCGCGCGAGACCGCTGACGAGCTTGGCCGGATGAGCGCGCGCGACGTGCGGCGAGAAGCTCGCGCCGAGCGCCCCGGCGACGCGCAGGCGCCCCTCCAGTTCGCCGGCGGACAGCAGACGCAGGTCCTCGTCCTCGAGTCCCTGGGCGCGGGCGTGGGCGACCTCGTGCTCGACCCGCGCGAGCTGCGCGCGCTCCAGGGCAACGCTCAGGTGGCCGCCCTTCACGAGGTCGGCGTCGATCGCGTGGCGCTCCAGCACGCCGGCGATCTCGTCGACGGTCGCGAACATCGCGCGCCGCAGGGCGGCGTAGCCGGCTTTCCCTCCGCGCCGTTCGAACACGCGCGCGGGCCCCGCGAAGAAGCCGGACACCCAACCGCCGTTGCGGCCCGAGGCGCCGAAGCCGGCGACCTCGCGCTCGAGCACGGCGATCGACAGCGACGGCTGGGCGCGCTTGAGGTAGTAGGCGGTCCAGAGGCCGGTGTAGCCCGCGCCGACGATCGCGACGTCGACCTCCAGCGGACCCGCGAGCGGCGCCCGTGGGGGTGGTGGGCCGCCCAACGATCGCCACCAGAAGCCGAGTTCGCCAGTGCGCATTTTGCGAGCCTAGATGGTCGTCTAGCCGCGTAGCCAGTTGCGGGCTATGATCGGGCGAGGTCGCCCTTGGGGTGGGGCGGAGCTGAGCCCAACCGCAGCCGTAGGGGAGGAGTCAGATGGAGGCCGCAGTCACAGGATTGAGCAGCGAGCGGCGAGCGGCGGTCGAAGCGCCGTCGATCGCGGCGGCGTTCCGCATCACGGCCGCCGCGCGCCTCGACGAGGTCGCGATCCGCACCAAGGAAGACGCCTTCACGATCACGTGGGGCGAGTTGCGCGACCGCGTCGACGCGCTCGCGGGCGGCCTTCACAAGCTCGGGTTGCGCCGCGGCGACACGCTCGCGCTGATGATCGGCAACAGGCCCGAGTTCCACCTCTGCGATCTCGCCGGAATGATGATCGGCGCCGCGCCGTTCTCGATCTACAGCACCTACACCGCCGAGCAGATCGCCTACCTGCTCAAAGACGCCGAAGCTCATGTGTTGATCTGCGAGCACGAGTATCTGGAGCGGGTGCTCGAGGCCCGTAAAGAGCTGCCGCTGCTCGAGCACGTGATCGTGATCGACGGCGAGGCGCCGGAGGGGACGCTCGCCCTGGCCGACGTCGAGGGTTCCGAACCGAGCTTCGACGTCGAGGCCTCGGTAGCCGCGATCCAGCCGAGCGACATCCTCACGCTGATCTACACCTCGGGCACGACCGGGCCGCCGAAGGGCGTGCAGCTGATCCACCGCAACCTGCTGGCGGCGGTCGAAGGGCTGGAGGAGCTGATCCAGTTCCCGCAGGACGGCCGCGTCATCTCCTGGCTGCCGAGCGCCCACGTCGCCGAGCGCAACGCCCACCACTACCTGCCGATCGTGTTCGGGCTGCAGATCACCTGCTGCGAGGACCCGCGCCAGGTGCTCTCCTATCTGCCCGAAGTGCGCCCGAGCTGGTTCTTCGCCGTGCCGCGCATCTGGGAGAAGCTCAAGGCCGGCCTCGAGACGATGATCGCCAGCCAGCCCGACGAGCAGCAGGCGAAGATGAAGGACGCGCTCGATGCGGCGATCGAGAAGGTACGCCTGGAGCAGCGCGGCCAGGAGGTGCCCGCCGCGCTCGCCGAGCAGGTCGCCCGTGCCGAGGAGGAGATCTTCGCCGGCGTGCGCACGATGCTCGGCCTCGACCAGGTCGAGGCGATCAACGTGGGCGCGGCCCCGACGCCAGTCGAGGTGCTCGAGTTCTTCCACGCGATCGGCCTGCCGCTGGCCGAGCTGTGGGGCATGAGCGAGACCTGCGGCGCGGGCACCGTCAATCCGCGCGAGAAGATCCGCATCGGCACCGTCGGACCGCCGGCGCCCGGCGTGCAGATCAAGCTCGATGAGGACGGCGAGGTGCTGATCAAGTCCGATGTCGTGATGCTCGGCTACCGCAACCTGCCGGACAAGACGGCCGAGGTCTTCACCGAGGATGGCTGGATGCGCACCGGCGACATCGGTGCCTTCGACGAGCAGGGCTACCTGTCGATCGTCGACCGCAAGAAGGAGCTGATCATCAGCGCGGCCGGCAAGAACATGTCGCCGGCCAACATCGAGGCGACGCTGAAGACCGCCTCGCCGCTGATCGGCCAGGCCTGCTGCATCGGCGACGCGCGCCACTTCAACAGCGCGCTGATCGTGCTCGACGCCGACTTCGCGCCGATGTGGGCCGCCCAGCAGGGCATCGAGGACGCCTCTTTGGAATCGCTCGCCGTCGAGGAGCAGGTGCAGAGCGCGATTCAAGCGGGGGTGGAGGTCGCGAACGCGAAGCTCGCCAAAGTCGAACAGATCAAGAAGTTCACGATCGTCCGCGGCGACTGGCTGCCCGGCGGTGATGAGCTGACGCCGACGATGAAGCTGAAGCGCAAGCCGATCGCCGAGAAGTACGCCGCCGAGATCGACGCCATGTACGCCGGCTAGCCGGCGATGCCGGCGCGTCGCAGTGACGTCACGTTCGTCTCCGGTGGCGACGATGTCGCGGCGTGGCTGTACGAGCCGGACGGGCAGCCGGACGACGGCGCGCGACAGACGTGCGTGGTGATGGCGCACGGCTTCTCGCTCACGCGCCACGACGGCCTTGCGCCGTACGCCGAGCGCCTGGCGGCGGCCGGAGCGAGCGTGCTCGCGTTCGATCACCGCTACCTCGGCGACTCCGGCGGCGAGCCGCGCCGGCGCTTTCGCAAGGCGGCGCAGATGGCTGACTGGCGGGCGGCCGTCGCCTATGCGCGCACGTTGGACGCGGTCGACCCCGAGCGCATCGCCGTCTGGGGCTTCTCCTTCGGCGGCGGGCACGCGATCGAGACGGCGGCCGCCGACGAGCGCATCGCCGCCACGCTCGCCCTGTGCCCGCTCGTCGACGGGCTCGCCCGTGCGCTCGCGACGCCGCCGGCGACCAGTGCCTGGCTCGTGCCGCGCGCGCTCGCCGACCAGCTCGGGCGCCACAACCTCGTGCCCGTCACCGCTCAGCCCGGCGGGCACGCGGCGATGACGCTCCCCGGCGAGGCCGACGGCTTCACAGCGATCGTGCCGGAGGGCTCACCGTGGCGCAACGAGATTTCGCCCGCCGTGTTCCTAAGCGTGCCGCTGCACCGCCCGCTCGCGAAGGCCTCCAAGCTCGGCTGCCCGGTGTGGGTCGGGGTCGGCGAGAGCGACGTCTCGGTCTCGCGCAGGCAGATCGAACGCTTCGCGCGGCGTGCCCGGCGCGGCGAGCTGCACAGCTACCCCTACGACCACTTCGGCGCCTTCATCGGCGACGGTCCCGAGCTGGTGGCGGCTGACCAGGTCGAGTTCCTGCGTCGCGTCGGGTTGCTGGACTCGTCGAACGCCAGCGGCAGGTAGGCGGCGGGCGGGGCGCGTCCTTCGAGCGGATGGCCTCAGCGCGGGGGCAACCGTATTCGGCATCCATGCCGCGATCGAACCAGCCACCGGTCCGCGCGCTAGGGTGCCTTCCGATGAATCGTCTCGTGTCGCGGTGGGGGCTGCTGATGGCGCTGCTGTGCGCGCTCGCTTGCGCTGGTGTCGCTGGCGCTTCGGAAGCCGAAACGCTCGGCGAAATCCCACCGCCGTGCACCGGCGCGAACTTCGAATTCGGTGGCTGCACGGTCGCCACGCGGCTCGGCGCGCTCAGCCTCTCACCGCATGTCGTGCACGCCGGCGGGACGATCACCGGCACGGTCGCGCTGACCGGCAAATATCCGATTTCCTGGCCGACCGCGATCCCCTTCCTCGTCGAGGTCCACCCGTGCACCACGGAAACCGCGTCGTGTACCTGGCGCGTGCCGGCGAACGCGCCGACCATCAAGTACACGACGCTGCAGGTCGGCGTCACCAACAACCAGGGCACGGGCGTCTCCAGGGACTACTACGCGATCGTGGGCAAGGACCAGTTCGCGCTGGAAGGCCACATCGCCGACTCGGCGGGCAAGCCGGTCGCCGGCGTCACGGTCGACATCTCCGGCCCCAGCCATGTGATGGCGAAGACAGACTCCACCGGTGCCTACAACGCGCTGCTCAAACGCGGCACCTACACGGTCGTGCCCAGCCCCGGCAAGGGGCAGAGCTTCGCGCCGACGGAAACGAAGGTCGTGCTCACCGAGGATCGCACGGCGGACTTCCAGCTACGCCCGAACCAGGACCAGGTGGCGGTCACGATCGAAACCCCGTCGCTACCCGCCTCCGGCTCGTCGGAGAGCGGGATCGCGATCGCGGATCGCAACTCGCTCGGCGAACCGGTCGAAGGCGCGACGATCAAGATCTCGCCGCCGCCGGAGGTGACGATGCCGACGCTGGTGTGCGACGCCTCCGGGAGGCTCGTCTACCCGACGCGCCTCAACGACGGCTCGCTGCTCGGCGGCTCGTTCGAACGTGTGACCGACTCCGCCGGCGAAATCCACCTGAGCGCGTTCTTCGGCACGGTCCCCGGCTCGTGGCTCGTGGAAGCCGCCGAGGTCAGCCCCAACTCACCGCCCGCGCTGCCGGGACAGGCGAGCGCGACGCTGACTGAAGCCGGCGGTCGCCCAGAACTGCCGGAAGCGCTCACGTCGCTCCTGATCGCGGCCGGCAACAGCACGCTCGCGAACTTCAGCCAGAGCCCGCAAAAGAACGTGCTCGAATGGCTCGGTCAGATCCAGGGTGAGATCGGCGGGCTCGGCTACCTGCCGATTCACTCCACCGATGCCACCGGTGCCACCCAGGCGGGCGTGGTCGTCTATGCCAACGCGCCGAGCGTACGCCAGTCGCTGTTGAGCTACCTGGAAGGCAAGACCGCGACGCCGCCGAGCCAGTCACAGGCGGTCGTGATCGACATCGGCAACCTCGAGCAGCTGCTGCTCGGCACGCGCTTGGCGGGCCAGGCCGTCAACACGGTGCCCTACCGACTGCCGTCGCTCGCCGAATGGGCCAGCGGGACCGTGATCGAAATCGCCTCCGCCGATCAGACCGCGATGCACAACCAGGCCCACATCCCGATCCCGGCGCGCGGGCGCCCGTCGTTCGGCCTGGCCGCGCCGCAGGGCAACGAAGACCTGCTCTACGGCTTTGGCCCATACCCGCCGTTCGCCGGCAGCGCGACCGAACAGGCGAGCTTCAACCACTGCGTCGGCTACACGTTCGGCACGCGGATCACGCCGCATTCGCCGGTGACCGTGCTGGTCAGCGACGCGAAGGGCGAGCAGGCTGGCATCACCAAGGCGGGCGTCCCGACAGCGGCCGTGCCGGGCTCGCTGCTCGGCTACTCCGGGCACGCCTTGCGCTCGCTGTCGTTGCCCACGGGCTCGTACAAAGTCGCCGTTCACGGCACCGGCAACGGGCCGGCGACGCTCGTGTTCACAGTCGGCACGAGCAGCTCCGAGGTGTTCCACTTCGACTCGCACCGCGGTGCGAGCGGTGAGCTGACCGTCAGCTCCTCGCACGTGGCCTCGATCATGCGCTTCGGCGGGCGCACGCTGCGCGGCACGCCCGGCCTCAAGCTGAGCGTCCACGGCCTGCCGCGCAAGCTGCGCGCCGGCAAGGCCACGCACCTCAAGCTCTCGCTGAAGGAACTGTTCGGCCACGGCGCCGGCTCGGTGGCCGTGAAGGTGAGCGGCGTCGCCGGCAAGCTAAGCGCTACGTCGAACGGACGCGGACAGGTGGCGCTCGTACTTCACCCGCGCCGCAAGGGCACCATCACCTTGGTGTTCAGCGGCGCGGGCTACGAGACGCTGCGGCGCACGCTGCACGTCTCCTGACGCGGCTCAAGGTCAGTCGATCACCAGGCAGTTGTCCGACACCTGCTGGTTAGACGCCCGTTACCGTCGTCGCGCGATTGCGCCGTGAGAAATTGGTCCCTGCTGCGTTCTCCGGGCGATGAGCAGCACAAATCGCATCCGCCGCATCGTGGCTCTGGCTCTCGCGACAGTCGCGTTGCTCGCGCTGACGGCCGTACCGTCGGCCCTGGCCGCCTCTCCGATCGAAGCGGTCTGGGCGTTCAACGGCGGTCAGGTTGCGATCATCCCGAATGGCGACGGCACCTACTCCGGGATCGTCGACGGGGCCACCACCTTTGCCACCTGCCAGCACGCGGTCGGCGAAGGCATGTGGACGCAGATCCGCCAGCAGCCCGATGGCTCCTTCTGGGGGCTTCACCAGTGGTTCTTCGAATCGGCCGGCTGCACTCCGAATCCGGCGCTGGGCCCAACCGCGTGGCGCGTCATCGGCAACGCCGATGGCAGCCGCTTCCTGATCGTCTGCTTCAGCAGCCCCGGAACCGAACAGCCGATGATCGCACCCGACGGGACACACACCCACGTCACGTACGGCTGCTACGACTCGTCCGAGATCGCCCCGGTGCCCTCCCAGCCGGACCCGGCCAGTACGGCCGGCGTGGCCGCCTTCAAAGACGCCGTCGTACTGCCGTCGAGTGCTCGCTGCGTCAGTCATCGCGTGTTCACCATCCATCTCCGCGACCCGCGCTTCGACCAGATCAAGGAAGCAGTCGTGCGCCTGCGCGGCCGGCGTGTCGCGGTGCGGCGACGAGACGGCCGTCTTTCCTCCACGATCGACTTGCGCGGCCTGCCGCGCGGAGTGTTCACCGTCTCGATCCGACTCACGACGGTACTGGGCCATCACATCGCCGGGCGTCGTGTCTACCACACCTGCGTCCGGGCCGGTGCTCGAACTCAGTCCAAACGCGGCCACAGCGGGAGCGCTTAGCGTGCGCTACGTCGCCCACGGGCTTGAACTGCGCTGTCCGTTCGTGCTGCCCGGCATGGACGAGCGCAGCGAGCAGGGGCTGCCCGAGGTCGAGCTCGACCTGCTCACTCGAGCTGCCATCGATCGCGAGTGGGCCAGCTGTCCGTCCACGCCGATCTGGCAGGGCCGTCTCGGCGATGGCCTGACACTCGCGGTCTCGCGCTCCGCCGATGGTGCGCACCTGTTCGCCTACGGCGAGCACGCCCTGTTCATGCTGGACCGCTCCCGGCGCGTACTCGCCTGCGCGCCGAGCGAACCCGGCATCGGCTGGCAGCGTGTGCTGCTGACGAAGGTACTGCCCAACGTCAGCCTGATTCTCGGCTACGAGGCGATGCACGCGAGCGCGGTCGAATCCCCCGACGGCGCTGTCGTGGTGCTGGCGCCAAGCGGCGTCGGCAAGACCGCACTTGCACTTGCGCTTGCGGATCGCGGCTGGCCGCTCATAAGCGATGACATCGTCACGCTCGGCGTCGACCCTCTCGATGGCGTTCGTGCCCATCCCGGCACCCCCCATATGAACGCCGACCGTCGGTCGATCTCGCCGCGCTCGACCCCGAGGCTCGCCGTCGTGCTCGGCATGCTGGGCGACGAGGCCTGGCTCTCGGCGCACGCGAGCGCGAGCGAGCCGTGCCCGGTCGCGGCGCTCTGTCTGCTCCAGCGCGGTCCGTTCGACGGGCTGCAAGTCAGCGACCTACCCGCGAATCCTTTGCCGCTCGTGCCCTACGCGCTCGGACTCGACAGCGGGGCCGAGCGCATCCGCGCGCGCTTCGCACTCTATGGGGAGCTCGCGAGCTCGGCCCGTCTGCTGCGAGTCCGAGCCGGTACGGGTGTCTCGTCGACACGCATCGCCGGATACCTCGAGTCCGTGCTGTCGCGCGATCTCGCATCGACCGGGGTGCGTTCGTGAGTGCGCTGGGGGCCCCTGCCCCTGCCCCTGCCCCTGCCGCTGCCCCTGCTGCCGCGCCGGGCAGCGGAGTGACCCGCACTACGTTGACCGCGCGATCGCCGAGCGTGAACGCAGCCGAGACGCCGCTCATCCTGAAGGCGGTCGGCAAGCGCTGGCCGGGGAGCCCGCAGCCGGTGCTCGACGCCGTGGACCTCACGCTGCAGCCCGGGACCTTGGCGTGGGTCGGTGGCGCTAACGGGGCGGGCAAGACGACGCTGCTTCGCATCGCCGCTGGTCTGATTGCCCCCGAACGGGGCAGCACGCGCGTCTGGGGAAACTCACCGTCCCACGACGGCGCCCGGTTTCGCAGGCTCGTCTCCTTCCTGCCCGCCGGCGACCGCGGCCTTTACGCTCGCCTGACCGTCGTTCAGCAGCTGAAGCTCAGCGCACGCCTTTGGCTGTTGGATCCGGCTCGTGTAGAGGCGATCGTCGCTGGCACGCTCGCCCGGTTCGCGCTGCAGGAGCTTGCTTGCCGCCGCGTCGACCGCCTCTCGATGGGGCAACGCCAGCGGGTGCGGCTGGCCTCCACATTCATGGTCGGCGCGCCGCTCGTGCTGCTCGACGAGCCGCTTACCAGTCTCGACACCGACGGGGCGGAGCTGGTGCACGACGCGATCGAAGATGTTCGCGCCGACGGCGGGGCGGTGCTGTGGTGCTCGCCGACCGGTGAACGGCCGCACTGTCAGCTCGACCAGGCGCTGACGCTCACCAACGGAGCGCTGTACGTCGCATGAGGCCGCTTTACGCCTACATGGCGCTGTTGCGGCGTGACCTGACGGTTTACCTCTCCTACCGTACGCGTCTAGTGAGCCAACTGCTGACCTCGTTGTTCAGCATCACGCTCTTCTACTACGTCTCCCGGCTCGTCCACGTCAGCGGCTTCGCGACTCCCACGAGCTACTTCTCGTTCGTGGTCGTCGGGATCGCGATGGTCGGCGTCCTCTACTCCTGCTTCACGATCCCCGATCTCGTCCGCCAGGAGCTCGTGGCCGGCACCTTCGATCGGCTCCTTCTCTCGCCCTTCGGCGCGACCAGCAGCATCCTCGCGATGGCGCTGTTCCCGTTGCTCTACTCATTCGTGCTCGCCACGGCGACGCTGCTGATCGCCTGTGCTGTATTCGGGCTTCACCTCCACCTGGCGACGGTGCCGCTCGCGATCCCGGTGATGGCGCTCACGCTCGTCGCGCTGCTGCCGCTCGGCATGCTGTTCGCGGCCCTCACGATCGTCGTCAAGCAAGGCAGCGTCGGCACGAGCTGGGTGATCGCTCTGTTCTCGATCGTAGGCGGCCTTTACTTCCCGGTCTCGGTGCTTCCGAGTTGGCTTCGCGGTCTGGCACAGCTACAGCCGTTCACCCCCGCGACCGGACTGCTGCGTCACCTGCTCGTCGACGCGTCCGGTGCTCCGGCACCCGCGCATTCCCTGTTGAAGCTGTTCCTGTTCGCCGTAGCCCTCGTCCCACTGTCCACCTTCGCGCTCTCGCGGGCCATCCGGTTCGGTCAGGCGCGCGGAACGATCATCGAGTACTGAGCATGCCAAACACATTGAACGCACAGCCACAAGATCACCTCGCGCCCGACCCTCACCTGTTGCTCGGCGCCCGGGTCCTGATCCCTCAGCACGTCGTCTATCGCACGTTTCCGAGCGAGACCGTCGTCTTGAACCTCCACACAGGCCGCTACCACGGCCTGAACGTAACCGCCGGCAAGATGCTCGACGTGCTCAAGGACGCGAGCGCGGTGCGTGACGCGGTGGGGACGCTCGCGAGCGAGTTCCGCCTGGATCCGACGCTCGTCAGGCGCGACGTGTGCTCCCTTTGTCGCGAGCTGCTGCAGCGCGGCCTCATCGAGCTCGATGCGCCGGTGCGCTGAGCGTCGTCGCCCGGTCACGATCCCGAGCGCCGGGCGCCTTCACCCGAGCGAGCGTCTGCGACTGGCCGGCGAGATCGCGCTCGTCTCCCTGTACGCGCGGTTCGCGCTGCGACGCGAACCGATCGAGCTGGTGGTGAGGCGCCTTCGCACCGTCGTGCCCCACCCCGCCATGCCTGTTGCGCAGACCCCCGGGGCGGTCGACGCGTGGCGCCTCGGACACGCTGTGTCGCGAACCCTTCGTTTGCTCCCGGGAGACACCCGCTGCCTCGTGCGTTCGCTGGTGCTCACGCGCCTGCTCGCGCGTCGCGGGATCGCCAGCACGCTCGTGATCGGCACCCGTACGACACCCGAGTTCCTCGCGCATGCATGGGTCGAGCTTCAGGGCACGCCGCTACTCGACCCCGGCGGGGGGGCTTTCGCCCGCCTCGCGGAGCTCTAGGTGCCGCGCGCTGTGCTCGACGCGATGCTTCGCCGCACCGTCTTCGGGCTCGATGTCTGGAGCGAGACCCCCGTCGAGGTGCTCGCCGATGCTTGCGCGCAGTACACCGGACGGATCTTGGACCTGGCACTCGCGAATACCGGCGGCCCGGCATTTTGGCCTTCGCGGGCACGACGCATCAGCGAGCAACTGGACGAGCACGACACGCCGATCTTGATGATCGACCACGACGAGGAGGCCGGCTTCCTGGTGCACGGTCCCCGCTATGGGCGCCAGCTCATCTCCGCCGACGGCAGTCGGGTCCGGTGCTTCACCGGGGATGTCACCACGCAGGAATGGCAGCGGTTGTTGATCGCCCAGACGCTCCCGTTCGCCGCGGCGCTGAACGGGCTCGAGGTCTTCCATGCGAGTGCCGTGCAGCTCGGCGGCAAGGCGCTCGCGCTCGTCGGCCCATCGGGGTCGGGCAAGACCTCGCTCGCGCTTGCGCTGTGCCGTCTCGGAGCCGGCTTCCTCGCCGATGACGTGCTTGCGATGGAGCCTTCCGGCGGACGGCTACTGGCACATCCCGGCACGCCGCTGGCCGCGGTGGTCCATCCCGGCAACGCGGGTCGTGCATCGAGCGGCGAGCGGGTCCTCGCCGTCAACAAGCGCGAGCGGTTGGTGGCGCTGACGCCGGTAAGTGCGCCGGCCGAGGTCGCCGGGGTCCTGTTCCTCGCACGTCGCGCCACATGGTCGCGTCCCACGATCACCCCGCTCGTGTCGGCTGGCGCCTTGCTATCCGCGACGTTCAACTTCGTGTTGGACGCGCCCGCGCGCCTCGAGCGTCTGCTCGAGGCGTGCTCGCTGGCCGCGGCACGACCCGTGTGCACCGTTACATTCGACGCGCAAGCAAGCCCGGAGGAGCTTGCGTCGCTGATCGCCGACTGGTTTGGGCAGTCGTGCTGAGCGCCCCCTTCGCCGGCTGCCTCGATGCGCGATCTAGACGGGTCGGCGAGCGGCTAGCGGGCGTGCTCGCCCCTCATCCCGCGACGGTTCTCGGTGCTGGTCCGCTGTGGCTCGCGGCCAGCCATCCGACGGTGACGCACGACGGTGTGATCGCGCTGCTCGACGGCTTTCTCGACAACGAACGCGAGCTCGCTGGCATTCTCGGCCTGTCGCCTGGCGTGTCGCTGCCGGAGTTGCTCACATGTGCCTACAAGCGCTTTGGGTGCGAACTGCCGGCCCGGCTGCGGGGCGACTTCGCGCTGCTCGTCTACGACACCCGGCGCATGACCGGTCTGCTTGCCCGCGACCCGCTCGGCGTACGTTGCATATACACGCATCGCAGCGGCTCGACGCTGTCGTTCGCGACCGAGCTGCGCTACCTGCTCGGGCTGCTCGACACGCGGCCGGTGCCCGACGGGTTGAGCGTGACGCACTGGGTGGCACTCAGCTCCCGTCCTGGGCCGCACACGCTTTACAGCTCGGTGATCCGTCTCGATCCCGGCACGATGCTCGTGCTCGACCGCGAGCGCGTGACCGTCGAGCGATTCTGGGCGCCGGTCTTCGAAGAGCCGGCCAGGCAGCCGCGCGCGGAACGTGTCGAGGAGGTGCGCGATCTGCTGCAGAGAGCCGTCTCGCGCCGTCTGGCCGACGGCGGGCGCACCGGCGTGCTGATGAGCGGCGGCCTTGACTCTGCTTGCGTCGCCGCCTTCGCCACTCGCACCGGTGCAGGTGAGCTCAGTGCGTATTCCGGCGTGTTCCCAGACCATCCAGAGGTCGACGAGTCCGACCTGATCGCGGTGCTCCGCCGCCGCCTCGCGCTGGGCGGCCTGACCGCACAGGTCCGTCCCGGCGGTCTGCTCGCCGGCGTGATCGAGCACGTGCGGTCGTGGCAGGTCCCGCCGCTGGGCTGGGGGGATTTCTGGACGCTTCCGCTCCTGCGCGCCGCCGCGCGCGAGGGAACCTCGGTGATTCTCGGTGGCGATGGCGGCGATGAGCTGTTCGGCGCGCGCGCGTATCTCGCCGCCGATGAACTCGCCGGTGGGCGTCCAGCGCGCGCCCTCGATCTCGTGCGCAGCCTGCCGGGTGCGGGATTCTCCCCGCCGTGGCGTCCGGCGATCGCTCTCTACTGGCAGCTCGCCGTGCGGGGCGCGCTCCCCTACGGTGCGCACGAGGCGATGCGTCGTTGTGCGATCCCGCTGATGAGCACACCGCGCTGGCTCTCGCCGAGCGCTCGCCGCACACTCGCCCGCTCGGACGACCCGCATGCTTGGAAGCAGGTCGACGGCCCGCGCTGGTGGGCGCACACGGCGCACGCATTGACACGTGGCATCGAGGAGGCGGGGATCTTCGAGCATCAGCGTCACCGCGCGGCGAGCGCCGGGCTGGCCGTGCGCCATCCGATGTTCGATTTGGGTCTCGTGCGCGCGATGATGGTGGAGCCGCCAGTCGAGAGCTTCGACCCGCATCGCTCGCGACCGCTGCTGCGCGCGTGTGCGCACACGATTGTGCCCGACGCAGTGCGCCGTCGACCCGAGAAGGCCTGGTTCGACTCGTTGATCGTCGACTGCCTGACCGGGCCCGATGCGCCCGCGATCACACATCTGCTCACGGGACCCGACGCTCGTGTGCGCGACTACCTGCGCACCGAGCAGCTCGAGCGGGGTTTGTCCGCGCTGCGCGTCGAGCGGGGTGTCGCGCGCTTCGCCGCGATGCATCTCGTGTGGCGCGCGCTGACCGCCGAGTGCTGGTTGCGCTTGCAGGAGTCGCCCGACGGCGCGACGCTTCCCGACGACGCGCAGTTGACTGGCCCGAGCGTGCGGATCGAACGCGACGAGACCCCGGCGTTGCAACGTTTTTCAGTCTTGACCGGCTCCTGAGATCCCATAGGCTGGATCGCGTCGTAGAGCTGTCCGCGGGGTGCGGGCAGAAACCGAAGATAAGGACCGTGACATGGATGATCAGAACGCACCCGGGGCCTATGAGACGCCACGGGTCGTCGACTACGGTGACCTGCAGGAGCTGACGGCAGCCTGTTT
Organism: Solirubrobacteraceae bacterium; assembly: GCA_036490015.1. Lineage (GTDB taxonomy): Bacteria > Actinomycetota > Thermoleophilia > Solirubrobacterales > Solirubrobacteraceae > Palsa-744. The sequence goes on along the minus strand of DASXER010000095.1, from coordinate 14,119 downwards.
GGGTGGCACCGGTGGGGATCACGGGTACCCCGGGAGCATCGGTGGATACACCGTCGGCCCCAGCAACCCGGCCGCCGGCTGCAAATCGTCTCCCTGAGTCGCGGTCACCAGCTCGTTCTCCGAAACGTCAGCCGCTCCGATCGGGGCGGCTGACGTGCTTAAGGACCGAGACTGACGCTCGTCGCGAAGCCCGTCTTCGCCCGTGAGTTTTTCGGCGGCCCGGCGTTAGTGCGCCGTGAACGTCGCGCCAAGAGCACGCGAGCAGTCCCCGAGCGCTCTGCTGATCGCATCGGTCCGTGCGGCACGTCGCCCACAGACGATTCTCGAGGCTGCGGGCATCCCGCTGCGTCGCATCCCGTCGCCGAGACAGCTGCCGGGGCTCGCTGAGGGTTGCTCGCTCTGCCTACTCTGCGTCACGAGCCTTGCCCGCGAGCTCGCCGCGGCGCTCGCGCACATCGAGCGCGAGCTGCCCGGCACACCGGTGCTTGCCCTGGCTCCCCGTGCCGAGCGTTGGGAGCTACGTCGCTCGATCGCCGCGGGCGTCGCTGCCGTCGTGCTCGACGACGAGACGCTCGCGCGCTCGCTGATCCCCACCGTCGAAGCGGTGCTGGCGGGGCAGACGTGCGTCCCTCGTGAGCACGCTCGAGAGATCGCGCCGCCGGCCTTGTCCGCGCGTGAGAAGCAGATCCTCGGTCTCGTCGTGATGGGCTACATGAACAGTCAGATCGCGAGCCAGCTGTTCTTGGCCGAGGCAACCGTCAAGAGTCATCTCTACTCGGCTTTTCGCAAGCTGGGCGTACGCTCGCGGAACGAGGCGACCCGGCTGATCCTCGACCCCGCGCAGGGTCTCGGCATGGGGATCCTTGCGTTGAGTGGCGAATCTGCCCGGTCGCAGGGCGCGGCTGTCTGATGGCCGGCACGATCTCGAGCCCGCTTACGCGCCTACGCTCCAACGCTCCCGTCGCACGCGTCCGCATCATGGGCACGCCCGTGAACTGCCTGAGCGAAGCAGATGCGGTTCGCACGATTACGCAGGCCGCGTGCTCGCGCAGGGGAACGTGGACGATCACCGCCAACCTCGACCATCTGCGTCGGTACCGTCGCGAACCGCTGGCGCGCGCTCTGATCGATACGGCCGACCTTGTCGTCGCCGACGGCACGCCGCTGTTGTGGGCCAGTCGTCTCGCCGGCACCCGCCTGCCCGAGCGGGTCGCCGGCTCCAACATGATCTGGTCGCTCTCACAGGCCGCGAGCGAGCAGAGCCTCTCCGTGTTCCTCCTTGGCGGCGCTCCCGGCGTCGCCGAGCGCGCCGCGGGTGTGTTGCGCGACCGCTATGCGGGCCTGCGGGTTGCGGGTACCTTGTGCCCGGCGCCGGGCTTCGAGCACGACGAGGACGAGCTCGCGAGGATCGCCGAGACGGTCGTCGCCGCCGCGCCGGAGGTGGTCTTCGTCGCTTTGGGGTTCCCCAAGCAGGACGTGCTGATCGGCCAGCTACAGCGGCGGCTTCCGTGCACGGCTTTCATCGGCGTTGGGATCGCGCTGAGCTTCGTGGCGGGCGAGTTGCGCCGTGCTCCCGTGTGGATGCGTCATGCGGGCCTGGAGTGGCTTTACCGCCTCCGGCAAGAGCCGCGCCGGCTGATGCGCCGCTACCTGGGGCAGGGGCTCCCGTTCGCCGGCTGGCTGATGGCGGCCGCCGCCGTACACCGGCTCTCGCGTGCCGGCGAAGGGTCGCTGTGGGGGCCGTTCGCCGCCAGCCCGATCGGTCGCGCGATCTCGCGTCCGGTGCTGCCGCTCGCACGCGCCCGCGCCGTGCGCGCGGAACCCGAACGGTGAGCCCCCCACCCATCGCGCCGATGACAAGACGCGCGGGCGGGCGCGCTCTGATCTGCATGTTGGCGCTGCTTGGCGCCCTCACGGTCGCGACGGGGCGCCTCGCGCATTTCCACTCGACGAGCTTTGCCGGTCCGGTGGTCGTGCGTGTCGACACCGCGCACCCGCAGGCGAGCATCCCTCCCGGTGCGATAGGCCTCTCGACAGAGACCAGCGAGCTCACCGACGCGCACCTCAGTGCCACGCACCGGTGGTTGGTGACGCTGATGAGAATGCTGGGCCCCGCGGTGCTACGCATAGGCGGCGACAGCGTCGATGACTCGTGGTGGACCACCGACGGAGAACCGGCGCCGGCGTGGGCCAGCTACACGATCACCCCCGCGGATCTCACCGACCTGCGCGGCCTGCTGGCAAGCACCGGCTGGCGCACGGTGCTCGGCGTGAACCTCGCGCACTTCGAACCGGCCCGCGCAGCGCAAGAGGCGGCTCAGGCACGTGCACTGCTCGGCAACCGCCTGCTAGCGATCGAGGTTGGCAACGAGCCGAACGGCTATAGCGGCGAAGGGGCGGCGCACCCAGTCCGCCCACGCGGTTACGGATCCTCCGACTACCTAGCCGAATTCAACTCCTATGCACAGGCGATCGAGCAGAGCGCGCCAGGTCTGCCCGTGGTAGGACCAGCCGTCAGCGGCACTCGTTGGCTCAGCCAGATGGGCGCCGGCGCGAGCGCCTTCGCGCAGATCACAGACCACTACTACTACGCAGGCCCTGGCGCGACCTGCGCGTTGCTTGCCCCGCACGCGACCGGCACCGAGCCGACCGTCGGCGAACTCCTCGCGCGCGGCTCGCGCGAACAGCAGGAACAGACGCTTGCGGCTTTGCGCGCCGTTGCCCAGAGCGCGGGGCGAGGCGTCGCGATCGACGAGACAGGCACCGGGCGCTGCAACGGTAGCTCGCCGTCGTCCGCTACGTTCGCGAGCGCGCTGTGGGCGCTCGACTTCTCGCTGCGCGCGCTGGCCAGCGGCGTGCAGCAGCTGAACTTCCACGGACGCTTCGGGACCTGCGAACCAGAGAACCAGACGCCGCTATGTGCGGCCACGCCTGTCCTGGCCGCCCGCGGCGAGGTCACGGCGAGGCCGGAGTTCTACGGGCTACTAGCCGCCAGTCGCCTTGAGGGGACCCGTCTCCTGCGGTGCCAGCTGACCGCCGCCGCCGGCGAACGTGATCTCACGGCATGGGCTGGGATCACGCCACGGGGCACGGTCAAGATCGCCCTCCTCGACATGGCGACCACCGGAAAGCCGCTGCACATCCGCATACCGTTGCGCGGCTACAGAAGCGCGCGGGTGCTGCGCCTCGCCGCCGGCTCGGTCTTCGCACGCGACGCCGTGACGCTCGGCGGTGCCTCGCTGTCGGCCGCACGGCGGTGGCATCCGCGCGCGCAACCGCTGCGCTCGTCGGACGGGACCTTCAGCCTGACGATCCCGTCGGCGAGCGCGGCGATCGTGACCGCGAGTCGGACATGAGCGCCGACCGGCACGTGTCCGCGGCCGACGAGACCGAGGCTCCACGCGTTCTCTACGTGATGGGCGCAGGGCGCAGCGGAAGCACGATCCTTGGCGTCGCGCTCGGCAACCACCCGGAGGTGTTCTACGCCGGCGAGCTCGACGCCTGGTTGCGGGCGTCTGGCGAACCGAACTTCCCCGGCGCGGAACGCGCCCGCTTCTGGTCGCGGGTACGTGCGGGCGCTCCAGTCGATCCCGCGCTCGCGGGTGAGGAGCCGTGGCGGCTGTTCGAGCACTCTCTGGCACCGTTTCGCTTGCGGAGCCGTTCGCGACGCCGCGCGCTTCGCGGTCTCTACCGGCAGCACGCGGGAGCGCTCTACAGCGAGATCGCCGCCGTCTCGCGCCGACGCTGGGTGCTCGACAGCTCGCACTATCCGCTGCGCGCCCGTGAGCTCCGCCGCGCCCGGCGGGTGGAGCTGTACCTGCTCTACCTGGTGCGCGACCCGGCGCAGGTGATCGCCTCGTTCTCGCGCACCGACGTCACGAACCCGCCGAAAGCGCGGCTTCTCACCGAGGCTTACCTGCACCTGACCCATCTGTTCTCGGTCGCGGTCTTTCTGACCCATCCGCGGCGGCGGCGGATGCTGGTGCGCTACGAGGATCTGGCCGACGAACCGCAGCAGCTACTCGCCCGCATCACCGACTGGCTGGGGCTCGCACGCGAGACGCTGGACCTCGACTCGTTGCGGACGGGCCAGGCCTTCCAGGGCAACAGGATCCTCGAGCGCGAGCGGATCGGCTTCTCCGTTCGTCGTCACGAGGGAGGCTCACCCGGCGCGCCGCTAGCTGATCTCACGCAGCTGCCGTGGGGGCTCGTTCACGACGTTCTGCGCCCACGGCTGTGAGCAGCGCTGAGCTCACAGAAGATCGCGGCCGCAGCGGGCGAGGTGGCCCACCGCAGGTGTCAGCTGTGCGCTTGCTCCCCCGTCGTTTGCGGGAGCCGTCGCGCAGCACGCGCGCGCTGTTGGGCACCGTGATCGGGAGCCTGCCGGGGTTCATCTTGCCGTTCGCGCTCGCATGGCGGTTTCACGGCGGGCGACTCACCGACGCGTACTTCCTGAGTCTCGCGATCGTGACTTTCGTCGCGGGGATCCTCTCGAACGTGCTCGAAGTGAGCATGATCCCGGCGGTCGCCGCGAGCGTCGCGAGCGGTGGCGGCGCCGTCGGCCGACTCGTGCGCGGCGCCGCGGCGCGCTCGCTGGCAGTCGCCGGCGTCGGCTATCTGCTCGTGGCGCTTGTCGGCCTCAGCATCGTCGACGCGCACCACTCCTGGCCGGCCTCGGAGCGCAGGCTGTGCATGGCCCTGGTCCTGATCTTCGGCCTCTACATTCTCGCGAGCACGCTGACGAGCGTGATCGACGGCGCCCTGTATGCGCTCGGGCGCTTTTTCATGCCTACGGTCAGCCAGTGCATCCGTGCCCTGCTGCCATTGCTGGCGCTGTTCGCGACCTCTCGCGACGCGGCCGGCGTGATCTTCACGGCCTCGCTACTGATCGCGGGCGAGTCGATCCGGGGGCTGTTGATGTGGCGTGTGCTGGCGCGGATGCTCGGTGGGCTCGCCGGTGACGGGTCGGCGCCGCCGCGCTCACGTCTGCTCGAAGCATCGCTACCACTCGCGTTGTCGCTGGTTGTGGTCGCGACCTCGCCGTTGGTGGATAAGTTCGTTGCCACGCCGCTGGGCGCCGGCTCGGTGACGCTGCTGGAACTCGCCGAAAAGGTGTTCTTCGTGCCGGTGCTCGCGCTCACCTCGTCGGTCGTGCTCGTCGCCGGCTCGCGCTGGGCGCGCCTGTCGCTGGAGCGGCCACAACTGCTCGCCGCCGACTTCAAGCGCACGCTACGGATCGTGCTCGCGAGCTCGACCGCGGCTGCGCTGGTGTTGACGGCGCTGGTGGCGCTGGTCACGTCACTTGCCGGCCAGCGTTTTCTGGGCGTCGACTCTGGGCGGCTGTTCGCTCTGATCGCACTGTTTCTCGGCGGCCTGCCGGGCGCGATCGTGATCGCACAAGGCGCGCGGCTGATGACGGCGATGCAGCGCACGCGCTTGCTGCCGCTGTTTGCGCTGAGCGCGTTCTCGGTCAACCTCGCCGGCGACATACTCGGCGCCCGTCTGTTCGGCGTCGCCGGGATCGCGCTCGCGAGCACGGTGTTTCGCTATGTGAACGCTGCCTTGTACGTTTGGCTCTGCGGGCTGTTGCTGCGTACTTTGTCGCCGGCCCGCACCCGTCCGATCCCGTTCTTGTTGCGCTGAGTGCTAGTGACCCGCCGCGGCGCCGTCGAGCATGTGCGCGTAGCGCGTGGCGGCGAGCGCCTCGGTCACCTCGTCGTGGTTGACGATCAGCTCATGCCGCGGGCGGGTGTTGAGCTTCTGAAACGGGGAGCGGCCGTCTGCGGCCTCGGCCTCGGCGATGCCCAGAAAACGCAGGACGCGGGCGAGCTCTGGGCCGCCTGCCATGAGCGTCTCATATCGGATCTCGATGCTGGCAAGCGGCAGCGTCCTCAGCAGACGGCGCGCTGTGCGGACGCGGAAGTCGAGCGTGCGCAGCTTCGCCTGAAGCCATTGCGCGTCCAGGTGCACAGCCGTCGTGTCGACCAGCTCGCCGGGGTTCGCATGGAACCGTTGCCGGGCGATCGCGGTCTGTTCGGAGAGCACGACATCGAGCAGGTTTGCCCGTGTGAGGTGAACGACCCTCACGCGACGCGCCAGCAGGTAGGGGACTAGTACCGGGTTCTTCCAGAGCTGTCCGTACATGAGCTTGATGCCCACCGCCGCCTCCCCTGCCGGAGGCACGAACACGCCGCGCAGATAACGCAGCCCCCAGCGCGCTCGGCCGATCGCACCGGCGCGCGGCTCGTGACGTTGAAGGTAGGAGTGAAAGAACTCCATGTCGGTGCGCCCGCGGTAGTCCGTCCCGAGCGCTCGTGGCAGGAACAGCTCGTCGTAGACGGTGATCTGGGGATGCGCATCGAGCATCCCCATGAGCCAGTTCGAGCCGGTCCGCTGGGTGGCCAGGATCACGAACGCGCACGCCTGCCCTGTGGACTTTGGAAGGGAGGACACGCTCATCGTCTCCCCGCCTTGTTCGTCGCGAGCACTGCGAAAAGGCGCAAGTAGGCGTCCGCGCAGCGCTCGATGTGGAACTTCTCCCGTGCCCGACTGCGTGCCGCGCGACCGTGTTCGCGGCGCATGTTCGGCGACCGAGCGTAGGCGAGTAGAGCGTTGCTCATGCCCTCTACGTCGTCGGGCGCGACGAGCGTGCCGGTCTGTCCGTCGACCATCAGCTCGGGGATCGCGCCGTTGCGCGTCGCGATCACCGCCCGTTCGCAACACATGGCCTCGAGCGTCGTCATCGAGAACGACTCGGTGAAGCGACCGGAGGGGATTACGGCTATGTCACAGCCCGCCCAAAACGCGGGCATGTCCTCCACGTGGCCAAGGAATCGTACGCGTGCGGGCGACCCGCGCCGCGCCGCGTGCGCTTCGAGACGCTCCCGCTCGCTTCCTCGGCCCGCGATCAGCAGCTCGAGCGGCTGTCGCTCGGCGGCGAGCGCGCTTGCCTCGAGGAGCTCCTCGACGCCCTTGCCAGGCACCAGGCGTCCCGCGAAGCCGATCCTGACCGGCCCGTTGCCGTTTCGTCTGTCTGCAGCGCTGTAGACGTCTGGATCGATTCCGTTGTAGATGCGCAGCGTGTGTTTTGCGTGGATCGTCCGGCTCAGCCGCGTGAGCATGAAGTCCGAAACGGCTACCTCGACGTCGACGCTCGTGCCCGCGAGAGCGCGCGTGAGCGCACGCCGAGCTCTTCTGAAGCTCGGCGGCTGGCGCTCGTCGAGCAGCACAGAGCCGTGTTCGACAGCGACCATCGGCGCGCGATAGCCGCCGGCACGCAGCGCAAGACACATCAGCCCGCGTTCTTCGAGCAGCGTCCCGTCGGGCCCCAGCTCGCCCGCCAGTCGCGCCAGTCGGCGGCAGTGCGCGAGGACGTGCCCCCCGCGGTTCAGGCCCAACGTCCTGTAGTGCACGCCAGCTTCGCGCAGGCGCTGTGCGAGCGGCTCCGGCTGACATATGAAGATCACGCTCATCTGTGCGCCGAGCTTGGCGATGGCCGCCGCGAGCGCGGCGCCGAGGCTCTCGGATCCGCCGATCCGGCCGTCCCAGATCACGAGCGCTAGCTCTGAGCGCTCTGCTCGGTCGGTGGGCTGGCTGCGCTCGCCGGGCGGGATCGAAGGCGCATCCTTGACGGTGAGTGCAGCCGGCATCGCGCTCATCCACACGCCGAGCGGGCGATGGCCGTCGAGCGGCCGGCCGACCGTACCCGCGGTGCGGTCAAAATCGAGATGCAGAGCAGCGCGATCAGGATCATCGTCGGCTTGTGGCCCTCGATCGCGTTGAATCCAGCCATCGCGACCAGAATCGTCAGGAGGGCTGCCGCCTCGCCGGCAACCGCGTCGTTGCGCAGTCCGATCGCGACCACCGACAGCAGCGGCAGCGCCACCAGCAGCAGTCCTACCACCCCGAGGCTGACGGCGAGCTCGGCGTAGCTGTTCTCCAGCGCCGTCCCAGAGCCAGGCAGATCGTTGACATGGCGGTAGGCGTCGGACTGACCGGGGCCCGCGCCGAACGGCCCGGCCATGCTGAGCGCCTGTTTGGCGCGCGTGAGCGTCGCGACCCGTACCTGCGCGGATTTCTGTCCCTGAGCGGACTCGTCACGGGTGTGAAGCCCGGCGAGCAGCAGTGTGGCGGCGACAAGCAGGCAGATCGTAAGCAGCAACCTGCGCCGCCCACGTCCTGGCTCGCGCCGACTTCCGGTTGCGATCAAGGCCAGTACGCCTACCGCGAGCGCGATGCTCGCCCCGCGCGAGTGCACCACGTCGGTCGCCATGACGAGCAGCGCCAGGCGTCCCAGCGCGAGAGCCGGACGCCCGGACCCTCTGAGCAGCTCGCTGGCGGCGAGTACCGCGGCGCTCGAGAACACGAGCCCGTTGAACAGCGGGTGCCCGAGCAGCCCGGTGACGCGGTAGGAGACCGCGTCGTGTTCGGCTTTCCACCATGGAGTCTGATCGAACAACGACGAGAACAGCGGGTTGTGATGCAGCACGAGCCCTTCCAGCACCGCGTATGCGGCGAGCACGGTGACGATCCCCAGGAACAGCCGGCGCAGCGCTTCGCGGTCCAGGCCCTGCGGCGGGCTCGAAAGCACGACCACGAAGGCGATGGCGGCCGTGACGAGCCATTCGCTGCCGCGGTGGGTGTGGAACGGCGCCAGCGCGGAGCTGAGCGCGAGCCACATCCCGAGCGCGACCGCGAGCAGGCGTACGAAGCCGGGGGACCTGCGCGCGCCGGGTGCACGTACAAGCCAGACCGCGAGCGGGACGGCGCCGAGGGCGCTTCCTTGCAGCACGTGCGGAAGCACCGTAGCTTCGCTCGGAATCAACAGCGTGACGGTCAGCGCAAACGGGCCGAGCGCTCTGATCGGCATCGCGAACAGCAGCGCGAGGGCCGCGAGCGCGCCAGCGCTCGCGATCAGCAGGCGCAGCTCCCCGGTGCGGTCGGCCAGCGGCACCGCTGCCCCCGCCGAAAACAGCGCGGCGACGAGCGCGGTCACCCCGAGTCCCATGGTCAGACGCCGCGAGTAAGCGGTGCTCATCGCACGCGCCCGCACACGCCGCCGCGTGCGCTCATCGGAAGCTCACGCCTCGCCAGGGGTGACTGGGACCGGCGTTGCCGTGTCAGCCGTGAGCTTGCCGGTGGCGGCATGCGACGCCCACTCGCCGGGGGCATCGAGCGCGATCGGGCGTCGGCGCTTGACGGCGTTGGCGATCACGCCAAGGACGTGCGCCTGGCTGGACGCCAGCAACTGCGCGAACTCGCGCGACGCCTGCACCCGTCCGCCGCCGAGGCGCCCGACTACCACCACGCCGTCCGCGTGTTCGACGAGCGCAAGCGCCTCCGGCGTGGCGTCGAACGCGGGTGCGTCGAGCAGCACCAGCTCATAGCGCTCCGCGAGCTGCTCGAGCAAGGACCGCATAGCGCTGCTGTCGAGCAGCTGTGCGCCCTCCTGCCCGCAGTGCCCGGCGCAGATGACGGCGAGCTTCGATCCGCCCTCCAGCGCGACGTGGCTCGTCACCTGTGCGCTCGTGGCAGCGCCGGCGAGCAGCTCGGCGAGGCCTGGGCCGTCATCCAAGCCGAGGCGCCCGGCCTGGCGCGGCGACGCGACGTCGCACTCGACCAGCAACGTCTGCGTGCCGTGGCGTGCGTACGCTTCGGCTAGCCCGCGCGCGACCGTACTTGTGCCTTCCGATCTGCCGGCGCCGGCGATGAGCAGCGTGGCAGGTGTGCGCTGGCCGCCGATCAGCGCGAGTCGTGCGCGCAGCAGGCCCATCGTCCGCCTGGCCTCCGGCGACATCGGCTGTGACGCGCCGAGGCGTGCCGAGAGCGCCGACAGGGCAGGCACCGTGCCGATCAGCCGGGCGCCGTAGCAACGCTCGAGTTGCTCGGGAGTGGTGAGTGTGGGCGACATGCGCTCGAGCGAGAGCACGAGCACGAGACCCAGAAGCAATCCGAGGAACGCTCCGAGCAGCGTGTCCCGCGAAGTCTTCGGAGCGGACGGGCCTGTCGGGGCGATCGCGTTCTGCGCGACCTGCACACTCCCGTAGTTCAGGGCGCTGAGCAGAGCTAGCGTCTGCGCGCGGTCTTCCAGTGCGACGGCGGCACCGCCCTTGCTTTGGCTGCGCGACAGGTGTGCGAGTTGACCGCGCACGACTTTCAAGGTGGAGGCGAAGTACGCGCGGTTGGCTGTTCGCTGCTCGCGCACGAACTCGGCGGCGTAGGCGTTCGCGATCGCTGCCGCCAGCCCCGGCGCGTGGGCGCTGGCGGAGATGACGACGGTGTTCGATTCCCCGCCGCCCGTGATAGTCACCGCCTGTGCGACCTGCTGCGCGCTCAGCCCGTCCTTCAGGTGCGCGGCGGTGCTCACGGCGACACTGCTGCCTCGGAGCAGTTCGACGTTAGCGACTTGCTGCGCGGCGATGCTGGCTGGGCTCGCGGCCGCGATGCCGGCGATCTGGCCGTTCAACGGATTCAGTTCAAACGTCACGGATGAGCTGGCGGTGTAGCGCTTGTGCTCGTGGCTGGTGACCGCGTACGCTCCGGCCGCGGCGATCAGTGTGCACACGGCGATCAGCCAGCCGCGGTGACACACGACGCGCAGCAGATCGGTGAGGCTCATTGCTTGGGGCTCGTGTGGCACGGGTTCTCCTCTCGATCGCTCAGGCTGGACCGTGCTCGCTGCTAGAACGCCGCTGCGCGCCCAAACTTTCGCGTCGAGCGCATAAAAAAATCGGTCCCCGCACGTTCTCTGGCGTGCTCGAAACCGACCGCGCCCTACCTGAAGGAATCGTGTGAGCGCCTCATACACGCAAGCGCTAGTCTCCGAGCCGCGGGCGCAGCCACGACAAGCGCTGGAGCGCGTGCTCGCACGGCGCTTGCTCCCGATCGTGCTCGGCGGCCTGCTGACGCTGCGTGTCCTGCTCGACAGGCTGTCTGCGCCGGACAGCCGCCACACAGCGAGCTTCGGTGTCTCCGGTGCGATCGCGGCCCTGTTCGGTGCGCTTGCGCTCGCGATGCTCGCGCGCACTCGCTCCGCGCGCCGGTTGACGGCGCTCGTCGGTGCCTTTCTGGTCGCGTTCACTGCGCTTGCGCTGCTCTCGCGCGGCGCGCATGCCGCGACCTTGCGGGAGGGGATCAGGGAGGGCTCGGTGCTGGCGCTCGCCGCGGTCGTGGTCAGCGCGCGTACCATCCTCACCGCGCGTGTCGCCGCGCGGCTCGTACAGCTAGCGGGGCTGCTTGCTGCGCTAGAGGCGCTACATCAACGGCTCGCTGGGACGGGCATGTTGGTCGGCGGCGCGATCCGCGCGAACGGCACATTCGCGCATCCCAACAGTGCCGCGATGTTCTTCGCGCTCGGCGCGTCCGCCTCGCTGTGGCTGTTCCTCGATCGTCGCGGCACGCTGGACGCGCTCGCCACCTGCCTGTACACGCTCGCGTTGCTGACCACGTTCAGCATCGACGGTCTCGTGACGCTGATCGCGATGCTGCTCCTACTCGCACTGCTCAGCGGGCCTGGACGACTTCAGCGTCTTGCTCCCTGTGCGCTCGCGGCACTGGCGGCGGTTGCGTTCGTCGCGAGCCCGCTCGGCTCGCAGCGGATCGCGCGCGAGTCGGGCACGCGGCTTTCGGCCGCGAGCCCAGGTAGCTCGAACAGCTCGCTGTCGTGGCGGCTGTACAAGTGGCGCACGCTCGTGCGGGAATGGGAGGGCTCGCCGCTGCTCGGCAAGGGCCTCGGCAGCACGACCGCCGAACAGGAGTCGCTCGCCGAACCGATCACGGCGGCGTTGCCACACAACGAATATGTGCGTTACCTCGTCGAGACAGGTCTCCTTGGCTTGCTGCTCCTGGCGGCCGCGGTGGTGGCGCTGATCCGTCGGCTGCGTGTCTTGCGCGCCGCGACGCCGACCGTGCGCCGCGGCGCCGAGCTCGCGCTGGTCGTGCTCACGGGATGCCTGGTGAACTCGCTCGCAGACAACACGCTGCTCAACAGCCCCACCTGCTACGCCGCCGCGCTGGTGCTTGCGGCTGGCGCCGCGTCGCATCCGCGATCGCGCTGGAAGTCCGACGGCGCCGGCGGGACAGTACGTCCGTGAGCGTGACCGGCGCCATGACGCCTGCTCACTCGGTGCTGTTCCCAGTCCCTCGGGTGGTCCATCACTTCGGGCCGGATCCGGCGAGCGTGGGGGGGATGGCGAGCGTGATCCGGGTGCTGAGCGAGCATCGGGTGGGCGGAGACGTGGTACGTGCCCACACGAGCTGGAGCCCATCCGCGCGCGGCAAAGGCGCCGGCCACGCGTTGCGCGCCGCGCAAGTGATCCTTGCGATGTCGCCGGGGGAGCTCGTGCACGTCCACCTCTCCGAGCGTGGCTCGTTCGTGCGTGAGGGCGCGTTGCTCGCGCTCGCACGCCGGCGTGGCCTGCCGACCGTCGCGACGATCCACGGCGCGGTGTTCAGCTCTTTCGCGCGACGCCATCGCCGCCTCGCCGGCGCGGTGCTGGCCTGCGCACGGCGGGTTACCTGCCTGGACGAAGAGGTACTGGCTCTCGTTGGTGAGCTGGCGCCGGGCACCCCCTGTGAGATCGTGCCGAATCCCGTGTCGGTCAGCCAACACGGGATTGCGCCCGCTACTGAGGAGCTGGTGCTGTTCGCCGGGGAGATCGGGCTTCGCAAGGGGGTCGATGTGCTCGTGCGCGCATGGGCCCTGGTCGCGCGTGCTCGTCCCGACGCGCGTTGTCTGCTCGTCGGTCCGTTGGCGGATTTCGTGCCTCCTACATGCGAGCGGCTGGAGCTCGGAGGCTCGGTGCAGCCAGGCGCGGTGCGCGAGCTGATCGCGCGTGCGCGTGTGGTCGTGCTGCCGGCGCGCGCGGAGGGGATGCCGATGGTGCTAACCGAGGCGATGAGCGTCGGGCGTCCATTTGTGAGCACCCCCGTCGGGGGCATACCGGCGCTCGCCGAGCACGGCGGGCTGCTCGTGCCCGTCGGCGATCACGAGCAGCTTGCCGAGCGTCTGATCGAACTGCTCGCGAGCCCGCGATTGGCCGCGCGGATCGGCGAGCGGGGCCGGCGCTTTTGCCTGGCCACGCGCAGCGTCGAGGTGCTCGACACGCGTCTAAGCGGTTTGTATCGAGCGGCCGCTGTCTGAACACGTGATGCGTTCGCCGGCCGGGTGCAGCGGTCGCGCCGGGTTGCCTGCGACGGTGACCCCCGCGGGCACGTCGCGCAGGACCAGCGACATCGCGCCAACGCTGGCGCCATCGCCGACCGTGACCGGCCCGAGCACGACGGCATAAGCCCCGAGTTTGACCCCGTCGCCAATCGTGGGTGCCTCTTGTGTCCCGCGTGTGCCGATGACGACGCCCACACCCATCGAGCAGTGCGCGCCGATGCGAGCGGTCCCGGCAACGACGATTGGACCAGCGTGGCCGATGCGAAGCCCAGGACCGATTTCGGCGGCGGTCGGCAGCTCGATGTTCGTCGCCACCCGAGCGAGCAACGTGAGCGCCGCCGACAGCGGACGCGTGAGGGTTCGAAGCCCCGGCGGATGCTCGGTCGTGGCCTGAGCGAACCTGTATGCGGCGATCGCCCACAGCGATCGCCTGGTCAGCCACGCGTCGCGCGGATAGCGGGCTCGGTCGCGACGAAAGCGCTCGCGCGCGCCGCCCCACGTTGCCAGGTGGCTCTCGCGGTCGTCCACGTGCCGGGACACGGCGCTACACCAACCGCGTCCGCGCCGGTCGCACCAGACGACCACTGGCGCGCACGTAGCGTGCGAGGACTCCGAGCAGGCGTGTGAGGCGCCAGCGCGCTCTCCGCCTGCCGCCGTGACGGGCGTGCTCGAGCAGCGTCTGGCGTGGTGGGATGAGCTGTCGCCTCGCGAACGCGCCGAGTCCACCCGGCGGCGCGAGCAGCCCGTCGAGCAGGCCGATGTCCGCGAACAGCTGCGATTGACTGCAACTCGGGTTGGGGTTCGCCAAGTGCACAGCGGCCGAGCCGCGTATGCCGGGCCGCGCACTGGGGCCGAGCATCGCGGGCAGCGGCGCACCGACGACCCGCTCGGCGGTGGCCGCAGCGGCGCGCGCGGCTCTCGACAGTTGTGGGTAGCGCTCGAGCAGCTGTGTTG
>DASXER010000081.1:0-5828 GCA_036490015.1 Solirubrobacteraceae bacterium | reverse complement strand
CAGAACGACAAAGCGGCGATCGTCGGGACGAAGTCGTTCAAAGCCACATCCCTGTCGCTCACGGGATGCACCTCCAGTGCGGTCAACTGCCCGGTTGAACCGACGGTCACGACCACCGAAGTGAAGGGCGAAGTCACGGCGGGCACGCCGGACACCATCAAGATCGAACCGGTTGCGGGTGCGACCAAATTGATGATGATCGTCGTGTTCACCGGTCCCTTATGCGCGCTGGAAGGGGACTTCCCGGTCAAGGGGAACTTCACGGTCTCCTCGGAACTGGCGAGCGAACAGGCAGAACACGAGTTGACGGTGAGCGCGAGCGAACTCGCCTCCGGCAGCGGCAACAACGACTCGCTGACGGGGGCCGCGGATTTCAAGCTCACCAGCGGCGCTGACTGGAGCTTCCGCTAAGCAGTAAGCAGAGATCAGTACTGGTGCGGGCCGGTCGCGGACTCCTGGTGGGGTCCCGGCTGGCCGCGCGCCCACTCACTGTTACTCGCCACCACTCGCGCTATCGGCGGTGTGACGCCCTCCTCAGTGCTTGCGGTGGCGCTTGCGCGGTTTGAAAAACACCGGCGGGCGTGTCTTCGTCGCCTTGAATTGCGCGCTGCGCCGAGCCGGGCCCCAGTCGCCGAGCGGGCCCTTCGCGCTGACGCTCACGGTGCCTCCATCGACGGCCGGGTAGGGCAGGCTGAACGAGTGCTTGTGGGCAGACACGCTCATGGTCTGCTGCGACCCATCGCTGTGCGCGACCACGATCCCGTAGCGCACGGCGCCCGCAACCGGCACCCAGCGCACGTGCAGCGTCTTGCCGTGACGGGTGACCGTCACCGACCGCGGCCGGCCGGTGCGCGGCGTTCCGGCGAAGCGGAAGCGGGCGAGCGTTTGTTCGGGCAGCGGCACGCCGTCGACGGTTGCCACTGAGACGATCGTGCGCGTTCCACGGCGGCCGGCGGCGGGCGTGAAGCGCAAGCTGGCGCGTCCTCCGGTCGAGGTCGTCAGACGCCGCCACACGCCTTCGCCCTTTTCGAAGAAGGAGACCTGCTGCCCGCCACCATGCTTGCGCGCGTCGTAGTGCAGCGTGCGCCGGTTGCCCGTGCCGGTGACCTTGGCGGTGAAATCGGAGTCGTATCCCGGGCGGGTTTCAGACAGCGTGCTGAACGTGGGCGAGCCGGGGAGCGGGGTGATCGTGTAGACGCCGGGTGGCCCGTTCTTGACCCCGAAGTACGTCTTGTCGTAGGTGGGCGAACGGACCCCTGCGAAGTGGCCTTTTTCGGAGAATTCTTCGTCTGAGAGGGTGAAGCTCTCCCCGCCTGGGCCGTGGATTTCAAATGCCGGGGCTCCGCCGATCCCAGCGAGTTCGAGATCCTTTTCGGTCTCGCCAGGGGCAACCCGGAACTTCAATTCTCCGGCGGCCGCCTCGTGCGCGCTCGCACGGCCGTTGACGGCTACCCAGAAGCGGCTGAGTTTGCAGCCTTTGAAGATCCAGAATTCGGGGCTGCCGTCGCTGTGGATGCCCATGCCCCGTTCGAGGCCGAGGATGTGGATGCACGCCGCGACGCCCTTCGAGCCGAGGATCCCCGTGCCGCCGACGCAGGCACTGCTCAATTTGAACCCGCTGATGCACGCTTCGCCCGACACCGTCAGCTGGAAGGCTCGCTGGCGCACGTTGAGATCGCCGCCGATGTGCCCGATCAGGTGGAAGATGCCGGCGAAGATGTTGGCGCTCGCACCGATCGCGACGTAGTCGGGATATTGGTACATGGCGCTCGCGTTGAAGACGTGGATGAAGCCAAACGGCGTCTCGAAGCTGAACGCACCACCGATTGCGACGGCCGGCGACGTGAACGTTCGCGGTGCGATTTCCTGGAGGCCGGGGCCTGCTGAGGCCTTTGTGAGGAAGTACGGCTGACCGATGCTCGCGAGGGTGAACAAGCCGTCGCCTTCGATATCGAACAATTCCGCGGTGCTGATCTCGAAGTGGCCTTTTAGGACGGTCGGGTCCAGCGACAGGAAGGCGCCGATGTCCGTCAGTTCGACCGACGGGAAGATCTCCGGCGGGGGCAGGGCGGGCAGGGCGAAATGGATGTGCAATCCCGCCGACTGGAACGAGGTGCCGCAGAACGCGATCCCGTTTTCGGGCGGGGGCGGCGCCGCGAGGATGCCGGCGGACTGGCCGTCGACGGATTCCCCGAGCACGAAGTCAGCCGACGCGTCCCAGTAGTCCTTGTGGCAGGCTCCGCCGTCGCCGTTCGCGTTGTATTTGAAGCTGACGTGTTCGAAGCCGAGCCCGCCGATGCTCGCGTGCGGGATGTTCAGCTCGATGGTTTCGAGTTTGAACGGGCGGTCGTTCGTAACGGTCGCCCCGGCTTCCGCGCTGGGCTGTTCGCCGTCGCCGAACACGTCGAACGCGGGCGGCAGCTTGACGTGCACCCCGATCACGGCCTCCCTGACGCCGTTTTCGATCGCGAACCCGACCTGGCCCCCGGCGTCGAGCGGGAAGCCGCCGATCGCCGGCAGCCCCTTGCGCGCGTCGAATTCGAACAGCGGGCCGGTCAGCGCGAAACCGGGCGGGAAGAAGAACGGGATCGAGAAGCCCGTCAGGTCGAGATCCAGCGGGCCGGCGTGAATCGGGAAGGGGCCGAGCGTCGCGACCGCCGAAAGCGAGAACACGCGCGACTGGTCGGGGTAGATCACGATCGGACCGGACGCGGGGCGGATCGTGATCCCGTCGAGCTGCACCGGTTTGTAGGACACGTAGGTGGGCTGCGTCACGAACAGCTTGCGCAGCGTCTTACAGACTTCGTCGTTCTTCGATGCGGGGCACAGCGTCAGCAGCCATTCCGGAAAGACGGGGCTCTTGTAGTAGCGCGACACCGCCGCGGTCACACTGGGGGGAAGTTCGCTGAGCGAGGTCACGAGCGTGAAGCACCCGCGCGCCTCGATCAGGCCCTCGACGACCTGCGCCTGGTCGCAGGGCGCGCTGGCCTCGGCGCCGGCTTCCAGGATCGCTTTCCCGCCCGCCTGGATCAGCGGCCCGAATTTTTTCGTCGTGACGCCGAATCCCACGATGCCCGTGCCGGTCGTGGCGGTCGACGTAGCCCCCGTGGGGCCGATGGCCGTGATCCCGACCGGCGAATGCGTCGACTGCGGTACGTAGACCCGGAAGAACGGGAGGCTCGCCGGACCGCTGTAGTCAGGATGCCCGTCGCCGTTGATGTCGAGCTTGAAGGTCGAGGCACCGGTCGTGTTTTGCAGATCGATGTCCATGCCATGACCGCCGGGGCCGGGGGTGGAGCTGACTTGGATTTCGGGGGGCGCGCTGCCGGCGCCGCCGATCGTGCCCCCGCCGCCACCACCCGTGGAAACGGGGTCCCCGATCAGGCGGGTTATGGCCATGTCCCAGTTGGGGCCGACGTCGGTCGAGCCGACCAGCACGATGTTCCCGTCGGGCTGCAGGACGGCGTCGCCGTCGAACTCGGTTTTGCCGTAGTCCACCGTCGCGGTCCCGCCTGATCCGAAGCTCGTGTCGATCGAGCCGTCGCCGTTCAGCCGCGTCACTACGAAGTCCTTGTTGGGGTCGGCGTCGGCCATCACGACGATACGCCCGTTCTGCTGGACCGCGACGGCGGTGCCGATCTCGTTCGGCGCTCCGTAGCCGAGCGTGAGCTTGCCGTCGCCGCTGAAGCTCGTGTCGAGCCCGCCGTTCGCTTCGAGCCGCGCGACGGCGACGTCGCCTTCGCCGACGGCGTCGGTGGACCCCTCCATGACGATCTTGCCGTCGGCCTGCAGCGCGACGCCCTTGGCGGAGTCTCCGCCGCCGAAGTCGACCAGCTCCTTGCCCGACGTCCCGGGCGAGAACGACGTGTCGACGCTTCCGTCGCTGTTCAGTCGCGTGACGGCCATGTCGTGACCGGCGCCGCCTTCCCCGACGACAACGATCTTGCCTTCCGCCGTCAGCGCCACGCCCGTGGCTTCGTCTTTGCCGCCGAAGTCGACGGTCTGCTTGCCGTCCCCGGAGAAGCTGTTGTCGAGGCTGCCGTCGGCGTTCAGGCGGGCGATCGCGAAGTCGCCGCCGCCGGCGCTCGTCGAGCCGACGATCACGAGCTTGCCGTCGGGTTGGCGGACCATGTCGTTGGCCATGTCTTCGCCGCCGAAGTCGACGACCGAGGCACCGCCTTCCCCGAAAGTCATGTCCTGTTCGCCGTCGGATTCGAGCCGCTTGGTGACGAAGTCCTTGGTCGAGTTGCCCTGCCCGGTCACGACGATCGACTCGTCTCCCAGCACGACGACGCTGCCGCCGGTGTCTTCGACGCCAGGCTGGCTGCCGAGCCTTTCCAGGCCGTCGGCGCTGAACGTCTTGTCGAGCGTTCCGCTGGCGTCGACGCGCGCGATCGCGTAGTCGCCCGCCCCGCTCACGTCGGTCGAGCCGACCACGACGATGTGCCCGTCGGGCGCGATCGCCGCCTGTGTCGCACGATCGAAGCCGTCGAAGTTGACCAGCAGCTTGCCGGTGCCGTTGAACGACGTGTCCAGTTCGCCAGGGGCCGCAACCGCGACGGAGGCTCCCGAGGCGGTCGCCACGATCGTGACGAACGTCAAGCTGAGAATCCGAGTCGCCCCCAGGCGTCCCCGCCCGATGCGATGTCCAAGCCCCCCTGGCATGCCGGGCAGATAATACGGTTCCGCCAGCGTCTGTGACTATCACCGGCGGACAGCGACGATCGAGGGCGCCACGGAGGAGTGGACCGGAGCCAAGAAGCTCGCTCGTAAGCTCCTGACATGCACTCCGTCGAACGCGCCACCTACGAGGAGCTGTGCGGCGTCGTTTCCGAACTCGAGGCCTTCTGGGGCAGCGAGCGCGACATGGGCTTCCTGCACCAGGCGCTCTACTTCCAGGAGTTCGGCGACACCGCCTTCACCGCGCGCGCAGACGACGGGGCCGTCGACGGTTACCTGCTCGGCTTCCTCGGACCTCAGCTGGTCGGCTACATCCACGGTGTTGCCGTGCGCGACGGTCATCGTGGCGAAGGCCTCGCGCGCTCTTTGTACGACGCGTTCGAGCGCGCCGTAAGCCTGCGTGGCGCGGTGGCCTTGAAGGCGATCACCGATCCGTCCAACGCCAGCTCGATCGCGTTTCATCGCGCGCTCGGGTTCTCGGCGACGGAGGTCGAGGCCTACACGCTCACGGGCGTCTCGCGGATGGTCTTCTACAAGCAGCTTCCCTCCGGCTGACAGGCCGGCCTGTCAAACTAGGGCCATGCGCGACGAGTCGACTTTCCGGGTCAAGACCGGACTAGCGGAGATGCTGAAGGGCGGCGTGATCATGGACGTCGTCACGCCCGAGCAGGCGAAGATCGCCGAGGACGCGGGCGCCGCGGCCGTGATGGCCTTGGAGCGGGTGCCGGCCGACATTCGCCGCGACGGCGGCGTCGCGCGCATGTCCGACCCGGAGATGATCTCCGGCATCCAGGAGGCCGTCTCGATCCCGGTGATGGCGAAGGCGCGCATCGGGCACTTCATGGAGGCGCGCGTGCTGGAGGCGCTGGAGGTCGACTACGTCGACGAGTCCGAGGTGCTGACGCCCGCCGACGAGCGCAACCACATCGACAAGTGGGCCTTCAAGGTGCCGTTCGTGTGCGGCGCCACCAACCTCGGCGAGGCGCTGCGGCGGATCGGCGAGGGCGCGGCGATGATCCGCTCGAAGGGCGAGGCCGGCACCGGCGACATCGTCGAGGCCGTTCGCCACATGCGTCAGATCGTCGGCGAAATCCGTCGCCTGACGATGCTCGGCGACGATGAGATCGCGACCGCCGCGAAGGAGATCG
>DASXER010000074.1:0-13258 GCA_036490015.1 Solirubrobacteraceae bacterium | reverse complement strand
CGTCGCCCAGGCGCACATCAGCCTGCACCCCAACACCGTGCCGGCGGGTGCCTTCGCGACGCTCGACGTGCGAGTGCCGGGCGAGCAGGAAGGCGCCTACATCAAGAAGGTGGACGTGTTGTTCCCGCAGGGCTTCATCGGCGTCGACTACGAAAACGTCAACGGCTGGTCGACAAAGGTGATCGAAAGCAAACTCGCGAAACCGATTCAGACCGACGACGGCCCGATCGACACCGAGGTATCGCAGATCGTCTGGACCTGGACAGGCCCGGCCGGGAAGGTCAACAACGGGCAGTTCATCGATTTCCCGCTGTCGGTGGCGATCCCCGAAGAAGCGGCCGGCAAGGCGCTCGAATTCCGCACCGTCCAGACGTACAGCAACGGACAGGTCGTGCACTGGATCGACCCGTCGCTCGAAGCGGAACACCCCTCCCCTCGAATCAACGTTACGGCCAAGGGCGGCGTGGTTGAGGACATCGCGGGAGACGAGGCTGGACCGGCAGCCAGCGAGACCGCCGCGACGGGCTCGACCGAAAAGACCACTCCGGCGGTCGTCAAGGCCACCAGCAAAGGCGCGAGCAAGGGCCTGGGGATCGCCGCGCTGATAATCGGCGCGCTCGGGCTGATCGCCGGTCTCGCCGCGCTGGCCGGCTCGCGCCGCCGGACGACGGCCTAGAGCCCCGAGATGCCGAGTCGCACCGGAAAGCCGCGCGCGTACGCGTCGGCCTCTCCGTGCGGCTCGGCATCCACGCTCGCCCGTCGAACGGCGCTCTGCTGCTGGCTGCTGCTGAGCGGACTCGCGTTCCCCGCCACGGCGTCCGCGCACGGCATCGTCGGCAAGGCGGACCTGCCGATCCCGGTGTGGCTGTTTAGCTGGGCCGCGGCGATCGTCCTCGTCGTGTCGTTCGTCGCGCTCTCGACGCTCTGGCTCACCCCGAAGCTCCAGACCGAAACCCCGCGGCGCCTGTTCGCAATCCCGTGCGCGCTCGCACCGCTGGCGAGCGCGTTTGGCCTAGGCGTGTTCGCGCTCGTCGTCTACAGCGGTTTCGCCGGGGCGCAGGCCGCGAACGCGAACTTCGCGGTGACGTTCATCTACGTCGTCTTCTGGGTCGGCCTGCCGGTCCTCAGCCTCGTCTTCGGCGACTTCTTCGCCGCGCTGAGCCCTTGGCGCACGTTCGCACGCTGCCTGCTGTGGCTGATGCCTCCACGGATGCGCGCCGCGCGCCGCTATCCATCGTGGCTCGGCACGTGGCCCGCTGTCATAGGACTGGCCGGCTTCGGCTGGCTCGAGCTGGTCTACCTGGAACGCGACGTGCCCTCCACGCTCGCCGCCCTCTCGCTCGGCTACTTCGCCGCGATGGTGACCGGGATGCTGACCTTCGGCGTCGAGCAGTGGAGCGAGCACGGCGACGGCTTCGCCGCCTACTTCAGCCTCGTCGCACGACTTTCGCCGCTCGCCTATAGAGACTGCGCCGTGTACGTACGCCGCCCGCTGAGCGGCGCGCCCGGCCTGCCGATCGTCCCGGGGACGGTCGCGCTCGTCTGCACGATCATCGGCACCACCACCTTCGACGGCCTCAGCAACGGCGGCTACTGGAAGGAACTCGCCTCGACGCTCGTCGAAGGGTTGACGAGCATCGGCCTGAACCAGAGCGCGGCGGTCGAGCTCGTCTTTAGCTTCGGCCTACTCGGCTGTATCGTCATGGTCGCGGGCGTCTACCGGCTCGGCGTAGGCGGGTTGCGCACCGTCAGCTCCCGCTACAGCCAGGCAGAGCTTTCGCGTCGCTTCGTACACACACTGCTGCCGATCGCGATCGCATACGTGCTCGCCCATTACTTCTCGTTCGTGATCTGGCAGGGCCAGGCGATGAGATACCTGATCTCCGACCCGCTCGGCAACGGCGCGAACGTGTTCGGGACCGCGAGCACGCAGATCGACTACACGATCATCTCCTACGCCGCGATCTGGTACGTCCAAGTCGCCGCGCTGCTGCTCGGGCACGTTGGCGGGCTGGCGCTCGCCCACGACCGCGCGCTCGCGATCTACAGGAGCAGCGAGGACGCGATCCGCTCCCAATACTGGATGCTCGGCGTGATGGTCGCCTTCACCAGCTTCGGCCTCTGGCTGCTCTCAGCGGTGGGAACGTGAAACGCCACCGGCCGAACGTGCTCGCCCTGAGCCTGCTCGCGCTCCTCGCGCTCGCGATCATCGCCGCCATCGAGCTCACGAAGAGCACTCGGCCCGCGCCAAAGCCGGTCGGCGGCCTGCGCGACGCGACCGTCCTCCCAGCCGGTCTCACGAACTCCCCCGCACCCACGATCAGGCTACGCGACGCACGCGGCGGTACTTTCAACACCCACAGTCTCCGCGGCACCCCCTACGCCGTCACCTTCCTCTACACCTCCTGCCCCGACGTGTGCCCGCTGATCGGAGAGGAGCTACAGACAGCGCTCAGCCGCCTCGGCGCCGACGCCCGGCAAGTCTCGGTCCTCGCCGTATCGGTCGACCCACGAGGCGACACCCAGGCGAACGTGCGCTCCTGGCTAGCGCTCCATCGCGAGCCAACGAACTTCCACTACCTGATCGGCAGCGAACAAGCACTGAAACCGACCTGGGACGCCTACTTCGTCGCACCGCAGATCCCAGGCGACCCCAATAGCTCACACACCGCAGCCATCTGGCTCGTCGACCGGCAAGGTCGTCGCGTCGCCGAGATCAACGCGGGAGTCCCGGTCACCCCCGCCAACCTCGACTACGACTTCCGAGCACTCCTGCGAGAACCATGACCGCTTCCACGTCAACTAAGTGAGGCACAACTCTCGCGCTTGTCGTCACCGCCGTCGCGTGCGTAGCCGGCTGCGGAAGTTCCGCGACGAGCAGCGCGCCTCACAGCGGTCCGCTTGCGCGAGGACGTTCCCTGTACCAGTCGGACGGGTGCGCGGGCTGCCACTCGCTCGACGGCTCGCGCGGCGTCGGCCCGACCTGGCGTGGCCTCACGGGCAGCACCGTCCAGCTCACAGACGGGGAGACGTGATCGCCGACCGCGCGTATCTGGTCCGTCACATCGTCGACCCTGGTGCGCTGACAGCGCGCGGCTATCCCGCCGACGTGATGGCGCAGGCCACTGCGCAGCTCGACCTCGCCCACAACCCGCGCGATGGCCAAGCGCTGGTCGCTTTCATCGAATCGCTGAAGTGACCGTGCGACCGTCCACCAACAAAGCGGGGCGCTGCCTGCTCGCCTCGACTCTCAGCCTGTCGCTCCTGATCGGCGCGGGGTGTGGAGGGGCTCGGCACGCCGCAGCCGGCGCGACTCCGGCCGAAGTGCCGCCGAGCTACGTGACAGCCCCCATCACGCCCGAGCAGCGACTCGTCGAACGAGGCGTTCGGCTCGCCGTCTCCGACGGGTGCACGGCCTGCCATCTGCAGGGCGGGCGACCGACCTTTGGGCCGAACTTCGCGAGCTTCGCGGGACGCCACTTGATGTTGCGCAACGGCCGTCGGGCGCTCGTGGGCCAGCATTTCTTGATTGAGGCTCTCAGCCACCCGGGCACGCTGTCGCTGCGCGGCTACGACCCTCGTCCGATGGTCAACTGGATCGCGCGGCTGGGGTTGGCGGGCAAGCCGAAGCAGGTCGCCGCCCTGGCCGCCTTCATCGAGCAGGTCGGGCCGGAAGTCGGATGACCCAGGGCGCACATCCGGCGCGCTTAAAAACTGACCAGTCGGTTTGTAATATGGGGGAACGGTTCCGAAGATCCTCCCCGAGACCCGCGCCGAACGTCGCAAGCAGCTGATCGACGCAGCATGGCGCAACGTACGTCGGGCGATCGATGTGCTGCTCGACGGCCTCGCCACCCCATGAGCGCGCTGAGCGCCGCGCGGAGGTCGGCATGGTGGGCGCAGGTTCGCCGCTCCGCGACGCACGAACACACGGCACTGACCGCACTGGCGCTGCTGGTCGGCGCAGGGGCGGGCGCCGGAGCCATCGGCTTTCGGTACATGATCCTTGGCTTCACCGAGCTGTTCAGCGGCCACCGCGACTTACGTCGTGCTCGCGCTGCTCGGACTGCTCGTCGCGAAGATCCTCGCGACGAGCCTGACGATGTGGATCGGCGGCTCCGGCGGCGTTTTCGCGCCCTCGCTGTTCATGGGCGCGATGCTCGGCTCCGCCTACGGGTCGATCGCGCACCGGCTCCTACCCCACCTCGCGGCCGCCGCCGGTGCATACGGGCTCGTCGGCATGGGAGCGGTGTTCGCCGCCGCCGCCCGCGCGCCCATCACAGCGGTACTGATCGTGTTCGAGCTCACGGGCGACTACCGGATCATCCTGCCACTGATGTTCGCGATCGTCGTCGCAACCGCGCTGTCGGGCGCTCTTACCCGGGACACCATCTACACACTCAAGCTCCGCCGGCGCGGGATCGCCATCGACGAGCCTCCGTTCCCGGAGACTGCGATACCGGTCGCGAACGCGATGGGCGCGCTTCCGGAGCCGATGCTTCCACGGCGACGATCGACACCGTCATCGCGCGCTTGACCGCCGAGCGCTCCGACACGCTCCCGGTCGCCGACGAGCACGGCGAGCTTCAGGGGGTCGTGACCGCAGCCGACATCGAGCAAGCGCTAAACGAGGCACGACAGGGCCTCACGGCCAGCGCACTGGTCCACCCGGCACCCGAGCTCCGCGCCAACCAGCCGATCGCAGATGCCATCGCCGCACTCGCGGCCGGCAACGACGACGGCGTACCCGTGCTCGCCCCCGACCGACAGGAACCCGTCGGATGGCTCACCCACCGCCAACTGCTACGCGCGATGAGGTCGTAAAGGACCGAGCGTTTCGGCGAGCGGTTGTCGCGTCCGTCCAACAGCAGCGCGTGAGGCCCGAGCACGGCACGTCGCTTTGACGAGACCCGGATTCGAACGGTGACACTACGATTCCAACTCATGTTGTCTTTGATTCGAGGCGCTGCTGTGCGGCTTGGCCCTTACTTCCAGGACCGCATAGATAAGCCATTTTGTTGCCCTTCGTCGGGCTCCGTACAAGGCGCCTACCCGGCTCGGACAGGCGCTATTGATCGGGCTTGTGCCGACGTTTGTGCCGACAGCGACGCCCATCGGCACAAACAGGGCCACCTCGGATAGCGATCACCATCCGGAAACTCGCTGATTTGCAGCGACTTTCAGATGGCGAGACCCGGATTCGAACCGGGGACACCACGATTTTCAGTCGTGTGCTCTACCAACTGAGCTATCTCGCCGCGGCCCACGATCCTACCGGGTCGGCGCCGCCGCTCACAGCCAAGCCAACGCTCAGCTGGCGCCGTCCTTTTCCCAGGCTTCGAGGTATGGCAGCGGGTCGATCGGGTGCCCGGTCTTGGCCTGCCAGCCGCCGACCCAGATCTCGAAGTGCAGGTGCGGCGCCGTCGCGTCGCCGGTCTGACCGGCCTTGCAGAGGGCGGCTCCGGCGCTGACGGCCTCGCCGATGTTGACCGCGAACGAGTTCGCCTCGCAGTGGGCGAACATGAAGTCGAAGCCCATCGTCGTGTGCTCGACGGCGTAGTAGCCGGCGCCGCCGGCCTGGAAGCTGGTGGTGGTGATCGTGCCGGAGAACGGCACGACGACCTGCGTGCCTTCGGCCGTCAGAACGTCCTGGCCCTGGTGGATGTGGCCTTCGCGGGCCGCGCCGAAACGGTTTTCCGGGCCGCCGAAGTTGTGCGTGCCGCGGACCGGGAACACGGCCCCCTCGGCGGCGGTCGAGGCTGGTGTGGGCACGCCGGCTTCGGGAGCTGGTGCAGGCGCTGGAGCGACGGGCGTAGGCGCCGCTTTGACGGTTAGCGTCACGACCCCGGAAGCATGGGCACTGCGTTCGAGGTTGCCCCCATGGCTGTCGTGGGCGTTCAGGCTGACGTGGTAGACACCCGCCGCGAGCGTGGCGCTGCGGGGCCAGCGCACGGACAGCAGCTTTCCGGTGTGGATCCAGCCCTGCTGGGCGCTGATGACGAGCTTGCGGGTCGTGAGGTTCGTGACCGCGATCGAGACGTACGCGCTCGCCACGCCCTTCTCCTTGACCATGTAGGTCACGTGCGGCGGATGGCCCGGTGTGGCGGCCGTCGGCGCGTTCAGCGCCGCCACCGACGGGCGTCGGCTCGCCGCGTGGGTCGGCACGCCGAATTCGCTGCCGCCGGCCGCCTGTTCGGACGGCGCGGCGATGCCACCTGGTTCGTGGGCGAGCGCTTGCGCCTGTGGGGAAATCGCCAGCAAAGGCAGGATCGCGCTCGTCAGGGCACCGAGAATCGCCCTGCGCGAGTGTCTCATACGAAATTCCTCGGACCGTGCGGGGGTCGGTCCTGAGGCGTGCGCGGCAAATTGCAACGCGCGTCCGCCCGCTTCAGCGCTCGAATTCCTCCACCAGGGCGGCGTAGGTCTGCTTCAGACCGTCCGCGATCGGCATCTCGGGCGCCCAGCCCAGCTCGCGTGTCGCCAGGCTGGCGTCCAGGCGGCTGTGCTGCAGCTCGCCGGGGCGCAGGTCGGCCAGCTCCGGCTCGATCTCCTTGCCGGCGGCCACACTCAGCTCGCGCCAGATCGTCAGCACGTCGGTCTCGACGCCGGTGGCGATGTTGTAGGTGCCGGAGCTTCCCGCGGCGGCCAGCAGCGCACGGACCACGTCGCCGACGTACACGTAGTCGCGTGTCGGCTTGCCGTGGCCGTACAGCTTCGGCGTGCGCCCGCCGTACAGGTGCTCGCTGAAGATCGCCACCACGCCGGCCTCCCCGTGAGGGCTCTGGCGCGGGCCGTAGACGTTGCCCAGGCGGCACACCGCATGGGGGATGCCGGAGGACAACGACCACGTGTTCACGTAGGCCTCGGCGGCCCACTTGGAGGCACCGTAGGGGGAGAGCGGCGCGGGGATCCGCTGCTCGCTGGTCGGCATCGGCGCGTCGTCGCCGTACAGCGCCCCGCCCGTCGAGGTGAACACGACCGGCACACGGCCGGCGCCGGCGGCCTCGAGCACGTTCAAAGTCCCCTGCACGTTGACGGCACAGTCGCGTGCCGGATCGGCGACCGAGGCCACGACGCTCGACTGCGCGGCGAGATGGAAGATCTTCTCGGGAGCCACCTCGGCGACGAGCGCCGCGAGCGCCTCGGCGTCGACGATGTCGAGCTCGTGCAGTTCGGCTCCCGACGCGACGCGCGTCGCGTCGCCCGAGGAGAGATCATCAACCACGACCACACGACGGCCTTCCGCGAGCAGGGCATCGACGACGTGCGAGCCGATGAAGCCGGCCCCGCCGGTCACGATCGCGCTAGTGCTCATGCGCGAGAAATCTATACGGCCGGCCGGCTAAACGGAGGCGGCCGGCGCCGATGCGAGCAGGTCTTCGACCGCCGGCACGGACTCGTCGATGCGCTCCAACACCTTCATGCCGCCACGCTCGCGCGGCAGACCGCCGCCGACCGCGGGACCGCCGAGCACGACCGGGATGTCGGGGTGGCTGGCGCGCAGGTCGCGCAGCGCCAGCTCCAGCGACTCGGCCTCGCCGGGCACGGTCGCACCGAGCACGACCAGGTCGGGGGATTGGCTCTCGACCGCCTCGACGAGACGCTCGCCAGAGAAGTCGGTGTCGAAGGTCGTCTGGTAGCCGGCGGCGGCGAGCTGGTCGTGGACCATCTGCAGGCCGAGCGTGTGCGTGTCGCCCTCCACGCCGGCCAGCAGCACGCGCTCGCGCGTCTGTTCGGTGCCGCCCGTCATGTAGCGGTAGAGCGTCGCCAGCACGCGCCGTGTGATCGTGAACGCACGGTGCTCGCGCTCGACGTCGACCTCGCCTTCTTCGACGAGCACACGGATGCGTCGCAGCGCGGGGCCGATCACCTCGGCGTGCAGCGTGGTCGGCGAAATGCCGTCCTCGATCGCCGTCGCGATCGCTCCCTCGGCCATCTCGGCGTCGCCCCGTTCGAGCGCCGTCGCGAATGTCTCGAGCGTGATCTCGGCGATCTCCGCGGGGTCCGAGCGCAGTTCGTCGCGGGCATCCGGACCGGAACGACCGAGCACTTCCATGAAGGCGTCGAGCAGCACCGGGTCGAAGTGCCGGCCGCGCTGTTCGCGCATCATCTGCACGGCGTCCTCGATCGAGAAGGCCTTGCGGTAGACACGGTCGCTGGTGAGCGCGTCGAACACGTCGGCGACGGCCACGATGCGCCCCTCGATCGGGATCGCCTCGCCCTTCAAGCCGCGCGGATAGCCGCTGCCGTCCCACTTCTCCTGGTGACTCAAGGCGATCGTGGCGGCCATGTCGAGGATCGAGGAGGACGAGCCGCGCACGAGCCTGTGGCCCTCCTCGGCGTGGGTCTCGACGATCGCGCGCTCCTCCGGCGTCAGCGGCCCGGGCTTGAGCAGGATCGCGTCGGGGATCGCGACCTTGCCGACGTCGTGCAGCGGCGCCGCGTGGCGTAGCCGCTCGCAGAAGTCGGCGTCCATGCCAATGTGTTCCGCCAACAGCACCGAGAAGCGCCCGATGCGCTCGATGTGCGCGCCGGTGTCCTCGTCGCGGAACTCAACCGCCATCGAGAGCCGCTGCACCGTCTCGGCCTGCGCGATCTCCAGCTCCGAGAGAGCACGTTTCAGCTCGCTCGTGCGATTCTCGATCTCGTCCTCGAGCCGGGCACGACCGATGTCGCCGACGTAGTAGCCGATCGCGAGCGCGGCGACCGCCAACACCACCGCACATGACGCGGCGGCGGCCGAGACACCCGCCAGCGCGATGCCGACAATGGCCGCTATCGCGAGCAGCGCGGCGAGCCCGGACCAGACCGCCGAAGGGCGCCGGGCGCGCTCGGTGCCCTTGCGAAACGAGTGCTGAGCCGTGTCAGACATCTGCCCACTGCTCATGTATGAACCACCGTGCTGCACTGAGAGCTCTCGCATCCTTGTCCGGTCCCAGGGTCGCGACGTGACTAGAAAGACGATTCGGCATCGTTTTCCTCACGCTTGACCCACTTTCCGTGCTTATCGACATATCGACGAATGACGGTTAGTGACCGCTTTGCAGTTCGCTGATGGAGATCGCGCCGGCCGGCGCCTTCAGCGTCACGGGCTTGTTCCAGTCGCTGAACGTGACCGTGCCGCCTTCTGAGCCGCCCTTGAGGATCTCGACCGGGTACGGGGAGCCCGTGCTCGCCACGTAGAGCGTGCCGCCCTTCGTCGTGTCCTTCAAGCCGATCGCCTTCTGCCCGCTGACCGTTTCTTCCTTGCCCTTGGAGAGCTTGCCGTGGCTCGCGAGCGCGCTGTCGATCAGCTTGCTGAGGTTCGTCAACTCCGCCAGCGAGGCGAGTTCGCCGCTGTCCGCTGGTGCCTTGAGCCACTTTCCGTCGAGCAGCTGCGCTGCGGTGGCGCCGGCGACGTGTTTGTAGAAGGCGTCGCTGCCGTCGATGTAGACGTTCCCGCCGACCTGGACAAGGTCGATGCTGAAGCCTTCTTGGGCAATGGTGCCCTTGCCGCCCTGGCCGGCAACGAGTTGCATGTTGAGAGATATCGGCTTTCCGCCGCTGACAATTGAGCCTGCAATGTGGACCGACTTGGCGGCCGCGGACGCGCTTTTCGTCGCCTGGAGAATTTCGGTCGGCGACTTCGCGCCGATGCCGTTGCCAGATGAGGACGAGCCGCCGCAGCCGGCAATCAGAAGCCCGACGATGGCGCCGGGCAGGACGGTTGAGAGGAGCTTTGGTGTGAGGTTATTCATCGACCAGACTCTAACCGCGGGCTCCGTCGCGCCCGCCGCCCCGCGCGCTACAGCTGGGTGATGTCGGTCGGCAGCCCGAGCAGTAGGCGCCCGGTGAGCTCCCATGTGGCCGGCGCGACCATGATGTGCTGGGTGGCGACGTGGATGTCGCGCAGGCGCCGCTGGAGCGGGCTGTCGAGGTAGATCGCCACGCCGCCGGCGGCGTGGTAGGCCGCCGTCACGGCCTCAGCGGCGGCCCACGTCCCGTGCGTGGCCGCCAGACGCAGCCCGAGCCGATGCGCCTCCGACAAAGTGCCACCGTCCTGCGCAGCCCGCCAGGCCTCGTCGACCTGCTCCAGCACGAACGCCCGTGCGGAGCGCAGTCCTCCCTCCGCCCGCGCGACCTCGGCCTGGATCGTCGAGCGCTCGGCGAGCGCCCTCGCGCCCGGCGCCGGGCGCTTCCCCCGCGCCAACGCCGACAGCTCGTCGAGCGCGCCTCGGGCGATTCCCAGCCCGACCGCACAGATCCCCAGCGCCAAGAGCCCGAACAACGGGAAGGCGTACAGGGCACCATCGTGGAGCGGGCGCTGCGTGAACAGCGACACGCCCAGCTCGTGCGGCACCTCGACCCGGTCGGCAGCGATGTCGTGGCTGCCGGTGCCGCAGAGGCCGGCCACCGACCACGTGTCGAGCACCTGCACCCGCTCTCGCGGCATCAGCATCAAGCGCACATCAGGCGCGCCGGACGCGAGCGCCTCGGGTGCGTCGCCGCTCTCGCCGAAGACGAGGCAGCCGGCCATCAGCCAATCGCAGTGGCCGACGCCGCTGACGAAGGGCCAGCGGCCGCCGACGAGAAAATCGCGCTCACGGCGCAGCGCCCGCCCGCGCGGCGCGAACACGCCAGCGAGCACGTTGCGCCCGCCCGCGTAGACCTCTTCGGCCCGCGCGGTGGGCAGGTACGCGCCGAGCAGGCAGCTCGTCGACGCCACCATCGCGCACCAGCCGGCAGCCCCGTCGCCTCGCGCCAGCTCCTCCAGCGCGAGGATCAGCTCGCGCGGCTCGACCTCGCCGCCGCCCAAGGACCCCGGCAGGCACATGTGCAGCAGACCGCCGTCCCGCAGCTCGTTCACCAACTCCACCCCAAGCGCGCGCTCGCGCTCGTTGCTACGCGCCGTCTCGGCCGCCAACGGCGCCACGCGACGGGCGCTCTCCAGCACCGTCGATACCTGCGCACCACCCTCCTCGGCCATCGCTCGCAGCCTACAGCCGGTGAGACGACGGCGAACGAGCGGCTTTCCAGAGAACGAGGGAACAGCGCTTTGGCTATCGTCCGGCCCATGGCGCTCGGCGATCTCGGCGCGGTCTCCTAGCGGGATGCGCATGATCATCACGGTGCCCTGGGGCGAGCGCCTCGGGGGCGCCGAGGGAATGCTTCAGGGGATCCTCGACGGCGCGAAGGACAGCGGCCACGAGATCGAGCTGATCTTCTTCCGCGACGGACCGTGGCCAGGCGAGCTGCGCGCGGCCGGCCTGCGCGCCGAGGTAATCGACGCCGGGCGCCTGCGCGAAGGCCATCGCTGGCTCAGGACGGTGCTGCACCTACGCCGCGTCTTCGCCGCCCGCAAACCGGATCTGATCCTCAACTGGTCGGCGAAAACACACCTCTACTCGGCGCCCGCGGCGATGCTCGCCGGCATGTCCGGCCGCCTGCTGTGGTGGCAACAGGCGATACCGGAGCCGCTCGGCTGGCTCGACCGCTGCGCGACGCTGCTGCCCGCACGCGCCGTCGGCTGCTACTCGGGGCCGGCCGCGGCCGCACAGAAACGCGTCTTTCCTGGGCGGCGCACGTTTGTCGTCAACGCGGGCTCTCCGCCGCCGCCGCCGAGCGCCGGCCCGGCCTCGATCGAACTGCCCGACGACGTCCCGATCGTCGGGCTCGTCGGGCGTCTGCAGCCATGGAAGGGACAGGACAGGCTGCTGCGGGCACAGGCTCTGCTGCACGAGCGCGACCTTCGCTTTCACATGCTGATCGTCGGCGGCGACTCCTGGGGCCTGTCGCCGGACTACGCCGCCTCGCTGCCGCGACTGGCCGCGTCGCTCGGGCTGACGGACTCGGTGACGATGACCGGCGAAGTTCCCGACGCCGGGCCGTACGTGGAACGCATGGACGTGCTCGTGAACGCTTCGGACCCCGAGCCGTTCGGGATCGTGCTGCTAGAGGCGATGGCGCGCGGCGTCGCGGTGCTGGCCGTCAACTCCGGCGGGCCGAGCGAATTCCTCGCCGACGGCGAGACGGGGGTGCTCGCCCGTTCGGGGGCGCCGGCCGACCTCGCCGACGGTCTGCGGAAGCTGCTCGAGTCGGCCGAGCTGCGCGAGCGCCTGGCGGCCGACGGACGGGACAGCTACCTGCGCGACTACACCGACACCGCTCTGCAGAAGCGGTTCTACGCCACTGTCGAGGAGCTGCAACGGACGTAAGCGCGCTGACGCCGAAGCAGGTGCAGACCTCAGCAGCCAGAAGACCGCGAGTATGAGCCCGAGAAGCGTGCTGTGGACGCTGCGGGGCGCACTCGTCGCCCCATTGGGGTTGGTCGCGCGAGCGTGCCCGGCACACACATCCTTCGAGCGCGACATGAAGCGTTTCGCCCAGCCGCGCATGGACCTACCCCTGCCCGAGCGGCTCAGCCGTCGTGAGCGCACCGAGGCGCTGCGCCACCCGCCGCTGCGCACGATCCTCTACACGCGCCTGCAGCAGCACGGTGTCGTCTGGAAAGTCGCCGGTCGCACGCTCGCACCGCTCTACAAAGGCGCCGTCGCTTTGGAGATCAACTGCGGCGACATCGGCCCGGGCCTCTGCTCCTACCACGGCTTTGCCACGATCTTGACCGCCGAGCGCATCGGCGCGGACTGCCTGTTCGCCCAGCAGGTGACTGTCGGCTACGACGACCGCGGCGGTTCGCCCACGATCGGGGACCGCGTGCGAATCGGCGCCGGCGCGATTGTCATCGGCCCGATCTCGGTCGGCGACGACGCCGTGATCGGCGCCGGCGCGGTGGTCGTCAAGGACGTTCCCGAGGGTGCGGTCGTGGGCGGCGTGCCCGCACGCGTTCTCGAGGGCGCCGTAGACCGCTTCAGTGCGCGCGGGCGCTGAGCGGAACAGGGTTCGGGACCCGAATACCACCCCCCGAGCCAGCTGAGCGGGCGAGCCCAGCTGGTCGGGATGTAGACCAGGACTCAGACACCGGACGCATGCCGCGCCGGAGCGTTCGAGACAGGCGCCTTGCCGATCGGCGCGCTGACCGGCTGCGTCGGGGTGGGGCTCTTGGTGACGTTCACCGTGGCCCATGAGCAGTGGCCTTCTTTGGCGAGTTTCAGGTCGTATTCAGCGTCCGCGTAGTATTTGGTCACCTGGCTGGGCGAGTGGGCGTTGACCGACTGGCTGGCGCGTTTGACGTCTTCTTCGTACCACTTGAGCCACTGCTGGCATGTATCGGCACTGGCCCCTCCTCCGCTGATCGCCTGAGCGTTGGCGGCGGGTGTGC